>CAZJGH010000011.1:0-22856 GCA_964545405.1 uncultured Planctomycetales bacterium
CGCGACACCAACCTGGAGGTGCCACCCCAATCGAAACGCGAAGCGGTGAGCGTGCCTATCCTCGATGGGTTCCCGACCACACTCGAAGGGCGCATCGTCTTCTGTAATGCCGACAACCTCAACACCGACGGCATCTACCCAGGTAAGTACACCTACCGCGAAGACATGACACCTGAGCAGATGGCGGCCGTAGCGATGGAAAACTACGACGACATCTTCCAGCAAGTCGCGGAAGCTGGCGACGTGATCGTCTCCGGCTTCAACTTCGGCACTGGATCATCACGGGAGCAAGCTGCGACCGCCCTCAAGTACCGCGGTATCGGCTTGGTCATCGGTGGGTCCTTCTCGGCGACCTACAAGCGCAACGCCTTCAACAACGGCTACCTGCTGGTGGACTGTCCTGGCTTGGTCGAATACCTGCGTGGGCTGGGCTTAGGCAAGACCAGCACTGAGCGGCTGGAGCAGATGGTACGCCTTGACTTCGCCTCTGGTGTTGCCAGCGTGGACGGGCACGACTTCGACTTCGCCCCCCTGGGACCGACTGCACAGGAGCTGATAATAGCTGGAGGCCTTGAGCCGCTGGTCGCCCAGCAGCTCACTTGATCACTCGAGGGGAAGGTCTACTCCTTCCCCTCAGTGCCACCTTCGGTGGCTTCGCCTTCGATGGCCTCTTCGACTACTTCCTCGACGGGCTCTTCGATCACTTCTTCAGTGACCTCTTCCTCGACAGCCTCCTCTACGACCTCCTCGACTTCTGGCAGGACGACAAGGACCGAAGCTAATCCAGGCTGGAGGTACTCGGCAGCCAAGGCCGACAAGTCAGCAGCGGACAGGTTCTCGTATGAGGAAACTACAGTGCGGGCACTGGTCAGTGACTCGGGGCGCCCCTGAGCCTCGTCCAACAACGACATCCAGTAGGAGTTGCTGCGTTGCGCATCACGCAACTGGTTCAGGATCGGCTCACTGAGGCGGGTCACCTCCTCAGCGCTCACGCCATTGGTGGCTAGGTCTTCAGCGACCGAGAGGCAAGCATCGACCAACTCCTGCACCTTGGCAGGATCGCCAGCGGCTTGAATCATGATTCCGCCCAAGCCTGGGTAGATCCGTGATGCGTCGCCACCTGCACCAGGTGAGTAGGCCGCACCCAAGCGCTCGCGCACTTCAAGACGAAGGCGGTCATCGACGATGGTGCCCAAGAACGACAGGTTGCGTCGGCGAGCATCATCGAAACCATCGGTGGTCGGGAAGACCATGACCACGGTGGCCTTCTTGTCCGCGGTATCCACGGTGCGTTCCATGCGGATGCCTGAGACCACCGTGACCGGAGCGAGCCCAGCGCTGACGTCTAGAGCTTGGCGACGGTCAGGCAATGCCCCGAAGGTCTGGGCCGCCTTGGCGATCACGTCGTTCACCTCCAGGTCGCCGATCACGGTCAACTCGATCGGTGCGTTGACAAGATGGCGCTCTACCGAATTGCGAACTTCCTCGATCTTCAATGCCTGCAACTCCTCAAGAGTCGGGAATGGCTGGAAGGCCATCAAGCTTGCACGTGGATTTCCCTTCAGCAGTTCGGGAGTGAAGTCGAACATCATCGGCCCTTGCGGTGAGTGCTCGAACTGACCGAACACTAACGGCAGCTGCTGCTTGAGCATGTCGAACATGTCACTCCGGTAAGCCAAGTGCTCGAGGTGAGCACACGCCAGCTCGAACTGGTAGAGCAAGTCTTCGCTAGTGGTGGCTCCACTAAGGCTGAAGTGGTCATCGGCAACCCCGAAGGACACCGAAGCCTGCTTGCCTGCCGACAGTCGACGCAGATCCTCGACCGTATGTTCGATCAGGCCGCCGCCGGACATTGCGGTATCGGCCAGCGCAGCTCCCAGCAGTTCATTCTCCGGCACCGCCAGCAGGCCTTCACCGACGCGGCCACTGACGAGGATGGTCTGCTTCTTGAAATCCGTCTTCTTGATGTTGAGGCGCACTCCGTTGGAGAACTCGACCAACCATAGGCCGAGATCCTCGACCTTCTCCTGGCGTACGATCTCACCAGCGTTGGCGACATCAGAACCGTAGGCGAAGGGCTTCATCTCGATGGCGTCCGCACGTTTGATCTCAACGGCCTTGGCTGCATCGAACACCCGCATCAGTTCGGCCTTGTCATCCTCGAGCTGCAAGCCACCGTTGGCGATGATGCTCAACTTGCCACCACGCCAGTTGCTGCGCAGTGCCTGAAGGCAATCCTCCAGGGTCAGCTCCTCCAGTGCCGGTAACAGCACGTCACGATCGGTGACTGCTGAAGTCGGGATGACCCCGGCTTCGACCTCGAGAAGCAACGCCTCGCGAATTCCGGAGCTGTGTGCAGTCGCTTCGCGCTCCACCGACTCGTCCAAGGCGCGAGCGATGTTGGCCTTTACCTCATCCAATTCCGCCTGCTGGAAACCGAAGTTCAGTGCCTTACGCAACTCGACGTAAGCCTCCGTCACTGCAGGCTCCCAATCGGCTGGGTCGGCGACGACATCCAGGCTGCCACCTTCGAACACCAACAGTTGACCTGCATCAGAGACACTAGCCTGCAGGAAGTTGGTCTCGGGCTTCTTGACCAACTCTGCGAAGCGCAGGTTCAGCATGGAGTGGGCGATACCACGAGCGAGGTCTTGACGCCGGTTGGCGATCGTATCTGCAACCAAAGGGTCTGGACGCAAATGCCCGATCGAGATCTGCACCTGAGGAATCTCCTCATCGTAGATCGCGAACACCAAGTCATCCATTGTCGGACTCCCCCAGCTTGGCTCCTGAGCGATTGGCGTTTCCGGAGCAGCGAAGCTCTCGAAGTACTCGCGGATGAGAGCTTCGGGGTTGTAGCCCTGCAGGTCGCCGACCACGATCATGGTCATGTTCTCTGGACGGTAGTAGCGCTCATAGAAAGCGCGCACCGACTCGGCAGTGAACTCATCGCGGACCTCCTTGGTGCCGATAGGCATACGCACCGCATAACGAGTACCTGCGAACTGTCGATTAAGGACCTGGACGAAGGCCCTGAAGCCAGCGGAGTCACGCTCACGCTGTTCACCATCGATTACCCCCTTCTCGGCCTGTACCTCTGCTTCAAGCAGATCCAGTCCACCGGCGAAGTCACGCATCACCTTGAGACCATCGCGCAACGTTGCCTCGTCGCGATCCGGCATGTCGAGCTTGTAGACGGTCTCCGAGAAGATGGTGTGGGCGTTGGTATCGGCGCCGAAGCTCATGCCGTGTTCCTGGAACCACTCGATCAAGGTGCCAGGCTCGAAGTTCTCCGAACCGTTGAACGCCATGTGCTCGAGGAAGTGAGCCATGCCGAGTTCGGTGTCGGTTTCCCCGAATGAACCGGCATTCACGTGCAGGCGTAGATAGACCCGATCGTTAGGTTCCGGGTTGTCGGCCCAGGCGAAGCGCATCCCGTTCGGCAGGCTGCCGTAATGGATCCGTTGATCGACTTGAAGGTCTGATGACTCATGCGGCCAAGGGGTGACCGTGCCAGAAGGGACTGGCTCTTGAGCGAAGCTTGTAGAGGCAGCTGCAAACGACAGGAAAGGCGCCACCAACAAGGTAATGAGCGCGCGGGAACGGGCGGAGGTCGAGGCTTCCATAGCCCCGTATGATACGGGTTCCGCCTTGATGTGTTGGCTTAATGAGTCGCGTCGAGACAGCCCTTGCCAGCCCCTTTAGCGCGGTAAAGAGCCTCGTCCGCACTCGATATGAGGGCTTCGAAACTGTCGACATCCTGGTCCGGGTAGATGACCAATCCAGCTGACACGCCGGTCGCCGGTTCCATCGGTGGAAGCACCTCGCGGATATGCAGCTCGACGGCATCCCTCAGTCGTTGGGTCAGGACCAGCGCACCTGCACCATCGGTATGTGACATCAACAGCGCGAACTCATCGCCGCCGATCCGCGCGATCATGTCGGACTGGCGAGTGGCGGTCTGAAGGTAGGCGGCGAATACCTGCAACAGGCGGTCACCGGCTGGATGGCCGAGCTCGTCGTTCACTGACTTGAAATGATCGAGGTCGAACATCGCCATCGCCAACGGAAAACCGTAACGCTTGGCGCTCTCGAACTCTTGACGCCCGAACCTCTCGAAGGCGCGTCGGTTCAATACGCCAGTCAGCGAATCGCGCAGTGCAATCTCCTCGATCCTTCGCCAGACCTCATCGGAGGCCCCTACCACTCGATTGCGATTCATCGCTTCGCGCAGCTTGGCGGCCAGGGCCTCGAGCTGCAGGTTGGCGCAGGCGATAACTGGCATCTTGGGCTCGACCTCAGCGATAGCGACAGCCAGATCGACCGCCTTCTCTTCACCGATATGTCGGTCGAGCAGGACTGCATCTACTTCCCCCGAAGTGGCTACGCGAATCAAGTCCTCGCGCCCCTTGGCAGTCCTGAATACACAACGAATCCCTTCAGAACGCAGCGAATCAAGCAGGTGTGCGGCCCTAGTCGGGGTGCTGCCCGCGACCAATACTCGAACCAAGCTGATGCTGTCATCCTCTGAGTAGCTCGGTGACTCAGGCAGGTTCAAGGTCAGGTTGCCGAACATGTCGACGAAACGTCGCGAGGCCTTCTGCACCGATCGGAACGGCATGCGCAGGTCATCCGGCAGCCGATCCATCTCCTCGCTACCCAACTCTGCATTCCAGCGTAAGGCCCCGAGCGGATATTCGAGGTCACTGAGGGTGGTACCAAGCAGGTCCAGCACCAAGTTGGCGCGGTTTTGCTGCTCGCGCTGATCGAAGTCATCGAACAGGTCGGACAAGTCGTGGACCTGCAACATCACCAGCTGATCGGCGTGGGTCGCACCATGCAGGGGCGTGACCACGAGCCTGACCTTATGCTCATCCTTATGCCGGGTCTTGAGCGTAGTGATGTTGGAATACTTGCTGCCACGATGCATGGCCACCCACAACTCCTGCACCGCCGCCTGTTCGACGGCATGATCGTGCACGATCACGCGCAGGTTGGCGGCGGGTTCTTCTCCAGCCGGTAACTCGAACCAGCTGGCTGCAGCGCGATTCCAATGCTGCAGGTTGCCATCAGCATCGGCGATGAATATCGGGTCGGCCAGTCCATCAAGGCCGGCCCAAGGGAAGGACGGGGCGGACCCGTCCTGGGAAATGGGGGAAATCATCTGGAAAAATACTTACTGCAACACCGGCAGTTAAAACTTGAGACCCTTAACCAAAGGTTCGTAGGTCATAAAATCGTTGTGGTGCACGATATAAGCCTCGGCCGTGCGCTTGACCAGGTTACCCTCGCCAGCATGCGTGGCGATGATATGGCAAACGGCATCCGGGACATCACACTCCATCGCCAGGCCGACTCCGGTGAACGGGTGGCGCAGGTAAGCACCGCGCGCGGATTGAACGCACGCACCATCCACCATTTCATATTCGAGCAGCTTGCCGACGTCGGCCAGAATAGCTCCGGCGATCAAGGTATCTTGGTCCACAGGCATATCTTCGCCCATGAACTCGGCCACCTTTAGGGCACTCTCCTTGGCCAGGTGAACGACCAGACGCTTGTGGTCGAGGAATGAGACTTTGCAGTTTTCTACGTGCAGGGTGAAAGGAATATCACGCAGGTCCTGTGGCTCAAGCGGGCTGCGGTCGAACGCCAACATCCAGGTTCGTAGCGTTTTCTCACGCAGGTCTGCATCTTCGATCCAGGCCAACTCGGGCCAGATTTCTTCAACTTGTTCGCGATTTGCCATGTGGGGGATCCTCTTTGATTGACTAGGTGACTGGGAGGTTCGGTTAAAACCGGGTGGGGATGTTACCCTGTCGGTACCATGCGAAGGAAATTACCATTCGTTGTCTTCTTGGTCTCCCTATTGCCGGCATGTGCCGCACTGACCGAACCAGCCGGACTCGCACAGTTCGAGCACGAAGTCTTCTACGGCACTGACATCGATGCCTATGATTTGCCTGTTGCTACCGACGGCTCTAGTTTCGCCACAGGCGACGTCGATAAGGTCAGATATCCTCAACTGGCCGCTGCATGGACTGCTGGTGAAGCGCCTAAATCACCGTTGATCGGGCGTGACCATGCGATTTGGCTGCGTCAACTAGATGTCACTCCGGTGATCGACGCCAACGGCCAAGTTGAGCTGGTTGCCAAGGCCATGGCTCCCTACCCGATTCGCTTGACGATGCTGGCGATCGAGGACGGCAAGGAAGTTGCTTTATCGCAAGGCAACTCCGAAGCGTGGAGTGCCGCCACCCACTTCGCC
Organism: uncultured Planctomycetales bacterium; assembly: GCA_964545405.1. Classification (GTDB taxonomy): domain Bacteria; phylum Planctomycetota; class UBA1135; order UBA1135; family UBA1135. The sequence continues at coordinate 6,266 of CAZJGH010000011.1, forward strand.
AAACTCGGCGTTCAGTACATGGCGGAAAATGGCACGGTAATTATCGTGCGCATGGAAGGTGCTCACCAGGCACATGAGACCCATGTGCGCTTAGTGCCTTCCCAAGGCTAAGGCCAACCGCCTGCACGGCGCGGCCGGCTATTCGACGAACAGCAGTTCAGCTTGCGGATCGATCCGCCAGTCGCGGCTGTCCTTGCCTAAGTCCAATTCGGTCTCAACCGAGTCGATCGCGAAGACCTGATCCACTGAAGTGCCACTGGCATCGGTCCAAGAGACACGCAGCTTGAAGCGATAGGGTTTGCCGTCTTGGGTCTGACGGACGACCAAGGTTCCGTCGACGTCCTCAAGCTTCAGGCGTGGGGCACCTGGACGGTCGAGCCACTGCTCGAAGAACCAGCTCAGGTCTTGACCTGATGCGCTTTCGATCGCCTCAATGAACTGATCGGAGACTACCGCTTGTCCGGCATTGGCCTGATAGAAGGTGGCAATCCCGCCGAAGAAGGCCTCGTCGCCGACTTCCTGGCGAAGCATATGCAGTACCCAAGCGCCCTTCTGGTAGGTGTTGGCCGCAGCACGCGCGAAGAAATCGCGTGGCTTGGTGTATTCCTTCCAGCGAATCGGCAACTTGCGCGCCCGTGAGGCGTTGCGCCAACGCGAACGGCTACCGATCAAATCATCGTGCAGGCTGCCACCGCCGCCGACTTGCTCATACAGCCAAGGTCCGAAGTAGCTGGCGAAGCCTTCGCTCAACCATGCATCTTCCCACTGCGCGTAGCCGATCGCGTCGCCGAACCACATATGCGCGAACTCATGGGCCATGGTGCCGACACCACTGCCGGCATAATCGAAGATGCGCTGTGAAAGCCACACGTTACCTGGATACTCCATGCCTCCCCACTGGGTGGGAATCTGGATGGTGGTGAACTTGGCGTACTGATATGGGCCGAAGGTCTCCTCCATGATCTCCATCCATTCGGCGTGGAACTGCAGCGCACCCTCCGCCTTGCTCTTGTCCTGCGGGAAGATGAAGTGATCGACTAGGCGGTCATCACCATCCTCGTGGAAACGCAGATATGGTCCGGCGGTGAAGGCGAACAGGCTTGGTGGGATATCGCTGATGGTCTTGCCATGGAAGGTACGCCAATGCGACTTGTCGTCAGCAGCCTTCGGCAACTGTTGCCACTCGCCACTGCCGACTGCATCCCATCCGGGTGGCACCACCAAAGTCAGCTCGAACGAGGCGCGATCGGCATTGGAATCCTCGCAGGGCAACCAACCCCGTGCTTGAGCCGGAAAGCTATCGCTGAAGACGTATGTCTCGCCATGTTGATTGAGCTTGCGATACAGGCCAGGTGCACCACTGCCCGAGATGGTGGCGCTGAACTCGAACGTCTCCCCCACCTGCAAGGTCTTGCCGACCGGCACCATGACGCTGTAGTCACTGGCGACCACATGAAGTGGAGCGCCGCTGCTGGTCTGGAAATCAACCTTCCAGTCGGCCGTGCGACTGCGGTCGAGGCGGATGTGTTCCAACGGTTCCACCGCCCGGAAACTGTAATCCACCTTGCCTTCGAACCCACCAGTGTTGAGCAGGGTCATATGGATCGAATAGCTCTCGGCATCTTGCTTGGGGTAGCCGCGATATTGAGGCTTGGCCATCTCTGGAGGGACCGGAGGCCCATCCGACAGGAAACCTGGCTCTTGATCAGGAAGTGCCATCAACAATGACACGCAACTCAACAACAACAGACTCACGAACTCAGCTCCAGGATCTTCTTGACCAGCTTCTCGATACCCGTGGCCGCTTCGGCGATCGACTCCGCGAGCATGTAGGCAGGTGTCGTGACGACTTTACGTTCGACATCGACATGTATCTCATCGACCGCATGTGGGCGCGGCTTGGACCCCATCGCTTCCAGGCTTGCTTGGGTATCGACGTCGGTGCCGACAGTCATCTCCAAGCTGGTTGGGCTGTCGCGCAAGGCGGTCGCCATCACGGTAGGTGCGATGCAGATCAACCCCACCGGCTTACCGTCATCGATGCAATCACGCAGTAGGTCCATGACCGCTGGATGACCACTGGCTTCGGCACCCTTGACGGCGAAGTCACAGAGGTTCTTGGCCGCACCGAATCCTCCCGGCAGGATCAAGGCAGCGAAATCACTGGTCGCGAGGTCAGCGACATCGACCACCGGGCCTCGAGCGATGCGTGCCGATTCGACCATCACGTTGCGTGTCTCTCCCTCCATGACCTCGCCATGTTGGTGATCGATCACGTGCATCTGATCGACATCGGGAGCACAGTAGATGACTTCAGCACCGGCCCGGCTCAACGCCAAGAGGGCGATGACCGTCTCGTGAATCTCGGAGCCGTCGAATACTCCGCATCCGGATAGGCAGACAGCGACTTTTACCATGATCACACCTCCTCAGGGGCGGACGGCGAGGCTGATACCAATCGTGCGACCGGCTTACCGCCGAGCAGATGACTATCGATTATCTCATCTACGTCGTCGGAGGAGAATCCTGAGTACCAGACGTTGTCGGGCATCACCACTGCATGCGGCCCTTGCGAACATGGTCCGATGCAACCGCAGCCAGTGCTGCGCAGATTGGCAGCCGCCAGTCCGCGGCGCTTGAAGCCGCGCCGGCAGTGTTCAGCGATTTGGGTGGCCCCGTGATCGCCACACGATTCCTTGCCCCATTCAGGCAGTCGTTGATTGGTACAGATGAACAGAATCTTGTCGGGAGTTTCCATGACTTACTCGGTGGGATTATTGTCGGCAGCGGCGTCTGCCAGGCTTTCCAACTCGGCCGCAGCGAAGCGTTCGCGCATTTGTTGCACCTGCTCAAGATACCCCCACGGCGACGGCCGGACAGCGCGTATTTCGGCGAACCACTGTTGCTGACTACCGGCCGCAGCGACACGCCTCTTCACTCGCGCCGGGCCGAGACGGTAGGACAGGATTCCAAGCTCAACACCCCCGTCGCAATAGGCGATCATGTGGCGCAAGTAATCGGCACCTAAGCGCAGGTTGTCCTGCGGCGTGTAGGGAGGTCCAGCAACGCCGATCCGTTGCGCGACTTCGGCGGCGGTCGGTGGCATCAACTGACACAGCCCAAGCGCACCGATACTCGAGATGGCTCCGGGTTTGCCGCGCGATTCGGCATACACCAAGCCAGCCAAGAGGTAAGGGTCGATACCTGCCTCACTCGCGGCAATATGGATGTCAGGCATCCAGGCCTGCACCCGCTTGAATCCGGCTTGAGGATTACGCAGCATCAGGCCGGCTACCACCATGGCGGCACCGACCAGGAGCACAAGGACGCCAAGGCGTCGGCGGGAAAAGACCAACTTAGGAATCCAGCCAGTCGCGCCAAGGCTGAGCACGGCGTGTCAGTTCGTTACGAGGAGTACCGATGGCGATGACCTCGGTATCTACACCGGTGAGGGTGTTGAGGAAGTAACAGGTGACAGCGCGCATATGGGCTGGCCCCGACTCAAGGACCATCAACAACGCGGCCACTGATTTCTTCGGCGCGACCTTGGTTGGGTCATCGAAGCCATGCGGGATCTCGAAGCCACTATCTCGTGCGGCATTGCGCAGCCAATCGGCAGAAGTGCTGTTCTGGTTATCTGACCACCAAGCCTGATAAGTACCGGCCGGGTCTGGGGTGGTGCGGAAATCGACGCACAATGAATTGGCGAGCGACCCCAATAGTTCTGGATCACGTGGCGCCCTTGGCAGCCAATCCATCAGCACGATGGCAGCGATAGGGTCACCCAGGGACCCGGCCAACAATGCTGCGCGCTGTGACAGGTGGGTGTCGTCCCCCATCAAGTAAGGGCGCAGGATCAATCGCGCTGAGCCGGAACCACGAACCATCAAGGAGCGCATGAAGCTGCCCTCGACCGGCGTGCCAGCGAAGTTCGGGAACAGGCTGCCGATGGCTTCATCGGCCTCCAATCCGGGTATTTCAGCAACCGCGGATACCGCAGCCAATTGCAGGGCGATGTCCTCGCCACGACTGATCGCCAGTAGTTCGGGCAGGGATTCGACACTGCCGATTCGGCCCATGGCCCAGATCGCCTCACGACGCAACTCGATCGGCATGCCGTCCTTCGAGAAAGCTGTCACCAGGTCACGTGCGATGGCGGCTCTTTGGGTGCCAAGGCCATGGATCGCGGTGCGTTGGATCAAGGGATGAACATCATCCAGGGCAGTGATCAGGTGGCTGGTACCGAGCACCTCGAAGTTCGGCAAGGCACGCACCGCGGCAAGGCGTACTGCCAAGCGATCATCCTTCAGGTGGGCACCGCAGGCATCGGCACTTGAAGCCAACATCGCACGCAGCAACAAGTCGGAGCGACTTGGCTCCTCGAGACCAGCGAGCAGGTCGATCGCCTCCATGTCGACAGTGTGAGTGCTATCCGACATGACCATGACCAGGAGGTCGGCGACGAAATCCTCGTCTTGGGCATAGAGCGGAATCAGACCGAGGAACTCGTGGGACAAGTCTGGCGTCCATGAGTCGGAGCGGTTGTCGATGGTCAGCAGCTCGGCGACCCAAGTACGTAGCACTTGTTCTTCGAGACTGGCGATGCGCCCGGTCGAAAGCCCGATGAGGGCAGACAATCGATCAGCATCATTGCTGAACTCGTTGGCGTCGAAGCGCTCGATGTTCTCGAGCAGGAAGGCTTGTCCTGCGGAGTCGGTGCCGGCCAAGGCCTGCCAACCGGTCGTCTCGTACAGCTCGTCGAGTTGCTGGGCCAACTTGCCTACCCAAGGCTCACCCGCCGATCCGCGGAAACTGAGGTTCTTGCGCCGACTATCGACCGAGATGTCGATGGCCAACGATAATGGTGCCTCGGACAACCCCATCACGCCCGGCATGATCGACGCGCTGAGCAGACCTGGCTCCTCGATCATCTTGAGGAGGTTTGCCGCGCCGACACTTCCGACGACCCGGTCACCGCTGATTCGTGGTGCATCGATGCCGACCAGGGTGCGCTTATCGCCTAACTTGGTTGACCAAGTCACACGCAGCTTTGACACCTCATCCGGTACCACGTCGATGCGACCGCGAACGATGTGGAACCCTTCGTGATTATCAGCAAGCCAGCCTACCCATGCTGATCCAGCTTCATCTTCGAAGTGGGTGCCGGTAATGCGACGTAGGCTGCGTTCGGCAATTGGCGCAAAGCGCGCATATTGCGGGTAGAACTCGATGCCACCGACAGCCCTCACCAACACTTGAGGGAGACCGCGTTCAAGATCGAGGATGCTGCCGGAAAGATCGGTACGGAACACGCACTCAGCCAAAGCCGAGGCTGCAGTGCCACCGATGAATGGATCATCGACGCGCAGCAAGAAACGCAAACGCTCCTCCAAGTCTGGGCGAATCAACAACTCGGTGCGCTGGTCTTGATGCAGCAGGATACCCATCAGCAGGTAAGCTGCCTCAAGCTGGGTTGGCGCGACCAAGAACTCCTCATGCAGCCATTCGATGGCTGCGTCATTGCCGTCGCCGGCGAGCGAGCGCACCGCCAACATGGCGACCTCGATGGAATCGCCGGCAAGTGCGTTGCGCAACCCGAGACGAGCGTCAGGCTCTTCCGGGAAAGCCGCCAATAGACGTGCAGCGCGAAGACGCACGTCGTTGTCGCGTCCATAGTTCAAGAACTGCAGCAGCTTGGGAAGGTGTGCTGTATCTGGACGTTCGGACAAGCGGGCCTCAGCCACCGTCCGCATTTGGCGCTTAGGATGACCCAGAAGTCTCACTGTCGCCTCAGGCAAGATGCCATTACCGAGCCGGAGGGCGCTATCAAGACAGACTCCCACGGCCTCAACATCGTTCACCGAGGAAGCCGCGTCGACTAGGGCGTCGGCATCCTTGGCCTCACCCACCCACTCGAGGATCTCCGCCGCGAGCATTACTGTCGGTGGATACTGTGATGTAAGGGCTTTCAGGGCAGTCTCTTGCGACCCCAAGCCTAGACCGCGCAACTCTTCCAGGTACTTCTTGCGAGTTACCTTACGGGTGTCGTTCTCCATCTCGAAGCGCAGGAACAACTCCTCGAATTGATTCTGCGGATCAGCCCACATGGCTGGCTTTGCGCCGTTTTCCGTAGCGACGACCGCCTCTTCACCAGGCTCCTTCTCACCCTGCTCCGGATCTTGTTGCGGATTGTCGGCTTTTGGCGGTGCGGGCGGCAAATCCAGGCGCTTACCTTGAGCAGTAGCGGCTGTGGCAATCACCAAGAAGGCAAGACTAGTTGTAATTAGACGTTGAATCATCGAGACCAGGGGAAACAGGCACCCAAACGGGAGACCATTCTACTCGTGGTTGGCCAACCAGTTTCTCAACTCTTCGTGCCTAAGTATGGAGACCAAGTCTTCATCGCGCAGGGAGTCGAACGCCTGGAATCCGGTTTTGCCATGCTGACGAGTGCCGAGCATGGCCCCAGGCCCCCTTTGGCGTAGGTCCAGGGCAGCAACCTGGAAGCCGTCAGTGGCAGTCTCAAGGGTTTTGAGCCGCTCAAAAGACTCGGAATTGGCGCAAAAAACTTGGCAAAAACCGGACTAGGCATAGTTTCCGCCGGCCAGACGGCCGCGCAGCTGATGCAGCGAGGCGAACCCGAGACGCTCTGCGTTCATGATGAACATGAACTCGATTGCTGGGATATCCAATCCGACTTCCACCACAGTGGTACCGAACAGCACATCCAGCTCGCCACGACGGAAGCGCTCGACGATCGCGGCTGTTTCTTCGCCAGGCAGCCGACCGTGCACCATCGCTGCACTGATCCCACTCCATGGCCCCTGCAGGAATCGCTGCTGCCACGCAAGCAAGCCGTCGTCGCCATCGATATGAGGTACGACCACGAATGCTTGGCCGCCCGACTCGATGCGCGCCCTAAGTTGGGTTGCGACCTGCTGCCAATCGTTTAAGCCATGGACTTCTGTAGTGACGTGAGCATTGGCGCCAGCCCTTGTTCGCAAGATGCATGGATCCAAGGAACCATATTGAGCCCACGCCAAGGTACGCGGAATCGGGGTTGCTGTCATGGTCAGGACATGCGGAGCATCTCCCTTGCTCACCAAGGCAGCCTTTTGCTTCACTCCGAATCTATGTTGCTCATCCAGAAGCACCAAGCGCAAGCTCTTGAAGGACACGTCGGCACTGAACAGGGCATGGGTGCCGATGGCGATTGCAGCTCGACCAGTACGAAGTGCAGCCAAGCTTTCACGCCTTGCGGCAACCCGGTCGTCGCCGAACAAGCCGACCACCTGAAGACGAGCGCCTTTGAGCCAGGTACGGAAGGTGGCAAGATGTTGACGCGCCAAGATTTCAGTTGGAGCCAACAGGGCAACCTGTCCCCCGCCCGCAACTACCGCCAAAGCCAAGGCAAACGCTACAGCTGTCTTGCCACTGCCGACCTCGCCATGCAGCAGCCTGCGCATCGGTGTTTTACCTTGAAGCTCGCTACGCAAAGTGCGAATCACGCTCAACTGTTCAGCGTTCAACTCGAAGGGAAGACGCTTGAAGATTCGCTGCCACAGTTGATCATCCTCTGGCAGCGGCATGGCACCGACTTCACTACGAGTCGCCAGGCGCCGATGCTCCAGATTGAGCACCTCGCCCAATGCGAGGCGTCGACGAGCAGATTCAGCCTGCTCAAGACTCGCTGGCTTATGCAGGTTGTGCAGGGCGGTTGGAAGATCAGGGACTCCTGCCAATTCCAAGACGAACGTCGGTAGTGGTTCTTCGACCGCCTCCAGCCAATCGTACGCAGCTTCGATCGCGCGTTTCACCGTCGTGCTGGCCAAGGGATCGCGCTGTGGGTATATCGGCTGCAAATGACGGGGGCTTTCCTCACCGTCGGGCACGACCCGCGGGGACACCAACTGCAGCCCATTCTTGGCGGTCAGCGGACCTTCAAGTTGGACCTGCAGATCCGTTGGGAACTGATTCTTGCGGTAAGCCTGATTGAAGAACAAGGCCAAAATCTTCTGTCCATTGGATGCGACCAGACGAACTGTCATCACTGAGCGACGACGGCCTCGACTCCAAATCGACAGGCCGACAACGGTGGCTGTTATGCGTACTTTTTGCCCTACGAAAACGGACAAATCCTGGTCACCGGTAACGACCGCCGGCTCCTCATATCTACTTGGGATAAGACACAGTAATTGGCCTATTCTCCTGATTCCGAATGCACTGGCAAAACTCTCCGCACGCTTAGGCCCGACTCCGGAGAGTTCGGTCAGCGGCGAATCCAGCTGCAGCGGAGGTTTCAGGTCGGTCATCAGGAAATCGGTTTTTTTCTCCCAAAAAGTGTAACCCAGTCTGAGGCACATCGTAATACAGGTGTCGGTTGACCATTCGGGGGGATGGACCCGATAAGTCCTCGCCAGTTATTCGGGGAGGAGAGGCGCTGAGATCCGGGGGGATCTCGGCGCTTCATTTTTTTACCAATGCAGTTGTGAAGCGCTGGAATGCGGTTCTAATTGGTGCCATGAACTTCGCCAGCAGTTATGGCCCATGGGCAATCGTCACCGGTGCATCCGCGGGGCTCGGCGCGCACTATTGCCGACAGCTCGCAGCACGCAAGCTCAACCTGGTGTTGGTGGCTCGGCGCGACGAGCAATTGCAGGAACTCGCGACTGAATTACGCGACAGCTTCAACGTAGATTGCCGAGTCTTGGCGCTGGACCTGATCGCCCCCGATGCCATCCAACGACTGGAAGACGAGGTCAAGGACATCGAGGTTGGTCTCCTGGTCAACAATGCTGGCTTTGGTTGGAAGGGCTCCTTCCTCGACGGCGGTACCGAACGCATGCGTGACATGATTCGGCTTAACTGCGAGGTCCCGACGATGCTGAGCCTCGCCTTCGCCCCTGCCATGGTCAAGCGCGGGCGCGGCGGCATATTGATGCTCGCCAGCACCGCTGCATTCCAACCCACTCCGTTCTTCTCCGTGTACGGAGCGACCAAAGGGTTCGACCTCCTGCTCGGAGAGTCTATGCATGAGGAATTCCGTAGCGCTGGGGTTGATGTCCTCACGGTTTGCCCGGGCTCGACCGACACGGAATTTCATGCCATCGCCGGCACCGAGTCGACTTTCCCCGACATGGCTGCCCCCGTCGATGTGGTCTCCAAGAGCCTCGACCTGCTCGGCAAACGCATGACCTTCGTCCATGGATTCAAGAACAGCGTCATGGTCGCTGGCAACCGGGTCGTGCCACGCTCGGTAGTGGCCAAGGTCAGTGCTCGGATCATCAAGAAGGTCATCAAGGAGTAGCAGCATCTGCCTGGCCTCGTGGCCATGTTGCTAAACTTGAACTCATGCTGAAGTGCATCGACCTCCTCGATCGTCACGCCGAGTTGAGCGCGCGTCTGCGCATGCACCTTCAGGCAGTGGTGGTCGGTGATCTAGCTCAAGCACGCAAGGCCTTCGGGTCTTTCGCCGCCCTGCTTGAGGCTCACAGCGCCGCGGAAGACGAGGTGCTGTTACCGGCGTTCGATCGCCTAGGATTGGAAAGCAACGGCTGCACCTTGGATATCCTCGACAAGGAACATCGCAAGTTGCGGCGCCTGCTTGACGACGCGCGGCACAGGGTCTTCTCTGCAGATGTAGATCTGACTCCGGCCGTTCGCCTGCAGTGGATCGAGGAAACCCGGATGTTGAAGGAAGTGCTTGAACATCACGACGTCCGAGAACGCGCAGCCTTCAACCCTGCTCTGGACGAAGCCCTCGATCAAGCAGAGGCCGCCGCGTTGGCCGGTGAAGCGCGCATGTTGGAGAACCGATTGGAAGCTCAATTCCTCGCGCAATATTCCGCGCCTGAAAAGTCCTAGCCTTCATCTCGGTCGCGCCGCTGCTGGTCGAGCCAGGTCAAGGCCGCATCGCGATCCGCCAGCTCGCCATCCAATTGCAACTCGAACGCGCGGCCCAATACCAGACCGACCTCACGTCCACCTTGCCAGCCGCGCTCAAGTAGATCGGCACCGCGCAGGAAGTTGCTTGGCGCTTGCTCCTTCACCCCGAGATTCTGGGCCCGCTTCAACAGCCACGCCTCAGGGGGCCATGGGTCTTCGAGCTGTTCGCCTCGCCCTGCGGCATCAGCCCACGAGACTCGGCACAGTGCTGCGATATCGACTCGCAAGGCCAACCTGCGGATGGCCGCATCGGAGACCTTGTCACGTACGAAGAAAAGTTGCGATGCGCGCAAGTGTTCACGGACGAAAGCAGTGACCGGCTCGATTATGTCCTTGGCCCCGCATAAACGACGAAGCAGGGAAATGGTCGCGGGGGTGCCGTCGTTATCGTGATTGGGGCAGCGCCAGCGCGCACGTTGGAAATACGTGTGCTTGGCCTTGCCGAGATCATGGCACAGGACACCGAGCATTTCCGCCCACGGGTCGGTCATTTCTGAGCGCCGCGACACCGCGGCATCCAGGCACATGGCGGTATGTTGCAACACATCACCTTCAGGGTGCCAGATCGGGTCCTGCGCGACACCACGCAGCGCCTCGAGTTCAGGGAAGAACCGTAACGCCCCACACTGTTCAAGCGCCAACAGCCCAGTGCCGGGGAAATCTCCGGCCAAAAGAAGTCGCCACTCCCCTTCGATGCGTTCGCGTGGCAGCTCACTCAGGTCGAGGCCACGACAGACGGCCGCTGTCTGCGGATGAATCTTCCATCCGAACCTAGCCGCGAACCGTGCTGCCCTCAGCACCCGCAAGGGATCCTCATGGAAAGCGCTCGACACATGGCGCAACAAGCCACGTTGTAGGTCTTCTTGGCCGTTGAATGGGTCGATAAGCTCCCCGTTCAGGGGATCCTCAAGCATCGCGTTAACGGTGAAGTCACGGCGACGGCAAGCGCTGACGAAATCCAGATGAGGGTCAGCAGTCACGGCGAAACCCTTATGACCAGGGCCGGTCTTCGATTCAGTACGTGGCAGTGAGACCTCGGCGACCCCGCGGTCGGAGCTCAAGTGCAGCACAGCAAAATGCTGGCCGACCAGATGGACCTTGCCGAAACGCTCGAGTATTCGCTGCAACTCATCCGCCTCGATTCCATACACCTCGAGATCCTGATCCTTCGACCCCAATCCAAGGCGTCGATCTCGCACTGCTCCTCCGACCAGGAAGCCACGCCCGCCGGCTTCGGCGAAGGCACGACAGAGGTCGAGGGTCAGGGAATCGAAAGACATGATCTAGGCTTCGGGAGGAGATGTGTCGCTGGACGCGAGGGCTGGGGATCCGGGAGCGCCATCAGATTCGGCGCGAGTGATGCCAACAGCAGCACCGATGCAGATCGCCAAGACTCCGGTCGTGCGCGAGTTCAACAAGGAAGTCTCAAGGGTTCCGAACGCCAATACCACCATCACCATCGCCACCGCCAAGGTCGCAGCTGGCGCGCAGGAACGACGTCGGCGTACGAACCATAACGGATAACTTCCGAACCAATAGATGGCCGCGGCCAAGCCGAGAAGACCCATCGAGGCGGCGATGTGCAACGGCACGTTGTGCGCGTGATCATAACCAGGGCCAGGCAAGGGATAGCCCTCCATCTCGCCATCGGAGAACATGCGATCGCGCTCCGGACGGAAACCACCGACACCTACTCCCATCACCGGGTTCGCTTTGGTCATGCGCCACGCTGAAACCCATAATGTCTGGCGGATGTCGATCTTGTCATCTTCGAAATTGAACTGTTCGGCCTGGCTGGCGAAACGCTCATACAACTTGGAGTTGGGTAACAGCACCAGCAACAAAAGAATCGGTGACATGAAGGCAAGCAGTCGCTTGCGACGGTCAGGTAACATCACGAAGATCGCGCAGATCGCCACTCCGACGGCAAGGATCGCCGCTCGAGTCCCGTTAAGGTCGATGGCTGCCAACATCAGGAGGCCGCTTGAGATCAAGACCACGCGGGACCACCAGCGCTCCGCATAACAATACATCAAGGCGCATGACACGTAGCCGTTGACCATGATCATGGCATAGGTGACGATGGTGACATTGCCGCTGTAGCGGCCATTGCGGGCTGGAACCCCGATCGACAGGTAATGCTCAGCTACTGCAGCAACTGCGGCGACCACGGCTGACACCAGGAAGACGATCATCAACAGCCATCCCTGGCGACGTGATGAGATCGCGGCTGACGCGATGAACACCAACAGGAACGGGTAATAAGTGCGGGCTTCATCGCCAGCGCGTGGTGCATCACTCCACCAGAAGCTCAAGACCAATGCCGCGACCCAAACCAGTGAGGGGATGAGGAACGGGTGACGTCGGCTGAAGCTGTCCTTGCGCAAGGCGATCAGGCTGGTGAGCAAGCAGAGACCAAGTGCTACGGAATAACCGCCAGTACTCCAAGGCACCACCAACAACACCAGAGCCAAGGAGACCTGTACCGGAAGGAAGCGCCTCATGCCTTACCTTCTTGCGCCCTTAACTTGGCTAACTTGCGCATCCTGAGGAATTCATAACGCGCGTGAAGGATCGCCAGGATGAAGCCAGCTCGACCATCGAGGATTCCACGCCGCAGGAAGTATGCCTTGAGGAACTGGAGAGGTGGCTGCACGATCATGCGCAGCCGCGGCCACTGGCGTCCTTCCTCGAACAGGATCTCCGACGCCATGGTGGTATAGCTATCCATCTTGCGGAGATGGTGCTCCATGTCGCGATATGGGTAATGCTGGATGTCACCATCCAACAGCCCAGTTTCACCATCCAAGACGATCTTCTCGTGGACCTTGCGACCACCCCATCGTCCTTGGCGCCGGTCGACCAGGCGTAGCTTGCGGTCCGGATACCATCCGCCGTGACGAATCCACCGGCCGAGGTGATGCGAGATCCTCGGTATGAAATACCCCGGCAAGGGCGGCTCAGCACCATCTTTGAATAAGGCGACCACAGAATCGACCAACTCCGGCGACAGGCGCTCATCAGCATCGAGGCTCAAGACCCAGTCGTAGCTGGCCGCATCAATCGCGGCATTCTTCTGCTCGATAAAGCCGTCGAATGGCCGCTCGACCACCACTGCGCCCATTTTCTGCGCCAATTCCACGGTCTTGTCCATGGAGCCACCGTCGACGACAACCACCTCAGCGGCACACGCAGAACTGTTCACACAGTCGACGATGTGGTCCTCTTCGTCTTGCGCGATTATCACCACGCTAAGGGGAATTTTGCCTGGGGCGGTCATGCTGGCACACTTTATCGTGGCGATGCCCTCAACACCCGCTTCACTTCCGCCGGCCACCGCGCCGAACTCCGATTTCAAGGACCTGCGTAGCGCCGCCCGTGAGGGCGACCGGAAGTCACGTGCTGCAATCAAGGGACGCCATCCTGCGGTGTGGAGGGTCGCGAGCTTCGACACTTCCGAGCTTGAGGAGCAGCTGAACCGCAGCCCAGAGCAGAAGGGAGAACGTCCCACCAGTGGCGCGGCACTTAAGTTCGGCAATTCCTCGACCGTGAGTCGAGTGGCCTTGCCTGATGGGCGCCGCGCAGTCTTGAAACACTACCTGCCCACCAAGCGCATAGATCCACGCGACCGGCTCGGCAACAGCAAGGCGATCCGTAGCCTGCTCGCAGCTGAAGCGTTGCAACGACGAGGATTGTCCGTCGCGACAGCATGGGCTGCATGGTCTCAACCAGGGCGTGGGTCATTCCTGCTGATGGAAGACTTGGCTGACCTGCTGCCACTTCACCTTGCGGTCCTTGAGGTTCAAGGACAATCGCGACAAGCCCTGCTCAACAATGTCGCCGACGTGATTCGGCGCATGCATCGCGCCGGCATCGCCTACCGCGACCTGAAGCCGAGTAATCTCTTGATTCGACTTCCAGGACTTGAAGTCAGCGACCTTCACTTCCTCGATCACGACCGCAATCGATTCCTGAATGGTGAAGTGCCGCCCAAGCAAGCTATGCGCGATCTTGCTGCGCTGCATGCTGGGTTGCCGCCCCAAGTAAGGGCAGCCGAAAGGTTCCAAGCACTACAGCGCTATGATAAAAACCTGACTGACCGACCTATGTGGCGACGCTACCTTCCAGGATTGCTGGAAGAAGCATCCTTGCGCGACCATCGTTGGGTCGGGCACGAACTTCTTTCCGGAAACGCTGCACCTATCTCCGACTTATAGCCTCTCATCACACGACGACCCACCCCGATGAATTTCAAACGCATTTCTCCCTTATTCCTCTTCATCTTGCTTCCTGCCTGCTCTGTTCCTGGCGATGCCGCCTGGAGTGATATCCACATGAGTGGTTACGCCGCCGTCTATCCGGTCGGCCTTGATGCCGCCGCCAACGACATCAGCGTCAATGATTCTTCCGGCTCCGGAATCACTTTCGATGGCGACCTGAGCATGGAGAAGAATCGTGAGACCGGTTTCTTCTACGGTGCTCGCGCCGGCATCGCACCATTCGAGCTGTCGGTGAGTTCATTTGGCTACGACGGCCAGCACTCATCGAATGTCGCGGGTGGCGCGACCTTCACCGGCGTCCCTATTCCGGTGACCGAAGACCTTGCGACCAGCACCGACATGGATCTTGGAGTGACCAAGTTGATGCTCGGGGTCGATTTGATCAACACCCCAGCTGGCCGAGCCGGGTTCATGGCAGGTGTGGACTTCCTCGAGTTCGATCGTTTCGTGATCACCGCCACAGAGACCATCTCGGTACTTGGTGTGCCGATCAATCAGAGCGTGCCGGTGCCAATGATCGGAGTCCGCGGTGATATCCAACTGCCGTACGGCATTCGCCTCGGTGGGGAATTCAGTGGGCTGACCACCAATGTCGATACGACCGACATCACCTACTTGGATATGGACATCAATGCCAACTACGAGCCGACGGAAAACGTCGAACTCGTAGTCGGGTATCACCGCATTGATATCGATGTTTCAGGAACCCTCGACGAAGCCACCCTTGACGTGACGATGGTGGTCGATGGCCCTTACTTCGGGGTCTCTCTCTACTGGTAGTTCGCGCTGACGAAATCCCAGTTGACCAGGTTTTCGAAGAACACGTTGAGGTAGTTCGGGCGCGCATTGCGGAAATCGATGTAGTAGGCATGCTCCCACACGTCGCAAGTCAGCAGCGGCTTCTTGCCGTCGGTCATCGGGTTGCCGGCGTTGCTGGTGGTGCAGATCTCGAGCTTGCCGCCGTTATCCACTAGCCAGGCCCAACCGGAACCGAACTGCCCCATGGCGGCAGCCTTGAAGGCAGCCAGGAAAGCATCGAAGGAGCCGAATTCCGCGTCGATCGCGCTAGCCAGTGCGCCGCTTGGTGCGCCACCGCCTGTTGCCGACATGCAGTTCCAATAGAAGGTGTGGTTCCATACTTGAGCGGCTTGGTTGAACACGAATCAACTCTTCAAGACTCTTCGATGAATCGCCATCGAGAAGCTCATTGAGTTTGCCGACGTACGCGTTGTGGTGCTTGCCGTGGTGGAATTCGAGGGTCTCGGCGCTGATGTGAGGCGCCAAATCGTTAATCCCGTAAGGGAGTTCTGGGAGTTCGTATGTCATGTTTGTAGGGGGCCAACCTTGGCCAGGGGTGCAATAGGTTAGCCTTAGTATTTGGTACAGGAATCCCCCAACTCAAGGTTGTTAAAATCGAATGATGCGCCGCTTGGCACCTCACCGTCTGCTGCTCACCATCCTGGTCCTGGACCTTTTGCTCCAGTTCTTCGGGTTGTGGCGCTCGATCGACCCTAATCCGGCGCTGCTAGCACCTGCTGGCGATGCGCTGGAGTACTGGGAATGGGGTGGGCGCATCGCCGAGGGTGAGTTGATCAGCGACAAGCCATTCATGTCCGCCCCCCTTTACCCCTATTTCGTCGGGGTAGTGAGGTCGTTGGGTGGCGGCATGTTGATCCTGTTCGTGGTTCAGCTGGTGCTGCGCTCACTGACGGCTTGGATGCTTGCGCGCATCTCCAGCCGCCTTTTTGGGCACGCGGGATTCGGCTTGGCCACTGCCATCCTGTTCCTTTGGCTCGAGGAACCCGCGTATTATTCGATGCGGATCCTCAACTCCAGCCTGCAGCTGTTCACGGTCGCCTTGCTGCTCGAGATGGTGGTTCGCCATCGCGAAGCCAGCCTCGACCCGGATGGAGAGACCTCCACGCGTCTGCTTTGGGCGATCGGAGCATCTCTTGGCCTTGCGACCCTTGCCAACCCGGCACTGCTGATCGCGATCCCGTTTTTCGCATGGTGGCTTGGGCTGCGACCTCCACAGCTGCGTGGCACCGGTATCGCCATCGCCACTTGCCTCGTCGTCATCGCCCCTGCAACCTGGCACAACTATCTGGCTTCCTCCAAATGGCCGGCAGGTGGAGAGTTCATCCCCATCAGTGCCCAGGCTGGGGTCACTTTCGCGCATGGCAATTCCGCTGGTGCGATGGGCACCTACAAGCCGATCGAAGGAGTCAGCCAAAACCGCAGCAAGCAGAACGATGATGCCTATCGGTTGGCTAAGAGCGCTGGCCATTACGGCGACAAGGAGGGATGGAACTACACATCCAGTTTCTTCCGCAAGCAAGGAAGTGACTATCTGCTCAACAACGTCG
>CAZJGH010000012.1:0-6918 GCA_964545405.1 uncultured Planctomycetales bacterium
TGGACCCGATCTGGAGGATGTAGTCCCCCGACGCGGCGGTCAACCGAAGCTAGCCAGGAGCCGGGGGAGACGCAGCCGTCGTCACCAAGGCTAGACAAGTCGTCGACTCGCCTACGGGAGCGACTGTCGTCTGCAGGTCCGAAGCCGATGCGCGTGTAGTTGCTGATCTCTGCAGGGCCGAGGCTGACGCTCGCTACATCACGCAGATAGACCGGCTTCTGGTCGAATACCCCAACAACCACCTCGCTGACATCATCGATCCCGGTGAGGAATGGTCCTGCCAACACCGATGTCTCCTCGCCATCACGGACGAAGTTTCCGGCAGATGCCGAAGCATCAGCTCGCCCGATATGGCGATAGAGGTCGAGCAGCGTGATGCCATAGGCGGCGAGGGCTTCACTGTCGGGTGTCACTCGAACTTCGGAACTACGTCCACCGACGACACGTGTCTTCGAGACATCCTCGACCATGTCGAGGCGCGCGCGGATTTCCTCACTGATCCTGCGCAATTCGAAATCATCATATTCCGCGGAGTGCAGAGCCATCGTGACGATCGGCACGTCGTCGATCTCGACCGGCTTGACCACCCAGCTATCGACCACGGTCGGAAGCTCGTTGACATTGGAGATGACCCCGTTGTGGATCTTGATGAGCGAATCCTCGCGATCCTCGCCGACGAAGAAGCGCACGGTCACTACCGCACGGTCACGTTGGGAGATCGAATACACGTACTCCACGCCATCGATCTGCCACAGTGCCCTTTCAAGCGGTGTGGTCACGAGCTTCTCGATCTCCGCAGCACTGGCGCCAGGGACCTCCACGAACACATCCGCGACCGGTACGACGATCTGCGGTTCCTCCTCACGAGGAGTAAGGAATACCGAGGCGAGCCCCAGCAACAGTGCGGCAACACCGAGCAAGACTGCAAGGTGACCCTCAAGGAAAGTGCTGACTATGCGCTTGATCATCGCATCCAACCGATCGTTTGGCCGGCATCCAAACCGGACAGGACTTCAACGAAACCATCCTTGGTCTCATCGCCGGTTCGGATGAAGCGCCGCAGCCAGGTATCACCAGTCTTGACCATGACCGTCTCGAGCTGGCCGACGCGACTGATGCCTGCGGCTGGAATGGCCGCAACCTTGCGTTCTTCAGTCTGCATCCTCAGCTTTCCGTACATGCCTATCCGCACTTGTGAGTCAGCCGGCAGGCTCATCTTCACCCTGAAGCTGCGGGTGGTCGGGTCGCCAGCAGGTTGCATCTCCCTGATGGTGGCGGTACAGCGGAGGCCGGTAGTGGGGAACAGGACTTCAACCTCTTCGCCTAGGGAGAACATCGAGATGTTGCTCTCGCGTACCGCGGCAACCAGGTCCAAGGCTGAAGGCCCGTCGAGTTGAAGGACCGGCTTGCCAGGCATCGCGAGATCTCCAGCGTCGGCGAAGCGATTGGCGACGACTCCGTCGATGGGGGATATCACTTGGGTATAGCTCAACTGAGTTCGGATCCCGACGACACCTTGCTCGGCGCGCTTGACCGCGGCTCGTGCCTGTTCGTCGGCCGAATTCGCCGCTTCCAGTTGTTCGGTGGTGGCGGCCTCCTGATCGAACAGCCGAAGTACTCGCGCGCGTGACGAGGCAGTCAAGTCTGCTGCAGCGATAGCGGCATCAAGTGAAGCTTCAGCCTGCGACAAGGATGCATCAATCGTCCGACTGTCGATGCGGAACAGGATGTCACCGGCCTTGACCGTTTGGCCGACATCAGTCAACATCTCGACGATGTTGCCGTCGGTTTGTGGAGCTACTGCGACGGTCTTGCTTGGTGCCACCGTACCCACGGCTTCGTACCAGACAGGAACCATGACTGCCTCGACCTCGGCGGTCGCGGTCGGTCGGTAGTCACTATGCGCGTCGGTCCTTGAGTTGGGGTCGATCTTGTCGCCGCCGCTGCATGCGACGCCGGTGATAGCTGCCATCGTCAACCAAACGCTGGCTACAGGGAATCTTGTAGGGGAGAGTTTCATTTCAATCAGCCTGCGTAAAGGCTCCCATCGCCCTGGCAAGGTCAGCGAGGGCACGCTTATGGTCGTAGGAGGCTTGGTTCAACCGTTGTCCAGCAGCAGTGGACATCTGTTCCGCTTCGAGGAAACGAGTGATGGTGGCAACCCCTTCGGTGTATTGGGCATTGACCAAGCGCAATGACTCGGTGGCGAACTCGACGGAATCGCGAGCTACTTGGAGCCTAGCTTCAGCGGTACCGAGTGCCAGGTAAGCGACCTCGACATCGTTACGGACGGTGCTCAACATGGCGCGATGGTGGGCATGGGTCTCGGCGAGTCGAGCCTTGGCACGCGCGCGGCGAGCGCTACGTGCGCCACCATCGAACATGTTCCAGGTCGCAGCGACGCCGATGCTCCAGTTCGCTTCGCTGTCGGCGAAGTCGATCTCTGGATTGTCCGCCCAGGCCTTGCCGAAAAGATCGACGCGAGGCTTGGAGCTGGATGCGGCCTGTTCGATCTGCAGCTCGCTCTGCTGGATAGCCACCCGCAACTGTTCCAACTCAGGGCGTTGCTCGAAGGCAGCAGCCAAGGCGGCGGCAAGGTCTGTAGGTTCAGCGACGATCTTCGTCAGCTCGTTCGATTCCGACTTCAACGGCGGTAGCTCACGCTCCGAACTGTCGAGCAGTCGTGCCAGTCCGATACGGGCGATCTTCAGGTTCGCTGCACTACGTATCACCATCTCTTGCGACTCGGCGAGTCGCACCTGCAACGACAGGACATCAGAGCGCAACACCTTGCCTTCGTCGAACAAGACTTGGGCTTCATTGAGTTGCGCCTGCACGGTGGCGACCGCGTCGATGGCGAGTCGCTGATGGTCACGCGCGGTCAGGGCGGCGAACCAGAGGTTTATGGTCATGCCCACCAGGTTGTTCTGGGTGGCGGCCATGTCGAGCTCGGCACCGCGTTGTTGAAGGCCTGCGATATCCCGGTTCAATCCATGGAAGCCGCCAGAATACAAGTTGTAGCTGACACCCAAGCCGACTTCCCAGTTGCTGAACGCACCGGGGTTGTTGAAGTCGGTGCCGGGCACGTAGCCACGAGCATCAATAGTCTTGAACAGGAAGGCGGACGGCGCATCCGCACGCATGTAGCTCACGTCAAGATTCAGCTGCGGCATGATGGCGGCGCGGCTTTCCTCGATAGCGGTGATGGCCTGGTCGATGCGTGCTGCCGCGGCGGTCAAGCTCGGGTTCTGCACCAGGACCAAGTCGATGCTCTGTTGCAACGACAGCTGCGCTGTGGAAATGCCGCGTGAGGCGGCCTGGTCCTTATCAGTTTCCTGACCGGTTCCAGCAGCTCTCTGGAAATCGATCACCGCGGCATCATCGCTTGCTGGAGGACTAGAACAGGAGCCCCACAGCAAAATAGCCAACAAGGCCAGTCGCTTGAGGCTCGTGGTGGTGGTCGTCAGATTCATCGTCCCCAGCTTAGGGACAGATGATTGGCAATGGTTCCCCGAACCTCATGGAAAAAAGTCACTTAGGTGGTTGGTCAGGCCCCTGAGTATCGGCTTGGGCCTTGATTGCCATCTGTAAGGCTACGCTCGCCGCGCGCTCAAGGCTTTTTAGGCTGCGATCTACCGAGGCCATCTGCTGGTCGATTGCAGCTAGGTGATTAATCATGTCGATGCGTTGTTGTGCGGGATTCGGGCCTGCGACATTGCTCGATTACTGGCTAGGCGCGCTTCGCAATCCCACCGAATAACCGCTCACCACAGCCGTGATGAACATGAGTGCGGAGCTCACTATCAATCCCCCGTTCGTGTGTCGTTTCGTCATGGCTTCAGGATATCCGAAAAGCCCAGGAGCAGGGTGTTTGTGATACCCTCCGGCAATCGTTGAATAAGAGTGTCGTGCGCGCATCAAACAATCTTCCTTTAGCTGTACTCCTGCTTGGCCTCATCGCCTTATTGGTGGTGTTCCTCCAAGAACCTGCGGGTGACGAGAATTCAGGTCCCAGTACGACCGACACCTCTGCAAGCACCCTAGAAGACGGCGCCGCGGCATCAGGGCTCAGCGCGGAGCAAGGAGGTTCCTCGATTACCCGCGAACCGGGTGAGATTGGTGAAGCTGATCCACCTGATGAACTCGCCTCGATTACTGCAGTCAAGGTAGTGGATGTTGATGGCCGTGGGATTGTCGGCGCTCGCGTGCTTCCCTGGCTTGGGGAAACACTTCATCCAGAGCTCCTGACTGACCAACGCGGCGAAGTCAGCTTGAGTGGTATGAAGGGCACTGGTGGCCTAGTGGTGATCGCGCCTAACGCGATGCCGCTGATCGAGTCGCAGCATTTCGAAGGGCTGCCGATCGTCGTCTACGTCGACCCTGGCACCAACTTGGCCGGACACGTGACCTTCAAGCGCCCGCGAGATGGGTTCTTCCGGATCCCGATGAGTGTGTTGAATTCCTCCAATCACCAGGAGTGGTGCGAAGACCCTGAACTTGCCTTCGCTGGTGCCCACTCAGTGAAGGTCGAGGTGGGAAGCACCGACGACTACGCTGGAGTTGAAATCGACATGGATCTGACTAATCGGGTGAATCCATGGGATCTGGGGAACATCCTCGTGAAGGATCTGGCTCACCTGCCGATACGGGTTGTCGATGCAGCTGGAGTTCCGATCACTGGCGCTTTCGCATTCGGCAAGAAACTCAGCGCACCAACGGATTCCGATGGCTTCACCGATGTCCCGTTAGCTGATGGTGTCGAATACATCGAAGTCGGTGCGGTCGGGTATCAATCGGTCGACCTGTCGGCGCTGCAGGCATTCACTGAGCGTGTGACCATCACGCTCGAGCATGCAGTGCGTCTGCAGGTGAGCTGGCAAGTTCCAACAGGCTATGACATGTCCGAGGTGCTGTTCAGGATCCAGAGTGAGGGGCCGACCTTCCATCAGTTGGCATCCAAACTGGATTCCGCTGGGCTAACTATTCGTCGCGCTGGCGGACTTCGGTACATCGGTGGCAACACGGTAGGCGCGACCGGCATGACTAATGCCGACTTCCGTCTGGATCCAGAGCAACGTGATTTCCACATCTGGGGATTGAGCGCGGGTGTCTCGATGCGTGCGATGCTGGTCGACCGGATGCGCAATCCGATCGCTTCATCTCCGCCAATGATATTCTTCGATGGAGAGGAACGTGCGGTGGAGCTGGAGATTTCAGCGCTTCCTGGACCCTTGGTGGGCAAGGTGGTAGATAGCTCTGGTGCACCGGTTTCCGGCGCACAAGTGATGGTGCGTGGCAACAGTCGCGGCGCCTCAGAGACCACCGCCCCAGACGGGACCTTCGGCTTCGGAAGCTTGTCAGGTCCGACGATTTGGTTGACGGTTGAAAGGGAAGGTTATGCGACTTGGGAAGAAGGCAAGTTCGTCCTGCCACCACCTGGGCAGCCAATCGAGATCATGCTCGAGCACGAGCGGGTGATGACCATCTTCTTCCGTGATTCAGCAGGCACGACTTATCAGGATGGGTTCATCGATAGCCCCGGTGAAGTTCTTGAAGGTGCCACCAGCAAGGATGGCGGCTTCGTCCTGCATGCCTTGCCTCAAGGGTCCTTCAAGATCTATTGGACAATCGGTGGCGCCGACGGTGAGGAATGGGTTCCCGAGGGTGTCGATGAATACGTGCTCGAGGTTCCTGCGATGGGATCTGTGGTTATCCATGCGTCTCGGGAAACCGCGGACGAGGTCGATTTCGTCAATGTGCGGTTCATTCCTGTCGACCATTCAGGCGACGTCGATGTCGATTCGACATATAAACGCGGTATTCGCTTCGAGCACGATGTCCTCGAAGTGGACAAGGTCTACGGAGCCTTGCTGCCTGGCAAGTACCGAGTTGAGTTCTCCCTGCGCAACTTCAGCGACAATCAATGGGGGGAAGTTCCCCTACAGGTCATCGAGTCGGTCGACGTGTCGGCCGGTAAGGAGCTCGAGTTGGAGTTGAGCTTCTAGGCAGCTTCGGTCACGCCAGCTTCTTGGCCAATACCTTGCGTGCCCAGCTGCCGCACAACAAGTTGAATGCGATCAAGCCGGCGAAGAAATGCCAGGTGTTGAGGTTGCCGATGGCGGTGTCAGCGAGAGTCATCGACATGCTCCAGTCGGAGTTGCCGTAGACCATCCTTAACGGCTCGATAGCCATCGTCACTGGATTGAACACCACCGTGGTACGAAGCCAATCGGGGAGTTTCTCCAACGGTGCGAAGGCACTCGACAAGAAGATCATCGGTAGGGTGACGATCATGATCACCGCGAGCATCTCGAAGTGGCGCTTGAACTGGAAAGCCAAACCGAGGCTGACCGAAGTGAAGCCGAAGATGACCAGGATCAGGGCCAGCAATCCGATGATCGCACCGCTGAATCCGCCGGCGAACGAGACTCCGAGGACGGCGGTCGCGGCGACGATGACTAGGCATTGCAGGAGCGTCATCACCGAGATGTGGATGGCGCTCGACAGCACGATGCTGAAGCGATCCACCAGTGGTGCTGCGCGTATGCGGTCGAGGAAACCCATCTCCCGGTCGAACAGGATCGGCACACCGGCATTCAACGACGCGTTGAAGGCAGTGAACAGCAGGGCTCCAGGGGTGACGAAGTCAAGGTAATCAGCGCCGACCGCTTCCTTCATCGAATCCTGCAGGACCAGGACGAACAGCGTCATCCAGATGATGGGCTGCATGAGCCCACTGATGACCACGATCGGGCGACGTTTAGTGTGCAGGAACCAACGCCAGGTCTGGATCCGTGTCTCTTGCCAGAAGTGAGAGCTCATGCTGTGACCTCCTCTTTCAGGCGCGTGGCCGCCAGATATGCATCCTGTAGGGTTGGGCGTCGGATCGCAACTGATGCCAGCTCGACCCCAGCACTG
>CAZJGH010000012.1:6933-22734 GCA_964545405.1 uncultured Planctomycetales bacterium
CCTTTCGCTCCATGGAGTGCCGTCGGCATCTTCATTGGCAGCAGCCACGGCCTTGGCGTATTCGGCCGATTGTGGTGCTTGAGGCATCTCGGTTCCTGGCACGTCCGCGAATAGTTTGCGCAACTGGTCTCGATCTGATTCCGATTGGTGCTCGCCGATAGCGGCACTCAACACCCAACAGCCGAGCTTGCTTCGCAGCTCATCCGGCGTGCCGCAGCCGACCACTGAGCCATGACTCATCATCACCGCCCTGGTCGAAAGGACATCGGCTTCCTCGAAGTCGTGGGTAGCCAGCAGCAGGGATGTCCCTTCATTCTTCAGTTCCGACAACAATCCCCAAAGCTCACGCCGCGATTCGTAGTCGAGACCCGCACTCGGTTCATCGAGGATCAACAGGCGTGGCTTATGCATCAGCGATGAAGCAAGGTCGAGTCGCCGTTTCATGCCGCCGGAGTAGCCCTCGATGAAACGATCCGCTGCCTCGGTCAGGCTGAAGCGCTCGAGAAGGAACTCGCTGCGATGCTTGACCTCATCCTTCGGCAGATGGACCAGGCCACCCTGGAAACGCAGGAACTCGCGGCCAGTCAAGACCTTGTCTAGTGCCGACTCCTGACCGGCATAGCCGATGAAGCCGCGCGCCTTCCTTGGGTCAGCCTGGACCTCGGTGCCGCAGACTTCGATGGTGCCCGAGTCGAGCCTCTCCAAAGTCGTCATGCTTCGAATCAAGGTACTCTTGCCGGCGCCGTTGGGGCCAAGCAGTCCAAGCACCTCACCGGCCTCGACATCGAATGAGACTCCGCGGAGTGCGCGGACTTCACCGAATGTCTTGGTGGCCTGATTAATCTGGAGGACGTTGCTCATGGGACAGAAGGTGAAATTCTAACCAAGCCTGGCTTCTGCTTAAGCCCAAAAGTAACGCATAACACAACCATGTCCCTAAGCAGCAGTGGTAAAACTCGTAGCTAATAGACATGTTTTCACGCCTAATTCCACTTGCTTGCCTGTCCATTCTCGGTGCCTGTGCCGCACCAATCAGTAGTTCGTCAATCGCCGAACTCGAGCTCCAAGTCGCCGAGACTGAAATCGCTTTCGCTCAAACGATGGCGGCCCGCGATTTCGACGCCTTCTTGTCCTTCTTGTCGGACGACGCGGTCTTCTTCACTGGTACTGATTTCCTGCGCGGCCCTGAGCAGGTCGGCGAAGTGTGGAAGGAGTTCTTCTCCGGCCCCTTGCCACCCTTCTCCTGGGAACCCGAGTATGTAGCCGTCCTGGAATCCGGCGATCTCGCCCTCAGTACCGGCCCGATTTATGCTCCCGACATGCGGTTGGTGGGAACCTATTCTTCCATCTGGAAGCTCGAGGCACCCGACCAGTGGCGAATCGTATTCGACCGCGGCAATCTTCTCGATGAGTGATCGCGGAACCGGCCTGAAGAAGGCCGGTATCCAAGTCAAACCAGAAGGTCGACGATTAGGACTGCGATGAGCAGCGGCACGTAGATGGTCGATGCCCAAGCCATCACGACTCCCTTGGTGTCCTTGCGGTACATGCCGATGAAGATCACCGCCACCATGAAGGCGAGTGACATCGTGCAGGCCCCGAAGAAGTAGAAAAGACCGACCTGTTCCACCAACATCGGAATCTGACTGGCTGGAATCAATGCCAATGCGTAATGCACCGAGCGCTTGCCGGCTTCACGGCCGGTCGGGTCAGCCCCAGGAAGCCAGTGCAAGCCGCCGATCTGGTAGTCGAGCCGGTGATACCAAGCGCGCGACAGGAAATGCGGCAGCTGCCACAGCAATACGATCAGGAACAGGATCCCCGCCATCATGTCGAGGCCGACTCCGGCAGCGGCATAGCCGATCAGCGGCGGGAACGCTGCCGGGACCGCACCGATGAAGATGTTCACCGGAGTGATGCGTTTCAGTGGCGTGTAGATGTAGTCATAGATGACCAACATCGCCGCAGCAAGCCATGCCGTCAGCGGGCCAAGGAACAGGAGCAGCCATAGGATCCCGAACACGGCACCGCCCGCGCCCCATACGAAGGCATCACGTTTGCGGATGCGCCCGGTCGGTAGCGGCCGATTGCATGTGTGCGGCATCCGCTTGTCGATGTCGACCTCAAGCAGTTGATTCAGCGCGGCAGTGGCACTCCCGACTGTCATCATGCCTACCGCGAGGTAGAAGGCATCGAGCCAACTCCAAGCGCCACCATCGGCAATCCAGTAGCAGGCCAGCGCGGATGGCGTGGCCAATAGTTGGATGCGGTTGTTGGTCAACTCTGCCCAATCGCGTGGCGTGCCTTTGACGCGAAGGAGCCTCATGCACGACCTCCGCCGTCGATGCGGAAGCGTGCCTCCATCCACAATGCCGTGGTCACCGACAAGACCAGCACACCACAAAGGAGGTGTCCGGTGGCGATGAAGCTCTGGGCGAGGAAACGCGTGTTCTCATCCGGGAAGCTTCCGACCAACGGGCCAAGCAGGAATGCCCAAGCAGCAGCGCCAAGAGCAAGCTGGGTTCCGAGGATATGTGCCAAGCTGCGTGCCAAGAGGCTCATGCGCTTCTGCTCGCGGAAAGTAGTCAGAGCTTGGCGAATCAGGTACAGGATCACGCCGGCGGTGGTAATCGCCAAGATCAAGTGTCCTTCGAAAGCACCCTGCTTGTGGCGCAGGCTTGCAGCTGTGAACAAGTTAATGAACAGCAATACGAGTGCAATCACGCTCCACAAGCGTATTCGTTTCACCGAGTCATCACCGAATATCTGAATCGGCCGATGCCAATCTGGAGCACTCTGCTTGGCCAGCACGACCAGCAGCAACACCACCAGTTGGGCGCCGAGAGCGTGCAGGATCGCGATCAGATATGCATTCTCAAGCACCCGGCTGGCGCCGAGCAGGCCTTGGGCAATCACGATTATCAGTGAAGCGACTGCCAACCATCGCAGGTTCTTTGGCACTCCCTTAGTGAACAGAGCGACGCCTGCGAGTAGCAGGATGATGAGGCCAGTAAGACTGGCTGCTTGGCGGTGGGTATGTTCGACCACCGAGCCCCAACCGAAGGCACCAGCCAGCTTCCCATAGAAGATGCTGAACAAGGAGCCACCATTGATGTCGGGCCAGGTCGGGTAAGCCATGCCGACTTCCGCCGAGGTGATGGTGCCGCCGATGCCGATAGTAAGGGCGATGGTCACCACCACACCCATCACCGCCAAACGATGCAGCCACTTGAAGTAAGGCTGTTCCATCAGTTGTCCTCCTGCACGCTGCGGACGAAGGCGACCATGTCCCATATCTGCGCTGGATCGACATGGTCGGCCGTGGGTGGCATCATCGTTCCCTTGACACCGTTACGAATGCGTAAATAAACATCCGCAGGGCTGCTTCCGCCGCGCAATTCGCCGCTTTGTAG
This sequence comes from uncultured Planctomycetales bacterium, assembly GCA_964545405.1. GTDB lineage: Bacteria > Planctomycetota > UBA1135 > UBA1135 > UBA1135. The sequence goes on from CAZJGH010000012.1 coordinate 10,347, forward strand.
GTCGCGCGCGATCATCGGCACACCCCAAATGTCGGCGCCAGTGACATCGCCGCCACTACCGTCTTCCTTGTGGCAGACCATGCACCCAAGCTCACTCGAGAAGTACAGCTCACGACCACGGGAGGAATCGGCGACAGCGGGAATATCAGGGCGTCCCCACGAAGCGATTGCCAAGTCGAATTGTTGACGCTGGTGTGCCATGGCTTGAGCGAATGCTTCAATCGGGCTTGATTGCTCCAGGCGCTTGACGGCGTCGGACCAGACTGCGCCACGAATCAGCAGGTACATCGCATAGTTGGTGACGCTTTCGACCTGTCCATCCTCAAGCCCCATGAAGCTACTCATGGATGTACTCGGCACTCCTTCGACGATGGTTCGCTTCAGGTCCTCGCGAGTGGCTGGAAGTCCGACTGGGGTACTCGTGAACTTGACGACTCCAAGGCTGAAGTCGCGTGGCGGGGGAGTAAGTAGCTTGGCCGTGGATGTCCGTGCATGCCCGTCAGTGCCATGGCAGTGGATGCATTGGACCTCGTAAACCGCACGCCCCTCCGGCAGGGAATCGAGTGCCCAATCACCACTCATGGTCGGATCCAGGAAACCGCCGAACTCATCAGTCATGAGTGCGAACAGCTCTTCCTCGTTGTCGCTCGAGAAATCGTAGATCGGTTCGATCGCGGCGCCCACGAAAGTACCGGCGATGGTCAAGTACAGACCGACCACCGTCGCCACTGCAACGATCGAGAGCGGAATCGAGTCGGCCTTGGGGATAGTCATGTGGGCAAGTTCTCGAAGGCGAAGCGGCTGCTATCCGTGAACACATAAAGGACCAGATAGATCGTGACTCCAGTCACGGATACGTACAGCCAGATTGGGAAAGTAACGCGCGCCCATTTGCGATGGGATTCACGTCGGTCACGCAAGCCGAGCCAGATGGTGCGCAGGGCCATGAACGGTACTGCGGCAGCAAGAACGGTGTGGGTCAGCAAGAGCGCCAGATACGGAGCCTTGGCCCAATCCGGTCCTTGGTACTTGACGCTCACCCCGAAGTGCAGGTGGTAGTAGAGGTAGGAGCACAAGAACAGGACCGAGACCGCGAAGGCACTCAACATCAGTTTCTTGTGTCCGCCCTCGTCGCCAGCTTTGATGCGTCCAACCCCAAGCACCATCAGCATGGCTGCGAGTCCATTCAAGGCGGCATTCAGCGGCGGGAAGATTGCGGGGTCGTCCATAGGCGGCTGGCCTTAGAATACCGACGCCTTGACTCGTCTCCTACTTATCGCCGCTGCCGGGGCCGCCGGTACTCTCGCCCGCTATGGCCTGTCCAGCTGGGTGCGCGGATTGAGCTCCTCGACCTTCCCCTGGGGGACCTTGGTGGTCAACGCGATCGGCTGTTTCCTGTTCGGAGTGATCCTCACTCTGGTGCGCGAACGCGGCGTAATCGAAAGCGATACTGCCAATGTGCTTATGGTCGGCTTTCTCGGCGCCTTCACTACCTTTGCCACCTTCGCCTTCGAGAGCGGCGATTTCTGGCGCGCCGGGGCTATGGGGTCGATGTTCCTGAACATCACCCTCAATGTGGTGCTCGGCTTGGCCCTGTTCCTCGGTGGGTGCTGGGTAGTCCGTGCTGGCTAGCCTTCGGCTTTCCCGACTAGCATCCAATCACGGTCGAAGAACAGGCGTACATATTGCGGCTGTTGATCGCTGTCTTGCCAGTTGAAGGAGGCACTCCGGTCGCCGATCGGGATCGATACGTTGAAGCCCCAATCGCTGATCTCCAACCAATCCCAGGTCAGTACGAAGCTCTGGCCGTCTTCGGCTGGCTCCACCGACGTGGGGGCGCCCATCAAAAGCAGGCAATGCTCCAGATCCGAATCGCCAGGTACTGCCTGGGAAATCGCTGCTCGTGGAGGAGGGGTCTCGAATCGGCTGTGGTTGAAGTTGACGCTGGCGCAAGAGGCCATGGCCAACGCTGACACACAAAGCGCAACAAATTTAGGTGCCACTGACGTGGTACTCCGCAGTGTCGGCGTTGAAGGTAGCACCAAGATGAGTGAGAGTGCCGGTTTCATTGAAGAAGACCCAGCAGCGGTCAGATTGGGTGTCGGAGCCGTAGGTCCCGAAGACCAGTAGCCATAGCCCCATCGATTTCGCATTGCTGGCCTTGTATAGCCAAGCCGAGCCATTGCCGAGTTCAACGACCTGATTGGGGGCACCGAGGAGGCGGACGACGTCGCCAGCGCTGTGCTGACCAGGTTGGAGCTGCTCGACAGCCGCAGGATCAAGGTATTGATCTTCAGTGGCCTGTCCCATATAGCAGGAGGTGCAAGCAAGCAGGAGGAGCGGCAGCAGGAATCGATACATGTCCTGACAGCATAGCCTCTGCAGCTGCGTCGAACGAATTTGCCGCGCGATGCTAAACTTCGCCGCTAGCCGGAGGCGGCAACTCCCATGACTGAGAAGGAAAGCGCAGCGGATTTCGTCCGCACCATCATCGCGGAGGATCTTGCCTCCGGGAAGCATAAGTCCATTGTCACGCGCTTCCCGCCGGAGCCCAACGGCTATCTGCACATCGGCCATGCGAAGGCGATCTGCCTGGATTTCGGGGTGGCTGCTGAGTTCGGTGGTCGTTGTCACCTACGTTTCGATGACACCAATCCGTCGAAGGAGGAGCAGCATTACATCGATGCGATCGAGGAGGATGTGCGCTGGCTCGGATTCGATTGGGGTGAACATCTATATCACGCTTCAGACTACTTCGAGCAGCTCTATGAATGGGCGTGCCATCTGATTCGCGAAGGTCTGGCCTACGTCGAGGAGCAGAGTGCCGAAGAGATGCGCAAGAATCGCGGCGACCTTCAGACTCCCGGCGTCAATAGTCCGTACCGTGACCGTCCGATCGAGGAGAGCCTCGACCTGTTCGCACGTATGCGTGTGGGTGAGTTCGAGGATGGCGCCAAGATCCTGCGTGCCAAGATCGACATGGCGTCTCCCAACATGGTGATGCGCGATCCAGCCATCTACCGGATCCAGCATCGCTCGCACCCGCGCACCGGCGATGCATGGTGTATCTATCCGATGTATGACTTCGCCCACGGGCAATCGGATGCGATCGAGGGGATTACCCACTCGCTGTGCACCATGGAGTTCGAGAACCATCGTCCGCTATATGACTGGTTCACCGCTAACCTGCCGGTTCCGGCGGTCCCACGGCAATACGAGTTCGCGCGCCTGAACCTCAGCTACACCATGACTTCGAAGCGCAAGCTGAAGCAGTTGGTAGATGAAGGTGTGGTGAGCTCTTGGGATGACCCGCGGATGCCTACCTTGAGTGGCATGCGCCGACGTGGCTTCACTCCCGCGGCGATCCGCAACTTCTGCAGCACCATCGGGGTCAAGCGCACCGAAGGCACCGTCGATTTCTCGTTGCTCGAATCGGTCCTGCGTGACGACCTGAACGATGTCGCGCACCGACGCATGGCGGTGCTGAAGCCGCTCAAGGTGGTGATCGAGAACTGGCCTGAAGGCCACGTCGAGATGGTCGAAGCCATGAACCATCCAGGTAAGCCTGAGCTGGGTAGCCGCGAGATCCCTTTCAGCGGTGAGCTGTGGATCGAGCAGGACGACTTCCGAGAGGAGGCTCCGCGCAAGTACTTCCGCCTCAAGCCCGGTCAAGAAGTGCGTTTCCGTTACGGCTACTACCTGACCTGCACTGGTTTCGAGACCGACGCCGATGGCGAGGTGAACTTGGTGCGTTGCACCTACGATCCTGAATCGAAGGGCGGCAACACTGAGGACGGCCGCAAGGTCAAGGGCACCATCCATTGGGTCTCCGCGGCCCATGCCGTCGACAGTGAAGTTCGGCTTTATGACCACCTTTTCCGTGAGATCCATCCAGGAGCCAAGGGTGATTTCATGGATGACTTGAATCCAGGATCCCTGACCGCGGTTGAGGCCAAGCTTGAGCCTTGTCTGGTCGAAGTCGGGGTCGGTGAAGTGGTGCAGTTCGAGCGCAGCGGTTATTTCTGCAAGGACGGTGATTCGACTGCCGATAAACATGTGTTCAACCGCACGGTCGCTCTGCGCGACTCGTGGGCCAAACTAGAGAAGAAACTGAGCCAAAAGTAGGCTCGAGGCGCAGATTATGGTCGTTTTTACTGTCAGGCTGGCAGTAAACTCCCACTCGACGCGCCCTTGGCGTCACCCTCCACACCAATAAGCATGAAAACTGCATTCATTACCGGTATCACAGGTCAGGATGGATCCTACCTGGCTGAGCATCTCCTTGACCTCGATTACAAGGTCGTGGCCATGATGCGTCGCTCGGCAACCCCAGATACATCTCGCTTCAGTCATATCGAGGATCGCGTCACCATTGGTCATGGCGACTTGATGGACCAATCCTCGTTGATGCGTCTGATGTCTGAGCACAAGCCAGATGAGATCTACAACTTGGCTGCGCAGAGCTTCGTGCATTCATCCTTCCACGAGCCGATCCACACTGGCGAGGTCACTGGCCTCGGCGTGATGCGTATGCTCGAGGCAGCTCGATTGGTCGTGCCGGAAGCGCGTTTCTACCAGGCCTCGTCGAGCGAGATGTTCGGTGATGTCTATGAGACTCCACAGCGTGAGTCCACCCCGTTCCACCCGCGCTCGCCTTACGGTGTAGCCAAGGTCTACGGCCACTGGGCGACCGTCAACTACCGCGAGAGTTACGACATGTTCGCTTGCTCTGGCATCCTCTTCAATCACGAGTCACCTCGGCGTGGCTTGGAGTTCGTCACCCGCAAGATCAGTGACCATGTCGCAGCCATCGCCTTCGGCGAGAAGGATCAGCTTGCCTTGGGCAACCTCGATGCCCGTCGCGACTGGGGATTCGCTGGTGATTACGTCCGTGGCATGCACTTGATGCTGCAGCACGACACCCCAGATGATTACGTCATCTCCACAGGCACCACCCAATCAGTTCGTGAGTTCTGTCGCATCGCCTTCGAGCGTGTCGGCTTGAACTACGAGGATTACGTGGTCGTCGATCCACGCTTCTTCCGTCCGGCCGAAGTCGAGCTGCTGCTTGGCGACGCTACCAAGGCCAAGGAAACCCTCGGTTGGGAGCCGGAAGTCGACTTCCAGGGTCTAGTCGAGATGATGGTCGATGCCGACCTCCAGAGTCGTTTGGGCCTGGGCAAAAAGCCCCCACGCGGCACACGAACGGAAGGGTTGGGCTAGCGGCTGGCGAGCGTTTGGCTTACTGGCGCCGACGGCTTCGTCGGTGGCTGGTTGCGTGACGAGCTTGAAGGACGACAGCGCGCATGGGCGGCACTTGGCTTGCCCGGTACAGATGCGATGTTGGGTGACGGCGTATTCGCGCCGCTCGACCTGGTCGCTGCCGCGCGCCGTTCACCAGGGCAACCGGTTGCTGCGTTCGATGAACTGCCTGAACCGGATGGGTTGATCCATCTGGCCGCGTTGTCGTCGCCACCGGTTTGCGAGGAGAACCCTGAGATGGCGCAAGCCATCAACGTCGACGGACCCGCGCGTTTCTACGAACAGGTCCTGGAACGTTGGCCGCAATGCCCGATCATCCACGTGTCTTCTGGGCATGTCTATCGACCGGGTGCCGAGCCATTGCGCGAGGATCAACCGTTGGAGCCGGTCAATGTCTATGGCCGCACCAAGTTGGACGGCGAGGAGATGGCGTTCGCGTTGCGCGACGCTGGCGCCAGGATCACGGTGGTCAGGCCTTTCAATCACACCGGAGCAGGGCAACTGCCGAACTTCGCGTTGCCGTCGTTCGCCTTACGCTTGGCCAAGCTCGAGCAATCCGGCGGCGGCGAACTGCCGGTCGGTTGGCTTGGCGGTGTACGCGATTTCCTGCATGTACGAGATGTCGTTCAGACTTACCTCGCGCTGCTGCCGAAGGCCGGCGAGGTCGACCTGGTCAACGTGTGTTCCGGTCAAGGCCAAGTAATTGGCGACCTTCTTGATGGGCTGATGAAGCGCTTCGAGGGTGAGATCAAGGTGGTCCGAGAGGAAGCACGTATGCGTGGCGCTGCCGATGCCGACCGACTCGTCGGTGACACTACCCGCCTCGCCAGCCTGCTAGGTAGCGCGCCAGTCCTTGACTTGGATGGTTTGCTCGATGAACTTGCAGCCGACGCCCGTGGTCGCCTGAGTTCAGGCGAAGATTGTTCACAAGCATGAAACTCGTAATAGCTCACGACTTCATCCGTCATGGTGGAGCCGACAAGGTGCTCGAAGAGATGCACCGCTTATGGCCCGATGCGCCGATCTTCACCCTGCTGGCTGAGGAACTGCCTCAATACGCAGGATGGGATATCCGTTCATCGTGGCTGCAAGGGAAAGTGCCACCGGAGAAGTACCGTTGGCCACTGCCGTTGTTCCAAGGCATGGTCGATGGCCTGGCCAAGAAGATCGACTGGCAAGATATCGACCTGTTGATGACATCTTCGGTCTCGTTCATGAAGAACCTGCGTGCTCCCGAAGGCGTGCCGCATATGTGCTACATCTACCGGCCGGCGATGTTCGCCTACGATCGACAGGACATGTTCCTTTCCGGTTATCCACCGCTGCTGCGCCCGCTATTGAAGTCGGTAGTGGCACGCTACAAGCGTTGGGACCAGAAGCACAAGGATTCGCCCGACATGTATGTCGCGATCTCCAACTACGTCGCCAAGATGGTGCGTGATGCCTATGGGAAGGAGTCTCGCGTGTTGTACCCGCCTGTCGATGTGGAACCGTTCAAGGCAGCAGCCGTCGATGTCGAACCTGGTGATTACTACTTCACCGCCCTGCGCCTTGAAGGCTACAAACGCGTCGACCTGGTGGTCGATGCTTGTGAGCAACTCGGCTTGCCGTTGAAGGTCGCAGGAACCGGCCCTTTGCTGGATAAGTTCCGCGCCAACGCCGGACCGAACACCGAGTTCTTGGGCTTCGTCTCCGATGCTGAGATGTGCAGCTTGATGGCCGGTTGTCGCGGCTTCGTCTTTCCTCCGGAAGAGGATTTCGGCATCGCACCGGTAGAGGCATTAGCGGCTGGACGACCAGTAGTGGCGCTCGGAAAGGCTGGCACTGCCGAGACCGTGGTCGATGGCGAATCAGGAGTTCACTTCGCTGCACAGCGAGTCGAGGACGTCGTCGCCGGCATCAAACGCTGCGAAGACACGCGGTGGGATCCGAAGCTACTGCAGGCGCAAGCCGAGAAGTTCTCGATGGCAGCTTTCCATGACGGTCTGCGCGCCTTGGCTGAAGAAGCCGCGAGCCTCAGGAAGTAACCCCGGGGTCAGATGCTTGCTTTGACACTGCGAGCTCGCCGTGCCAACCAGATCGTCTGGGTAATGCCACCGATGCTGAAGACCGTGATGGCGGTGTAGATGCCAGTGAAGGCATTCCATTGCACCCCGACCAACAATCCGATCAATGCGATCGCGACGTACATCGCCACCGCTTCAGTCACACCCTTGGTCTGCTTGGCGTGGACGAGTTGGCCTTGGTAGTAACTTTGGAAAACTTGATACGCCGGCATGGCTACCGCGAACAGCAGTGCGGTCGCACAGACATGGCGCAGGTCGAGTTCTAGGTTGTAGATGTTGCCGAGGATGAAGTCCGACAATGGGGTCAGGGCGAGCAGAGCCAACACACCTGAAGTACAAGCGGCGACCACGATGGCGAAGCGCCTTAATGCAAGGCGTGCACCTGGTTCATCCAACTGTGCGACGACGACTTCATTGAACGCGAATCCGGTGCTCCTGGTCAGGAATACCAAGGCATGAACCACTTGCCATGCGGCCAAGGAAAGTTCGTCCTCCGGCATCCTTGCCATAGCGGCGGCACCGGCCGGACCGATGAACAGGGTCAACAGCGGGGTCATCGCCAGTGGGATGTAGAACTTCAGGAACGAACTGCGAGTGATGACGCCGGCGTCTTGGTCGAACTTGGGAAGGCGTTCGCGCAGCACCGGACCTACTGCCCAACGGGCGAAGAACGCTTCTGCTGTCACTCCCAACGCGACCGCTGTCGACCCCACTGCGATGCCACTCCAACCGCTGTAACGTCGCAGCAGGACAAGGGAACTCAACAGCACGATCAATCGCACCAGGGTTCCGATCATCACCAAGCGTGATTGGCCGAAGCGAATCAATACGCCTTGCAGGAAGCGTCGGTATGCGATGGCCGCGGTCCATGGCGTGAGGATCATCAAGCCGGTTCGTCCTGCGGCATGGAATTGCTCAGGGATGCCGAGGATGTTGTCGACCACCACGTAGAAGAGTGGTGTGAAGGCGACCAATACATGCAGCACCGTCAGCGCCACCGAAGCTGCGATCATGAAGCGTCGGACTTTCCGATAGGAATTCCAATCTCGGCATAATGTGGTCGATGCCGCCAGCAACATGATGATCGGGCCTTCGATCACCAACGCGACCGGGAAGGCGATGCTGCCGAATGCTGCCAGGTTGACCTTCTGCGCCTCCATGCCGGCGACACACCATGTGAACAGTGGCCCTTCAGCACCCATCAACAGCCAGCTTGCTGCAAGAGGTAGCCACAGGCGGAAGATATGGCGTTGCTTCAGCACGGCCTAACCACGGGAGTGCGCGAGAATATTGTCGAACAAGCGATCGAGGTCGTGCTCTTCGATATGAGGGTTCACCGTCACTAGTCGGAAGACTTCCTCGCCACGCACATCGCCATAACCCAACAGTGCTTCTCCAGCGTCATGCAGGGCACCGCAGACTTTGGCGCTATCGACTCCTTCGACCTTGAAGCAGACGTTGGTGGAAGCTGGAGCTTGGCATAAGGTCATGCTCGGTTCGCGCTCGATTCGTGCCGCTGCATAACGAGCGAAGTGCAGCTGCTTGTCGATTCGCGCAGCCCAGCCATCGTCGCCAAGCCCCAGCCATGCAGCCCATAACTTGAATGCATCGTTACGCCTGCCGCACTGCAATGAGCGCGTGCCAGGGTTGAGCTTGTCTTCATCGGCCTGGAACAGGTAGTGCGCGGTCTCGTTGAGGCTTGCGCGCAGGTGCCCACGTTCGCGAGTTAGGATCATCGAGCACATGAGTGGGATGCCCATCGTCTTGTGCGCGTCCCAGGTGAGGGAGTCAGCGAGCTCGAGACCATCGAGACGTTGGCGTGCATCCGGGTGCAGGAGCAAGGTCCCGCCATAAGCACCGTCGGCATGCAGCCAGATATCGTGCTTGCTGGTGACCGCGGCGATCTCACGGAGCGGATCGAATTCACCAAGCACCGTGGTTCCCATGGTGGCGATGACCGCACAAGGTACGGCGCCATCAGCGAGGTCGGCATCGATGGCTGCCTCGAGGGCATCAACGCGCATGCGCCCGAACTCGTCGACGTCGATCCGTCGCACGTTGTCACGCCCGGTACCGAGGATGCCGGCGTTCTTGATCACCGAATAGTGACCTTCGGCGGAGACGTAGTAGGTCAGGCGCCGGCCATCCGAACCTGAGTTGCGTAACTCCGGCATCGCACGGTTGCGGCCTAGCATCATCCCGACCATGTTCGCCATCGAGCCACCAGGAACCGAGATTCCAAAACCATCGTGGAAGCCGGCGAACTTACACATGCGAGACATCACCTCATTCTCGATGAGGATCATCGGTCCGGCGATCTTGTACGTGTACATCGAAACGTTCAAGAGACCGGTCAACATCTCCGCAGCTGACGAGATCGATTGACGCCCACCGAAAAGCTGGTTATAGAAACGCCGACTTGAGGTGCGCGGGGTGTTGCGCACGACTTCACGCATACGGTCGAGGACCTCATCAACCGGTACTCCACTGCCACCGAGGGCGAAGTCGATCTTCTCCCGCATCTGTTCGGGAGAGACCCGCGGCATCGGCGCCGACTTGTTCTCGTCGTCGAGCAACTCCTGGGCGATGTCCAGGATTTCTGTGAGCAACTTGTCCACGATGGCTCTATCTAGGGCGAAGCGGGCGGAATGAAAGACATTGCGCGTTCCGCAAGGGCAGTAATGGTGAGGGAAGGATTGACGCCAGGGTTGGCCGAGATGGCCGAGCCATCGACGACCAGGCAGTCTGGGTATCCGAACAGTCTGTTCTGCGAATCGATGACGCCATTCTCGGGGTCGGTACCCATGCAGCAACCACCCAGGATATGTGCTGTGCTCGGGATGCCCAAGAGACTTTCGGTGACAAGACTGCCGGTCACACCGCCAAGTTCGCCAGCGACGCCTTCCGCCAGCTCAGTTGCAGTGGGCATATTGGCGGTCGGAGCAGGCCCTTCCTCGGACTCAGTGCGCAAGCCGAACCAGCCACCTCGCTTGAGGCGCAGGGTGGATTCCGTGGTGCGCATGTAAAGTAGGATCGCGGAGTGGGCAGCAAAATCTCGAATCATCAAGGTCCGCATCCAGGCCCAGGGTCGGCGAGCGAAGTTGGTCACACCAGAGACGAAGCGCCGCACGAAGGTGTCGCCGGGAGCATGAGGAGCGATGAGCAGGCGGAAGAACCCTGATCCTGACGGATATCGCACAGGTTCGATATGCGAATGTTCATCCGTTTGGTAGATCGATCCAATCGCGATGCCGGTGGACAAGTCATCCTCCGCGTCCTTGTTGATCACTCCCATCAAAGCTTCTGAATTGCTGCGTACCTTGCTGCCGACCAGGCCAGAAAGGTGGGGGAGTCCATGTTGGTCAGTGGCCATGTCCTGCAGGAGAGGAACCGTGCCTAGCACACCGCCAGCAAAAACAACCCTCTCAGCTCGTATTATCTGAGTGGGAGTCTTCTTGCGCCAAGGTCTGGCTGGAATAGAGCTCTCAATATGAAGTTCGTACCCTCCTTCGGACAGCTTGCGAACAGCAACTACTCGAGAATCAGCCTGGATTTGCAGGCCAAGTTTCTCAGCCAAGTACAGGTAGTTCTTGTCGAGAGTGTTCTTGGCGTTGTTGCGGCACCCGATCATGCAGCCGCCACATCGATTGCAGCCAGTGCGAGTTGGACCTTCACCACCGAAGTATGGATCGGGAACCTCGACCTCCTGCTCACCGAAATACACCGCCACCCGAGTAGGCCCAAAATTCTCAGGGTCACCGCGGTCAGTTGCGACTTGTTGCAGTGCACAGTCAGGAGCAGATTGAAATGGGGTTTCAGTTGCCCCGAGCATTTTCAAAGCAACATCGTAATGCGGGGCTAAATCTTCCTTCCAATCGGCTAGATGACTCCAGGTAGGAGATTCGAAGAAGCGGTCAGCTGGGGTGGGAAGGGTATTCGCATATACCAAGGAACCACCGCCTACCCCGACGCCGGAGAATGCGGTCAGGTGGCGGAATAGTGAGATTCTAAAAATACCTCGGCAACCAAAGGCTGGGGCCCACAGCCAGCGCTTGAGGTTCCAGTTCGAGCGTGGGAAGTCTTGATCCTGAAACCTCGGACCTTGTTCGACCATCAGGACGCGGTGGCCTTTCTCGACCAATCGGAGGCCGGCGACACTGCCACCGAAACCGGAGCCGATGACTACCCAAGGCCAAACTTCAACCATGCCCACAGTTTAGGCGGTATAAAAAAAGAAAAAGAGACTTTTTAGTGCGGAATGCCTATAATCTGACTTTGTAGTCGTCCGGATACCCCAATCGAGAAGACTCAAATGAACAACCCACTTGCAAAGCCTCTCTTGCTTGCGTCCAGCGTAATCGCTGCCGCAGCTCTTTCTTCAACGGCTGCCGCACAAGGCGAGACCTTCATCACGGAGGAACTCACCAAGTGGTCGATGTCCGGTGATTTCCGTTTCCGCTTGGAGTCGAACGACAACAGCTCAGCAGTGGATCGGCATCGTCAACGGATGCGTTTCCGTTTGGGCGCGAAGTATCAATTCAACGAGCGCGTCTTGTTGGGGGTTCGAGGTACGACAGGTAACCCGGATGATCCCAACAGTCCGCATGTCGACATCGGCAACGTCTTCAACTCATTTGACTTCAGCATCGACCGTCTGTACTTCGAGTACACGCCTGAGGAGGTCGCCGGCCTCAAGGTAATCGGTGGTAAGTTCGCCAGCCCGATCACACGCAACCCGGTCTATGGCGAAGTCCTGTGGGATGCTGATGTCCAGCCGGAGGGTTTGGCTTTGGTTTATGGTTGTGATGATGGTTGCGGGATCTTCTCGTCCATGCGTTTATACGGAGCTCAACTCGCCGTGCTTGAGCAAGGCGGCGGCGAAGAAGCTTGGGCATCACTAGTAGGCTTGGATCTTTCCAAGCAGACCGGAGACTCCAGCAGCGTGATGTTCGGAATGAGCTACTCGTTCTTCGGTGACCTCACACCTGATGGCAGCACCGGACAGATAACCGGCGACTTGAGCGGCAACGCCATGGTCGGCAGTGAATTGGCGTCCGACT
>CAZJGH010000013.1:0-22351 GCA_964545405.1 uncultured Planctomycetales bacterium
TGGATACGCTCAATGATGACGCCCATTTCGAAGTGCGCGATTCCTTGCTGAGCGAGGAAGCGGTGTTGGCATTCGAGTATGGTTACTCGTTGGCCGCGCCGGCGACGATGGGAATATGGGAAGCGCAGTTCGGTGACTTCGCTAACGGTGCGCAGATCCCGATTGACCAATTCCTGGCTTCCGGAGAGGAGAAGTGGGGGCAACGGGTTGGCCTCACCATGTTGTTGCCACACGGCTACGACGGCCAAGGCCCGGAACACTCGAACGCAAGGCCTGAACGGTTCCTGCAGCTTTGCGCTGAAGGCAACTTCACTGTCGCCAACTGCTCCACCGCTGCACAGTACTTCCACTTGCTGCGCCGCCAAGGCCTTTCCGAATCGCCGGTGCCACTGGTCGTGTTCACGCCGAAGTCATTGTTGCGTGATCCACGCGCGGCAAGTCCCGTAGCGGAGCTCTCCGAAGGCAACTTCAAGGAAGTGATCGCCGATGAAGTCGTTGATGATTCGGCTATCAAGCGAGTCGTCTTCTGCACCGGCAAGGTCTACCACGACCTGGCCGTATATGGTGAAGAGAATAATCGCACCGACGTCGCCCTTGTTCGTGTCGAGCAGCTCTACCCATTCCCGCGCACTGCCATCAACGCTATTCGTGAGCGTTTCGCCGATGCCGAGTTCGTGTGGTGCCAAGAGGAGCCGCGCAACATGGGGGCATGGACCTTCTTCATGCAGCGTTGCGGTGAAGTTAAGCTATGCCCGAGCTATTCAGGCCGTCCAGCGGCCGCGAGCCCGGCGACCGGTTCATACAAGCGTCATCATGCCGAGCAGGCTCGGTTGTTGCGCTGTGCTTTCGGCGACGACAAGTAAACCAGCGCATCTAGTCCGATAGAATCAGTGGATGTTGTGCATCCTCTTAATGTCGGTGCTTGGCTTGGCCCAAGGTGCTGAGCCAGGTCAGTCCTTGGAGCTTTGGTATGACAAGCCAGCCGACGCATATGGTGCAGCCAGTCCGCTGAACTCATGGGAGTTGGAAAGCAGCGATCGTGCCAACAAGGGCAACCCTGATCCCAGCTGGGAGAAGTACGCCTTGCCGATCGGGAATGGCTTCATAGGTGGCATGTTGTATGGCGGTGTCGCACTTGATCGCATTCAACTGAACGAGCATAGCTTGTGGAGCGGCGGCCCCGGTTCTGATGGCTGGCACCAGGACATGAACCGCGCGGGTGCCCACGAGTATCTCGGTGAGATCAGGAGTGCACTGCTGAATGGTGACGCCAAGCGTGCGCAAGAACTGAGCACCGAGCACCTACGTGGTGTCGGGTCCGAGGATCGCAACGTCAACGATGTCCGTTTCGGTCGGTATCAAACATTAGGTGAATTGCAGATCGAGACCGGGCATGTCGCGCCGCCGCTTGAAGGCCCACGGTTCTGGACACCAAGCCACGCCGACATCGACCGTAGTCATCAAGGGGTGGCGATGGCGAGTGATGGCGACGACAAGACCAAGTGGTGCTTCCCGCATGAAGGCAAGCCGGTGGTATGGCAAGTCGATTTGCTGCAGCCACAAGTGGTGGACGACTATCGCCTCACCAGTGCCGACGATGTTCCCGACCGTGACCCTTCGTCGTGGAGCGGCGAGGGCTCCCATGATGGCCTCTCTTGGACAACGCTTGATGTAAGGGAGGATCAGCCGATTTTCGAGCAGCGCTTTCAGCAGCGTGAGTTCAAGTTCTCGAATGAAGTGGCCTATGGGTACTATCGAATTCGCTTCGACAAGGTCCACGGCGGCGCGGACCACTTCCAGCTTTCAGGCATCCAGCTTGGCGATATCGCCCCACCAGGCTTCGATGATCTTGGTGTCGAGAGCTACCGTCGCAGCCTCGACCTGAACACCGGCTTGCACCGGGTCTCATACTTGCGCGACGATGTGCGTTTCGAACGCGAAGCCTTCTGCTCCAATCCCGACCGCGTGATGGCTTGGCGTTATTCAGCAAGCAGGGCGGGTCAGCAGGATCTGTATTTGCGCTTGGCCACACCTCATCCTCTTCAGGTCGATGAAGCCAGTGGCCTTTTCGAGACGAGCTCGACTCAAAGTGGCGCATTGGTGTTCAAGGGTGCTCTCGACAACAACGGCCTGCAGCTTGATGTGCGTATCGGCCTTGATGTCAAGGGCGGCAAGGTCTCGATCGAAGAGGATGGCATTCGAATCAGTGGCGCGGATGAGGTGACCTTCATTTTGGTGGCCGACACCGACTATGCAGCGGTCAGCCCGACGTGGCGCGGCACTCATCCATCCGAACGCAACGGAAGGCTGTTGAGGAATGCTCTCGACAAGGGGTTCACTGAATTGCGTGAGCGGCATGTCGCGGACTTCACCGCGTTGCATTCCCGTGTCGCAGTCGATCTTGGTGAGACTTCCTCGACGGTGCTGGCATTGCCCACCGACCAGCGGTTGCAACTCCTCAAGAACGGCGGCGCGCCTGACCCTGATTTCGAGGAACTGTACTTCCAGTATGGCCGCTATCTACTAATCAGTTGCAGTCGACCTGGTGGCTTGCCGGCCAATCTGCAAGGCATCTGGTGCAACGAGGTGGTCCCACCTTGGAACGCCGACTATCACCTGAAGATCAATGTGCAGATGAACTATTGGCCGGCGGGGCCGTGCAACCTGATCGAATGCCAAGAGCCTTTGATCGACTACACCAATGCATTGATCGCACCTGGAGCGATTACCGCGAAGGAATACAACGCCGCAGATGGATGGACAGCACACCTGTCCGGAAACATATGGGGTTACACAAATCCACATCCAGGCAAGAATCGTCCGCGCTTTTGGTCTTACTTCCCGCTTGGTGGCAGTTGGCTGAGCACCCACGGTATCGAGCATTTCTCCTTCGAGGGGGATGTCGATTACCTGCGATATCTGGCCCAACTTGGCGGGCTCAGCCGATTTCCTGGTCGACTTCATGTTTGAGCTTCCGGACGGCACTCTCAGCAGCACTCCGAGCTGGTCACCTGAACATGGTCCTATTTCCACCGGCACCACCGCTGACATATCGATGGCGCGTGAGTTATTGATTGGCGCGGTGGAGGCCGCGCGCGTGCTGGGCGAGACAGGGAAGCGCATCGATGGATGGCGCTCAACCCTTGAGGGGCTCGCGCCATACAAGGTAGGAAGGCATGGTCAGTTGCAGGAATGGCTTGAGGACATCGACGACCCCAACGATAAGCACAGGCACTTGAACCACCTGTTCGGCTTGTACCCGGGGCATCAGATCTCACCGCAGCACACGCCTGAACTCGCTGAAGCCGCACGCATCACATTACGTCAACGTGGTGACGGCGCTACCGGTTGGTC
This sequence comes from uncultured Planctomycetales bacterium, assembly GCA_964545405.1. Classification (GTDB taxonomy): domain Bacteria; phylum Planctomycetota; class UBA1135; order UBA1135; family UBA1135. Next base: position 3,355 of record CAZJGH010000013.1, read on the forward strand.
GATGGGGTGGAAGATCAACTTCTGGGCTCGCATGGGAGACGGCAATCACGCTTACCTGATGATCCGCAACCTGTTGAAGAACGGCACCAGCTATAACCTGTTCGATCTGCATCCACCGTTCCAGATCGACGGCAACTTCGGCGGCACCGCGGGAATCGCTGAGATGCTGCTTCAAAGCCATTATCGCCCCGAGGGCGGCGAACTCGATCTGCTGCCGGCACTGCCTGACGAGTGGGAGACAGGCAGCTTTCGCGGCTTGCGTGGCCGCGGTGGCTATTCGGTAGACATGAGCTGGGAGGATGCCCGTTTAACAGAAGTCGTTATCCACTCACGACGTACAGGCCCCTTGACTGTACGTTGGCGCGACCGGAGCTGGCACTTTGATACGAATGCCGGGACAGAAATCCATCTCGACCTATAATCGGGCTCCATGATTTCTCTCAAGCAAATGATTGCACCGGCTCTAGTCAGCTTGGCGCTCGCTGCACCGGCGGCTGCCCAATATGACCAAGCTGAGATGCAGAAGAATTTAGAGGCCAAGATGGCGAAGGATTTTATCTCCAACGCTGGCTGGGTCACTGATTACGACGAAGCCCAGAAGATGGCGAAGGAGCAAGGCAAATTGATCTTTGTCTACTTCACGCGCTCATACGCGCAATGACCGCCTTGCAATGCATTGGAAAGCGGTCTGCTTACCACTCCTGAATTCACTGACTTCACCAAGAAAGTCATCCCATTCCTTCACGTCACCACACGCATCGACGATCGTCCGAACGATGGCTTGCTCATCGACAAGGGCGGCACGGGTTTCCCGACCTTGATGTACCTCGATGAGAACGGCACCGTTCTCGGTCGTCCGGGTGGCCGCGATGTCGAATCCTTCGATACTGGGTTGGTTACCGCCACCGAAACGGTAAACAACATCAAGGACCTGAAGAAGCGTATCGCTGCTGGCGACAAGGCTGCCGCCAACGAGTTGTTCATCATCGAGATGAACCTTGGCAAGTACGACCTCGCCGAGCTGAAGGAAAAGGCCAAGGGCCTCAAGAAACTCACCAAGGAACAGAAAGCCGAGCTCGCTGGCTACATGCTTAACCTGCGGGTCGAGGATGTCCTCAAGACGGCTGGTCGTACCGAGGAATCCCTCGCTGCGGCAGGCAAGAAGCTGATGGCGATCAAGGCCGAAGGCAAGCTGCCGACTGGCGATACTCTCGGAAGCTTCTGGTTCGTGCTGATGGGTTACGCTGAAGCCGAGAAGAACGCCGACCTGTTCGAGGAGGCACTCGCTGCCTTGAAGGTGTTCTATGCGGACAACAGTCGCGCCATGGATTTCCTCAACAAGAAGGACGCGGTCCTGAAGGAAATGCGTGATGGCCCAGAGGAAGAGACGGTCGTCGAAGGCCGCTAAGGCTTAGTCGTTTCTTCACGTCGGAAGTCGGCATCGGGCAGGTACAATCCTGCTCGATGCTGACCATCCTCGACAACGCCGAAGTATTCAGCCCCGAGCCACTAGGCTCCCGCTGCCTCGTTCTCGGAGGCGGAAAGATCCTGGCTGTATTGGACAGCGCATCCGACTTGCCGGTCGAACGCCTTGGTCGCGAGGGCGTGGAAGTACAGCGTTTCGATCTTGCCGGTAAGCGACTGGTTCCGGGGTTCATCGATGCGCACACCCATGTCACCGGCGGTGGCGGGGAAGATGGTGCGGCCACCAAGGTGCCGGCCCCGTTGTTGACTGATTTCACCAGTGCTGGAGTCACCAGTGTTGTGGGTTTGCTCGGCACTGATGACGTGACGCGTTCCACTGCCGAGTTGTTGGCAGGGGTGCGTGCACTTAAGGAACTTGGCCTGTCGGCCTGGTGTTGGACCGGCGGATATCACCTCCCGCCGACCACCCTTACCGGCACCGTGCGTAGTGATATCGTCAACATCGACGCGATCATCGGTGCTGGGGAAATCGCGGTTTCCGATCATCGTTCCAGCCAACCTACTCTCGAGGAGCTGTTGCGTATCGCAAGTGAGTGTCACGTCGCGGGCCTACTCACAAAGAAGGCCGGAGTGATGCATTTGCATCTTGGCGATGGGCCGCGCGGCTTGGATTTGATTCGTGCCGCCTCGGATTCCGCGGAGATACCCGCACGCGTATTCCAGCCGACTCACGTCAATCGTCGCACCACCTTGTTCGAGGAGGCACTCAATCTCGCCGAACGTGGTTGCCACATCGATATAACCTCGTTCCCGATCGGCCCTGATGAGGATGCCTACCCTGCCGAAGTGGCGTTGAAACGTTATTTCGATTCCGGCCTACCTCCTGAGCGAGTTTCAGTCTCGAGTGACGGCGGGGGATGCTTGCCGGTCTTCGATGAGCAAGGCCGCATGACCGAGATGGATATCGGCAAGAGCGCGTCATTGCCATCGACCTTGTCCGCGGCATGTGCACTTGGTGTTCCATTCGAATACGCCCTGGCTGCATTCACCTCCAATGTCGCCGATCATCTGCGGCTCACTGGCAAGGGCCATGTCGAAGTCGGCTTCGATGCCGACCTGGTGACGCTGGATGACAATGGTGCGGTGAGTGATGTCGTCGCCAACGGTGTCTGGATGGTTCGGGATGGCGCGGCATTGCGGCGTGGGCCTTTCGAGTAGACTTAGTAGCTCGCCGTTCATCTCAATCGAGTCAATTGCCTTCTTCCGAATCCACTGCCGATGATCCTTTCCTGGAGAGGATCAAGCCGTATTTCCCGAAACCGCGCGAGCCGAAGTCGAACGACACCATCGAATATCGGCATGCGTCACGCGAGGATGCAGAAGCGATCAATGGCCTCTACAACAAGGTCTTCAAGGAAGACCGCAGCCTGGCTCACTACCTCTGGAAGTATTGGGATAATCCGGCTGGGCCTCCGACCGGCATGCTGGCGCTGGAGAAAGCCACCGGCAACTGCGTCGCCACCGGTATCGGACAGCGGCGTGTTGGCTGGGTGAATGGACACGAGACCTTCGGCGCCTTGATGTGCGAAAGCGCGACGGATCCCGACATGCGCGGTGGTGGGCGCTTGTGGCGCGAAGTCATGAGTGGCTTCGCGATCGTGACCGTTGATATCGACGGCATCCCATGGGGGTACGGCGGGCAATCCTCCGACGACGTCATCAAGATCGGCAAGCGCTGGTTCGGCTACAACGTGATCCTTGAATTGGTTACCTTGGAGATCCGTTTGAGCAGCTCAGCTTTCTGGCGCAGCCGCCTCGGCAAGCTTGGTGTGGCCATCACGCCACTGGCTGACATCGTCCTGCGCGCGCGTTGGCGGAAACCGAAGTTCGGCTTGCAGGTGCAGGAAGTGTCCGAGTTCGGTTCCGATTACGATCAACTGTGGGAGCGTTATCGCGACAAGTATCGCTTCAGCTTCAAACGCGATGCGAAGACCCTCACTTGGCGTTTTCTCGACAATCCAGCCTGGTCACACCGAGTAGTGGAGGCACGTGATGGCGGCGAACTGGTTGGCTATCTGGTGTGGCGTGAATGGAGTGACGGGGGTGTGCAGGTCGCCACGGTCTTGGATGCTTGGCACGGCAGGAATAAGGAAGTACTGCAGACCCTGGTCGACGCGTGTCGCCGCAAATCCTCAGCCCATGGCTGCACATTCCTGCGATTCGCGGTTCAGGAGAACAGCGTCGAGTGGGAGGGGATGTGGGACTTTCGCTCCTGCCGCAAGAGCCCATATGTGGAGATCGACAAGATCATCTGGACCCCCTCCCCTGGGCTCACGCCGCTTGAGCAGCCAGCTCAGGTCTATAAGGACCTATGCGCGCTGATGGATGGCGGGTCAGATTGGTACTACACCCAGGGCGACTGCGACTTCAGGGATTAGAGAAAAGCGAACTACTAGGTGAACGTGCCCAACTCGAACCTATACGCCGCTCAGGGCTTGTTTGACAGATTTAGCGTATGTCGTACCATTTAAATAACTTGAATTCGATTCAATAATGTCATCCCCCATTACCATCGAACACACGGAGATTGTGTGTCGTCTTGCCACTAGCCTTGCGGAGCTCCTGCGCCTCGAATCTGCTGATTCAATCAACGCGCAATCCGATCTTCGTAAGGATCTCGGAGTAGATAGCCTTGGTCTTGTCGACCTCGTGACCGTCGCCGAAGAGGACTTCTCCGTCCGCTTCAGCTCCAGCACCGATTTCTCGAAGATCCTCACTGTTGGCGACGTCGCCAGCCTGATTGAAGAGCAGCTACAGAAATCCAGCGGGGCGTAACCATGGCTATCCAGCCGCCTTATCCAAGTTTTGAGACCCCCGACGTCATGGACGACTTCTTCGTGGCGGGTCGGAACTTGTGGCCTGACCTCGCATCATTCAAGAATCTTGAATTCGATCGTGAGCAGGTGCCACCTGACGTGGTCCAGTTCCTGCGCAGTACAGCCTTGAATGAGCATGGTGTCGCGCATTATCTAGGCAGCTATTTCCAGAACTATCACAACGATTTCAAGTTGCGCTTCTGGTCGGCCATGTGGACCGCCGAGGAATACACCCACTACATCGTCCTGCGTCGGATCTGCCAAGCCCTCGACGCCGACCTCACCGAGAAGGATTTTTCCGGTCTCGAGATGGGGGATTACTACGAGAACATGAGTGCGTACCTGAATCGGATCAAGATCGATCCGAGTATCGATATGCGCATGTTGCAGTTGATCTATGGCGTGCTGCAGGAATACGGCGCGGTGATCGCTTACACCTCGGCTGCCGAGCAATGTGGCAACCCCGAGATCGCGGCTATCCTAAAGCGCGTCGCCAAGGATGAGATGCGCCACTGCCGTTTCAATCAAGTCGCTCTTGAAGCCATGCTGGAACACTGCAGTGAAGACGAGAAGGCACTGGTGTGGCCACAGTTCCGCGCCATCTGGGGAGACTTGGAGATGCCTACCGAACACATCGGTTACTTCGCCGAGATCGGTGCGACCGACCTCTACACCAGCCTTTGGGATGGTGAGAAGAAGTCGAAGATCGTGCTCTACCTGTCGCGTTACTTCTCGAAGTACCGGCAGTACATGAAGAGTACCGCAGGGGCGTAGTGACGATGGTCGAGCCCCTTTACGACACCCTCTACCACCGCCTGGAAAAGGTGCGGTGGGACATGGCCGATGTGCCTTTCGACCAGATCGACAAGAGTGCCGTGAGCGACGAGACCTTGGAGTTCGTCCGGGTCAATTGCCTGATGGAGCTCTCATCGCTCTATGCCACGCGCATGTTCCTGCGCGATTTCCAGGGCAACCCCGACTTCTGCCAGTTCCAGAGCGTGTGGTACTTCGAGGAGATGCGCCACTACCTGATCCTGCGTGAGTACCTGAAGGCATTCGATGCCGAGCCCGACTTCACCACTCTCGAGGACTTCGATACCGAGCTCAAGGCAGCACCATGGGCCAACACCCTGGCGATGCATTGGTGTGGCGAGTTGAGGTTGGGTCGCTGGTACCTACAGTGGTCGAAGGAAGCCCCAGAGCCGGTCCTCAAGCAGGTCTACAAGTTGATCGCCGACGATGAATTCAGGCACGCGCAGGCTTACGAAGAGTTCATGGAGCGCGCCTTGAAGGAAGACCCCAGCGTGTTGTTGCCGTTCGCCAACGCCACCAAGTGGATGTTGATGAACCCACAAGGGGACAAGCACCCAACGACTTTCGCGGATGGATCCGAGGATGGCCTAGCTGTGACCGATCGAATTGAAGGTTATGACCAGCTTCAGGGGTTGATCCAGGAATCAGTCCCGGAGCATGTCGAAGTCAGTCTGCAGAACAGGGTGCTCAAGACCTTGTCGAGACTGTCCGGAACTAAGCTCGAGACTCGCAGTGACCTCGTGCGCCTGACACTCACGTTGCAAGCAGACACTGCCGCCACCTCCCCTCAATCCCCTGCAGTCTGATGAGTATCGAAAACCGTGTCGAAACGGGCGATAGCGCCGTTCACTATGATTCCTCTCCTACCTTGTTCGAGTTGTTGCTCGACAAGAACATGAACTACTCGTCCGGAATCTACATGACCGGTGAAGAGGACCTCGATCAAGCGCAGGTATTCAAGATGGACCGCGTCGCGCAGATCTGTGGTTTCGAGGAAGGTCAGACACTGCTCGACATGGGCTGTGGTTGGTCCGGCCCGGCGCGTTACTTCGCCGAGCACTACGAGATGAACGTCATCGGCTATACGCTCTCCCCGGTGCAACGCGAGTTCGCGATGCGCAAGGCCGAGGAACGGGGCATCGCCGATCGCCTGGACATCCGCGTCTGCAGCGTGCTCGATGCGGAACTCGATCCCGAGAGCGTCAACCACGTCATCTTCTTCGAGAGCATCATCCATATGTGGGAGAAGCTCGACTTGTTCCGCATGTGCCATCGCGCCTTGAAGCCTTCCGGCATGCTGTTCGTGCAGGAGAGCAACTACGACCGCAACTCCAACACCGACAAGTTCCGCGGCGACCGCGGTTTCCAATTGGTGGATGAGGTCTTCGGCAACACCGCGACCATGGTGTCGACTGGCGAGATGATCCGCCTGATGGAGGAGGCCGAGTTCCTTCCCTGCTATACCGAGAACATCTCCAACCATTACAAGCGAACGCTTGAGCAATGGTGTGAGCGCATCGACCAGCATGCCGATGAGATGTCAGCTGCCGAGCCCGAGTTCTTCCCTGGCTTCCGCAAGTACATGATGATGGCCCTGGCGACCTATCGCCAAGAAGGGACGATCTGTCACATGACCGCTGGACAGAAGACGCCGAACGACTGGGCACTGCGCACCAAGCTGAAGCCGTAGCCCATGACGGGATCATCCACTGACACGTCCGCAGTACCAGGTGCGGACGCCTTGTTCCAACGACTCGAGCGTTGGGCGGTGGAGAAGCCGGAGCAGCTTGCGGTCACCTTCCTGCAGGACTTGAAGCTCAACAGCGATGACTACGATTTCGCTGGGCTGTATCGCTTGGTGCAATGTGGTGCGGCAGCATTCCTTGAAGCAGGACTCAAGAAGGGCGATCGTGTGCTCATCGAGTTGCCGACCAGCGCTGCCTTTGCAGCCAGTATCTTGGGCGCTTTCTATGCCGGGTTGGTGCCAGCCGTGGTAGCGCCACGAGAAGGCCGCACGAGCGCGACCGCGGATCTCGAATGGCTTCATCAGTTGGAAGTGTTCCGCCCCAGGGCGGTGGTCAGCAGTACGCCTGCGACCGAGGGTGAACACACGATTCACCTCACTCCTGAGACCGTCCTCGCCGCGGACCCTGAAGGCGCTGGAACGCGTGTGCATGGAAGTGAAATGGCATATGTGCAGTTCAGTTCCGGAAGCACCGGCGCACCTAAGGCCCTGTGGTTAGGGATGGAGGGCATAACCTTCAACCTCGAGGGCATGCACCGCTGGGTGCCGATCATCGAAACGGACCACGTGTTCTCATGGCTGCCGGTGTATCACGACATGGGATTGTTCGGGACGTTCCTGCTCACCTTGTATGTCGGTGGGCCTATCACGATGGCCGACCCGACCCTGTTCGCGCGATCTCCACTGATGTGGTTTCGCGTGCTGCAAGAGAAGGGCTGCAATGCCACGGTCGGGCCTCCATCTGCGGTTTCAGATGCCCTGCAGCTGCTGGAACGTAGGCCGCCAGACGATCTCGACTTGTCGCATTGCCAGCGCTGGCTGATCGGCGCGGAGCAAGTGACTCCAAGCTTGATCCGCAGGTTCAACCGGATCATGTCGGCCTATGGAGTCTCCGAGGAAACACTGAAGCCGGTCTATGGCATGGCTGAAGTGACGCTCGCAGGAACCATCCCGCGGGTGCGTAGGACCCAACGCAACGAACGCGTGTTGCGCCATCAGTTCGAACAGGAATACGTGGCCGTCCCAGCCGCGGATGACCTTCCACCTGAACAGGTCCTTGAATGGACTGGCTGCGGCATCCCGTTGGAGGGCCAAGGGATTCGCATCGCCGATGAGAATGGCGATGACCTCGCCGAGCGTCATGTCGGACGCATCCTGTTGGATTCCCTGTCGCTGTTCACGGGGCACTTGGATGGCGACAAGGTAATCCCTCGCGAGGGCAAGTGGCATGACACTGGCGACTTGGGTTACTTGGCGGATGGAGAGATCTTCATTACCGGTCGCAGTCGTGAAGTCATCATCAAGAATGGTCGCAATCATGCCCCCGAGCGCATCGAGGAACTGGCCGCGTCAGTCGAAGGCGTAGGCCGTGGAGCAGCGTTCGGCGTCTTCGACGACCGTCGTCAGACCGAACGCATAGTCCTTTACCTGGAAGTGCATGCGCGTTTCCTGAACGAGGCGGAACGACGCGACAAGAAACGCCTCGAGATCCGCAACGCCTTGGCCTCAGCTCACTTCGAGATCGATGAAGTGCAACTGTTCCGCAGGGGCGCCTTGTCGAGGACCACCAGCGGTAAGATTCGGCGCAGCGCAATCCGCAATCAACACCTTCAACAACTTGCCCAGAAGCCCTGAGGCACATAATGAATTCATCATCGAACTCCGCATCGCGAGGCGACGCAGTAATCACCGGCATCGGCATGGTGACTCCCGTCGGCATCGGCCGCGAGGCGAGCTGGCAAGGCTTCTTGGATGGCAAGAGTGGCATCGGCCGGCCCAGCGATTGGGATTATTCGGGCGAGGACGTGCAACTCACCGGCGAGGTCGCTCCTGAATTCGAAGAGCAGTTCCTTGATGCGGTGAAGATACCCTTCGCTAGACGCTTCGGGCGTTTCACCAAGTTCGCCTTGATGGCCGGTCAAGAAGCCGTCGCTCAAGCAGGCCTGAACATGGAGGAGACCGACCCCACGCGGGTCGGTGTGGTTCTCGGTATCGGTGGCGGTGCGACTCATTACCTTGGCCCGATGGGCGACGCCATCCGTGACGGCGATGCGAGGAAGTTCGACCGCACCATCGACCACTACTTCGTGATCAAGACCATGTACAACGCACCAGCTGGCATGATCGCCATCCAGCATGGATTCCAAGGCCCAAGCACCATGGTCTCCGCTGCATGTGCTTCAGGCAGTGTCAGCGTCAGCACTGGCTTGGATTGGATCCGCAGCGGTCGCGCCGATGTCGTGGTCGTGGGTGGCGCCGAGTCGACCGTCAACCGCGAAGCACTGCAGGCCTATTGGCGCGTGCGTGCCTTGACCAACAAGAATGAGCTTGGTTCAGCTGCATGCAGGCCATTCGATGTCGACCGTTCAGGGTTCGTGATGGGTGAGGGAGCAGGAATCCTGGTGCTCGAATCACCCGAACACGCAGCGGCACGTGGCGCTGAGGTGATTGCCCGCGTCAAAGGCGCATCGATGGCGAGTGAGGCCTACAAGATCGCAACCCCAATCCTCGATGGCTCAGGGATGGCGCGCTCGATGACAGATGCCCTCAGCGACGCCAACCTTCCTGCGTCGGCTATCACTCATATTTCGGCCCACGCTCCATCCACTCCGCAGGGGGATTTGGCCGAAGCCCGCGCTATCCACCTGGCCTTCGGTGAGCACGCCAACAACCTGTCGGTGACCGCTCCAAAATCTGCATTCGGCCATGCCCTCGCGGCATCCTCTGGAATCCAGACCGCCCTGCTCGCCCTCTCCCTGCAACGTGGCAAGCAGATTCACACCCAGAATCTCGATCAACAGGATCCGGAGATCGACTTGGATGTCGTCAGCGGAGCCCCGCGCGACAGCGATGACGACTTCGCCATGGTGAATGCATTCGGCTTCGGCGGCCACAATGTTTCCGTGGTGCTTGGCAAGGCATAGGGTGCGGCGCGAAAGCCGGACATCGCTATCATGAGGGGCCAATCTCGCTCGCCCTCCTCCCTCCTGGTGGGTGCGCTCAGACCCTAGATTCGCATGACTCGCGGCTACTTAGTTCCCATCGGCGGAGCGGAAGATAAACTCCGCGACCCCGCCATCCTTCGTCGTTTTCTCGAGGTGTGTGGCGGCCATGAAGCCCGCATCGCGATCATCCCGACGGCTTCCCGGCTCGAAGAGACCGGCCCACGCTATGTGGAGTTATTCAAGGAGTTCGGTGCAGCCCATTCGGTCTCACTGCCTTTCGAGGAGCGTGCCGATTGCGCACGCGAGGATTGGCTCGATGAACTGAAGAGTGCGACTGGCGTTTACATGACCGGTGGCAACCAGCTGCGCTTGTCAACGACCATCGGCGGCACTGCGGTCGCTGATCTGTTGCGCGACCGCAACAATCACCATGGCCTGCATGTCGGCGGTACCTCTGCAGGTGCTTCGATCATGTCCGAGCACATGATCGCCTACGGCGACGAGGGCCCAACCCCTCGTTGTGACATGGTCTCACTCGCACCTGGTTTCGGACTCACTCACGAGTTCATCGTCGACCAGCATTTTCAGCAACGTGACAGATTAGGCCGCCTGTTGACTGCCTTGGCCTTTAACCCTCGTCCGATCGGCATCGGCCTCGACGAGGATACGGCAGCCTTCATCTCGCCAGAGGACTGCATCGAAGTGGTCGGCAGCAGCGCAATCACCGTGATCGATCCATCGAACATGGAATTCAGTTCGATCGACTCCGCCCGACGTCACGATCCGATCAGCGTCATCGGGGTTCGCCTGCACATCCTGACTGAAGGCTGTACGTTCGACATCCGCTCCCGCGAAGCCACGCACCCCGCCGCCAACTTGTCTTCCTGATCCATGCGTATCCTCAACCGCTCCGTTTACCTAGGCCCGAGCCTGTACGCCCATTTCCCGGTCATTCGTTTGACCTTGGACCTGGAACATCTCGAGGACTGGCCGACCGCCAAGCTAGGGGCCGATTTCATCGACCCACTGCTTGAGGCACTGCCGGGCCTGCAGAAGCATGGCTGCTCCTACCGTGAGCAAGGTGGCTTCGTGCGTCGCATGAAGGAAGATGAAGGCACTTGGATGGGGCATGTCTTCGAGCATGTCGCTATCGAGCTGCAGAACATCGCCGGTAACGATGTGACCTTCGGCAAGACTCGTGGCAACGGCGAGATTGGTCAATACGACGTGGTCTTCCAGTACGAATCTGAGGATGTCGGCCTCGAGGCCGCGGACCTGGCGATGCGCCTGCTGCATCACTTACTGCCGCTGGAGTTGCAGCCCGAGGCGGTACGTGGTGAGGAGTTCGATTGGGAAGAGGAGCGCGACACCTTCATCCGTTTCGCCCAGCGCCGCGAGCTTGGTCCTTCCACTGCCGCATTGGTGAAGGCTGCCGAGGAACGTGACATCCCTTGGATTCGCTTGAACCGTTACAGCCTAGTCCAGCTTGGGCATGCCTGTTACGGAAAACGAATTCAGGCCACCATCACTTCGGAGACCCGTCACATCGGCGTGGAGATCGCTTCCGACAAGGAGGAGACCAACAAGCTGCTCGGCGACCTTGGTTTGCCGGTCGCCAAGCAGAAGCTGGTGTACAGCGAACGCGCAGCCATTCGCGCCTCCAAGCGCATCGGCTTACCGGTCGTCATAAAGCCACTGAACGCCAACCACGGGCGTGGCGTGTCGATCAACCTCACCACCGATGAGGAGATCTGCACCGCCTTCGAGAACGCGCGCATCCACAGCCGTGCGGTCATCGTGGAGAGTTACCTGTCCGGTTTCGATCATCGTCTGTTGGTAGTCAACGGCACGCTGGTCGCTGCGAGTAAACGTGTGCCTGGACACATCATCGGCGACGGCGAGAAGACCATCGAGGAATTGATCGAAGTCGTCAACTCCGACCCACGTCGTGGTATCGGTCACGCCAAGGTACTGACCAATCTGGAGTTGGATTACCAGGCCAACCGCCTGCTCGAGTTGCTCGGCCTGACCAAGGACAGTGTGCCTGAAGAGGGTCGCATCATCTACCTGCGCAGCACCGGCAATCTCTCGACCGGCGGCACTGCAGTCGATGTCACCGATATCCTGCATCCCGACAACCGTGCCATGGCTGAGCGCGCCGCGCGTGCGATCGGCCTCGATGTATGCGGTGTCGACTTCCTCACCGACGACATCTCGGTTTCCTACAAGGTCGGTGGCGGGGGAATCTGCGAGGTTAACGCCGCACCAGGTTTCCGCATGCACGTCGCACCAAGTGAAGGTACGCCGCGCGATGTCGCAGGGCCCGTGATGGACATGCTGTTCCCCGAAGGCTCACCCTCGAGGATCCCGATCTGCAGTATCACCGGAACCAACGGCAAGACCACGACTTCACGGATGGTCTCGCACATCTTCAAGATGATCGGCAAGGTGACTGGCCTGACGACTACCGATGGGGTCTACATCGATGGCCACCTGACTGTCAACGGCGACATGACAGGGCCGGCGTCGGCGCGCATCGTCTTGCGTGACCCGAAGGTCGAAGTGGCGGTGCTCGAGACCGCACGCGGCGGCATATTGCGTAGGGGTATCGCTTATCGCAGTTGCGATGTCGGTGCTGTCTTGAACGTGCAGTCAGACCACCTGGGCCTGCGTGGCGTCGATTCGCTCGACGACCTCGCCAAGGTCAAACGCATCGTCGCCGAGATCGCCACGGATACGGCAGTCTTGAATGCAGACGATCCACATTGCCTGAAGATGGCCGACCACACCAAGTCGAAGAATCTTTGCTATGTGACGATGAACAGTGCTCATCCGCTTGTGCGCGATCACATTCGCGCCGGCGGTCGCGCTGTAGTCCTTGAACAGGGCATGGGCGGGCACATGATCACCATCTACGACAACAACCAGCACATGCCGCTGTTGTGGTCGCACCTGGTTCCCGCCACCCTTGATGGCCGCGCGCTGCATAACGTGCAGAACGCCATGTTCGCTTCGGGCATCGCCTTCAGCATGGATGTCGGCCTGGAGGACATCCGCCATGGCCTGCGCACCTTCGATACGACCTTCTTCCAGGCCCCAGGTCGCATGAACATCTGCGACGATCATCCGTTCAAGGTCATCATGGACTACGCGCACAACCCTGCCGCCGTCTCCGCGATGGTCGAGCTGGTGCAGCGCATGGAACCGAAAGGCAAACGCATGGTGGTCGTCGCCGCTCCTGGCGATCGACGTGACGAGGACATCCAGGAGATCGCCAAGCTTTGTGCCGGCAAGTTCGATCATTACATCTGCCGTCGCGACGACGGCCTGCGCGGGCGTGCTTCAGACGAAGTACCGCTCATGCTGCGCGAGACGTTGATCGCCGAGGGCGTTTCAGATGATGCCATCGAGGTCATCCCCGATGAGCAGAAGGCGCTCGATCACGCCCTTCACTCCGCCAAGCGCGACGACTTGCTGTTGGTCCTAGTCGATGCGATCAGTCGCAGTTGGAGGCAGATCCAGGACTTCCAGTCCGATGAGTCGAGTGATCCTGGCGAGGAGAACAATGTTCCACACGCCGTTGATCTCGGTACGTTCGCCGGTTTCGAAGGCTTCGACATGGATCAGGATATGGAGGTCATCCAAGATGAGCGTGGCGTCCGGATCGTGGCTCAGGAAGAAGCTGACTGAATAACAGGACATGGCTTCAGAGCAAAGTTCCGTTGTGCGCGAGATGCGTGATTCGCGTCGCCTTACCGGGCCCAATGTCATTTGGGAAAAGCCCGGCCCAGTGATCGACATCGCCCTTGCCGATCTCGATGCCGACGCTGCATTGGCGGCATGGCAGCGCGCCATCACCTCCTTGCTCGAGGCAGTCGGTTGGGGCGATGAGTCCACCGCCTCGCGTCGATTCCCGGGAGGACTGAGCCTGGCATTCAGTGCCCCGATGGATGCACTATACGCTGCGTGCGAAATGAATGAATGGGCATGGTCCGCCGCCGAAGCGGAACTTGATGGCGAACCTATGCCTTCCCTCGATGAGGCGGCCGAGCGGTTCAAGGCAGATATCCGTTCCGAGAGCAACCCGATGCTGCCGCGATTACAGCGTGCAGCCGAGAAACGTGGTGCGTTGTTCCTGTGCTGCGACGACTTCGTCTCGATTGGAGCGGGTCGTCATGCGAAGACTTGGTCGGTCAAGGGGTTGCCGGAAGCGGGTGAAGTGAACTGGGATCAGCATGGTCGAATCCCGATCGCAATGATCACCGGTACCAATGGCAAGACCACTACCGTGCGACTGTTGCGCTTGATGGTGGAAGCCGAAGGCAAGGTGGCGGGAATGTCATCGACCGATTGGTTGATGGTCGGCAACAAGGTCATCGACAAGGGTGATTGGGCAGGCCCAGGTGGAGCACGCAACATCTTGCGTAACACCAACGTGGATATCGCCCTGCTTGAGACTGCGCGCGGCGGCATGCTGCGGCGCGGTTTGGGTCTCGGTGCCGGTGAGGCCGACGTGGTCCTCTTGAACAACATCGCCGAGGATCATCTAGGTGAGTGGGGGATCCAGGATCTCGACATGCTCGCCGACACCAAGTTCGTGATTCGTCACGCCGGTAAACGAGTTGTCTTGAATGCCGACGACGAGAAATCGGTCGAACGCAGGCACTTGGTCAATCAGCCGATCACTTGGTTCTCTCTCGATTCCGAGGACCCTACCCTGAAGGATCATCTCGCCGCCGACGGTAATGCCGCTTTCCTCGACGACTGTGCATTGTGGTGGAGCGAAGGCGGCGAATCTCAACGGCTGATCGAAGTCAATGAGGTTCCCATCACCATCGACGGGGCCGCACGACATAACATCGCCAATGCACTGGCTGCGATCGCGGTGGCCAAGGAGCTCGGCATCAGCGAAGTGTCGATCGTCGCTGGCCTGCGCGGTTTCCGCAGTGATGCTGCCGACAACCCTGGCCGTTTGAACATCTTCGACCTCAACGGCGTGAAGGTGCTGGTTGATTTTGCCCATAACCCACACGGCCTTGACGCACTGATGGCGATGGCCAAGGAGATGAAGCCGGAACGGCTGCTCGTGACCGTCGGGCATGCTGGCGACCGTAGTGATGATGCGATTCGTGAAGTCGCCCTCACCGCTTGGCGTCATGGTGTCGACCGAATCGTGATCAAGGAGCAGGAGAAGGATCTGCGCGGGCGCGAACTCGGTGAGATACCGCAGATCATGAAGCAGGCGCTCCTCGAGGAAGGGGCAACTGAGAATGCAGTCGACATCGCCACCGACGAGGTTGAAGCCGCCAAGCAAGCCATCGCGTGGTCTCGGCCGGGCGATCTGCTGCTGCTGCTGACCCTCTCGCAGCGGAATGAGGTCCTACACCTGATCGCGGAACTTTCCGACTAATCCTGCAACCGAAGTGAGACTCTCCTGGTAGGTATTGCGATGGAGGAACGGTTACCCCCAGAAACGCCACATCTACGCGCGTTCTTGCGCAAATTGGCGATAGGGGCTACCGATTTCGATGTCGACGACCTCGTCCAGGAGACCATGAACCGCGCCCTTCGATATCAGAACAGTTACGACCCCACCAGACCGGTGAGGCAATAGCTATTCTCGATCGGCTTCAGGGTTTTCCTTGATGCTCGTGAACGGTCTAAGCGTTCCAACGAGGAACTATTGTCGATAGTCGGTGCGGATGCTGCCGAGGCTCCACCTCAACCTGGTGCCTTTACCACTGCTGATGTTCGCCCATTGCTGGCCGCGCTCGACCAACCAGAGCGGGAGATTCTCGAGCGCACCTACTTGCTTTCGGAATCCATCGCCGAAGTCGCAGGCGGCATGGGCCTTGCGGAAGGCACGGTCAAGTCCCACCTGCACCGCGCACGCAAGAGATTGGCAGCGCGGTTTGAAAGGGAGGATTGGCTGTGAATCGATACGACAATTTCATTGAAGCGGTCCAGGCCGAACTGGATGCAGGCCGCGACCCACTCGACCGATTGGAGGTCGTCGAATGGCTGCAAGATCACCCCGAGTCACTTGATGAGTTCTCGAACTTGCGTGCCGTTGGCTTGAAGCTGTCCGCGCTCCAGCCGACTCATGCCGTTCCTCCGACAGTCAGGTCAAGGAAGGCTGTCTGGAAGGCTGTCATCGCACTTGCCTCCGCGGCAGGAATCCATGTAATCGGCTTCTACAGGTTCCTTCGCTTGCCTTGCTCCAAGGGATTCGGTGCCAAACGAAGAAACGGCTATCACGCTGGTGCAGAATAGCCGTAGAGGAGTGG
Source organism: uncultured Planctomycetales bacterium (assembly GCA_964545405.1). Taxonomy (GTDB): domain Bacteria; phylum Planctomycetota; class UBA1135; order UBA1135; family UBA1135. The sequence continues at coordinate 19,445 of CAZJGH010000013.1, forward strand.
TGCACCCGAGAGGATTCGAACCTCTGACCCCCGGCTCCGGAAACCGATACTCTATCCAACTGAGCTACGGGTGCGACTACTTAGGGGGCAAAGGATAGCGGTTCTCTCAACCCCCGCACAGGGCAATAATGGCCAGAAAGCCACCTTTCTTTTCGTTACGCAGTCCTCTTAGTGTCCTAGAAAATGAGAGGATTTGCTCGAAATGACCCCGCATAGTGCAAATCTTGCTAATCTGCGAGAGGGCTGTTTGCCCACTTTAACCCCAATGACCTTACCCCTAAAGCCCATCCTCGTTTCTGGTGCCATTCTCGGCCTAGTTTCGTGGGGTGCTTCCCAAGCCCCAGAGTCTCAATTGGTAGCTATGTCTACTGCATTGCAGAGCATGGTGGATACGGATGGCGATGGTTTGGATGACGTCCTTGAGGTCCTTCTCGGTACTTCAATCACTGATGCCGATTCGGATAACGATCAGCTCTCAGACCTCGATGAGCACCTGATTGGCACCGATCCGCTGGCTCCGAATACGATGAGCCGTTCGACTGCCATTAACCGTGAGTTCAAGGTCGATGTGTACTCTAACGGCAACGATGTCGTCATTCAGGCTTACGGGCTCTACAGTCAGAGCATCAGTGGCCTGAGCTTCTACGCTGCTAACGAGTCGCGGTACCAGCGCATCCGTCCGCGCTTCCTGGCGGCCTTTCAGAACGATGTACGCCAGTTGAACAGCAATGTCCCTGGGCTCAATACTCAGGTGTACCGCATCAAGATGCCTGCGCAGTTCTTCCACTCATCGCCGGCCATGGCCATCAGCGTTGCCGCCAATATCGACGGCATCCCCTTCGGCGATCAATCTCAGCTGCTCAGCTATGCGGGCAACCTGATTGAATACCGCGACGGCTCGACCTTCGGTCGCCAATCCCAAGGTGGTGGGCAGACTGGCGGTCTGTTCCCGACTTCACCTGGCGGTTCAATGCCTGGCGAGATCTCACTTGGTCAAATCTGTGTCCAAACCCTTCAGGAGATTGCTTCTCTTGGTGGTGGCCAGAAGCTCTACCAGGTCGCAGACAGCTATTGCGATTACCTACCTAATGCCGCTTGCTTCTCCAGCTGCTCGTCAGCTATCGGCAACTCGGTCGTAGGAATCGATATTGTCGGCCTCCTTGGCGGATAATTCCCCAGGGAAAAATTCTCCGGCTCCTGTTCGCAGGCGCTGGATTTTTTTGTCTTTTCGTTAAGACTGTGTCTCCAAAGAGGTTAGGGTAAATTCAACCAACACGAGCTAACTCCCGACTTTTCTGATTCGGGCAGCCTTTTGGGGAACCAATAGCCCACAAATGCTGTCCTAACTGCGGTGAACTTCCTTGCCAGATCCTGATCAACAACTAGTAGAAGCCTGCCAATGCGCAAGCGAACAGGATTTTGAAGAGGCGTATCGCCAGCTTTTTGTTCTTTACCAAGACCGGGTTTTCACAATCTGCCTGCGTGTTACCGGCAACCGCGAGGATGCCACGGACGCAGCACAGGAAACCATGATCACTTTGGCCCGACGCATACGGGACTTCGCTTTTCGCAGTCGCTTCTCGTGTTGGGTTTATAGGTTTTCCGGCAATGCAGCAATCGATACCCGTCGCCGTCGGCTCGACAGTCCTCGAGCGGGAATCCACACTTCAGTGGGCTCGTCTGAGGGCGAACATCACCTCAACCAAGTTGCTGGTGAGACGGAAGCCTCAAATCCCGTAGTCGAAGTGGCCAGGACCGAGGATCAAGAACTGATAAAGGATGCTCTTGCGCGCCTCAACCCCAGGTTTTCAGCTTTACTGACCCTCCGCTACATGGAGGGCTTGAGCTACGAGCAAATCTCCGAAGTACAGGAGTGTTCGCTCGGCACCGTGAAATCCCGCCTTAACCGTGCCCACACAGCGTTGCGCGAACTGCTGCAACTGGGTGGCTACGACCCGACTGACCTTAGCCTCTGATTCTCTTGACCGATAACTCACTTACCCCCGACCTGCCAGAACGGCTCACGCAAGATTTGCGTGCGCTTGGTGGTGTCCAGGCTCCCGAGGAGCTCTGGGAGCGGGTGCAGTTGGGCTTGGCCCTGGGTGAAGTCGAGAAGGCGCCAGTCGACCTCTGGGATCGGGTGCGGCCTGAAGTCGCTGCGATTTCTGCTGAACAAGATTCCGCTAAACGTCCCGAGCCAGCTGGCCAAGTCCTCCACAACCAAGCATGGGGGCGGCGCCTGACCGCAGCAGCAGTATTGATGATTCTCGCTGGAATCGGATTCCAGTATCTAGGCCCAGGAGCTCCACAGCCGGGTTCCGAGCTTGCCGGCCACATCTCCAGTGCGGATAAGCAAGCTTTCCGTGCTAAGGTGGCCTTCATGAAAGTTTCTGCAGCAGAGCTTTCGCCCGTCGCCAAAGGCTTTGCTCAGTCCTTAGGCGGTATGACGGAGGAAGACGCTTGATGCACCCAACGTTGAAACTCGCGTTGGCTTTTGTTGCGCTTACCTTCGTTGCCTGTGGACCAGCCAACGACAGCTCGACCACAAATGTCCCTGCGACCTCTTCGGGGCAAAACGTTGCCAATGCTTCCGGCAGCTCGATCGAGATCCCTGAGTTTCAGTACCCGGAGGAGCTCAACGTACAGCTCACCCGTGAGCTGCGTATTTTCGATAGCTATGGTCGCACCGAGCGCTTCGCGGAGAACTTCAGCAGTGATGGCGCTGGCCAGATTGCTCTGACCGCGACTAACTACGCAGGGTTTGGTGTCTCTACCTGGAGCGCTCCATCCACGCAGCTACTTGCCAGCTACTACGACCGGCAAAGCTATCTGGTGAAGTATCGCGATCTGCACCTTGGCAGTTCCGTGAGCTTGCACCGCAACTTCCGCTGGACTGAGCAGCCAGGC
>CAZJGH010000014.1:0-14617 GCA_964545405.1 uncultured Planctomycetales bacterium
CGCAGGGCATCCTTGAACGCGACCGGATCCATCTTGGCGTGCTCAAGGTGTTCCATCGAGGTATACAGTGCAATCTGTTCCTCGAGTTCTGGGACTCCCTGAAAGCGTGCGATGATGAGGTCAGTCAAGCGCCACCAGGTTTCCTGATCGGTGGAGGTGGTCGGCGGCGGGATGAACGTCAGGCCGTGCTGGTTAAGTTGTAGGGCGGTATCGAGTTCGCCGAACAAGGCTTGGGCAGCATTGAAATCGTCAGGATTGGCCCCATCCCTGCTGCTTGCGACGATTCCCTGCAGGGCGGCCGCATTGTCAAGGATGTGGATGATGCCCGGACGTTTTTCTCCAAGCAGTTCGGTGAAGGTGGCGGTCGCCTCGGTGTTGAAGGAATAACGTGCGACGGAGAGCAGGCCGAGCAGGTCATTGAACTCGTGAACGTCACGAGCCAACTTGATGATCTGCCGTTCTGCCGACGTACGTTCCTTGCTGTCGATGTCAGAGATCCTCGACCCCTGCTCCTCGAGACGCTCGAGGCCCGGCAGCAGTTCGTTGTAGCTGTACCAATCTCGCTTCTTCTTGGACTCGACATCGATCGCCACCAGGACGTCATCGGATTGAATCCTGAAGCAAGGATAGTCCTTGGCTTGTTCCGGGAAGAAGAACACATCCAACAACCACTCTGGGGCAGACAGGCGAGTGCCATCCTCCAGTTTCAAGGTACGCTTGCCGTTGAACGTGAGCAGGTTAAGGCCCGCGATCGAATCCATCGGCTTGACCCGTCCACCTGCCTGGACTGGCAAGGTCTGGAACAGCTCGATGGTTTCGGAATCCCATTCGAAATTCCGAGTGGCATCTTCTTGCGCTACGCTGGGTGCGCTCAGCAGAAGCAACACGAAGAGGCTTCTGAGGATCGAACTTAGGTTCAGGGGCATGTTCATTTTGCTGCTCCTGCCGCCTGCTGGCGGCGCTTACTCTGTGTCCTGATGAAAGCCATGAGTCGACGGCCGAAGGCGATGACCATGCCGACCGTGATGATCCACATGCTTACCTCAGGCCATTTGTCTGATGGGTTTCGAACCGCTGAGAAGACCGAATACTCACGCCCAGCTTGGGTTTTACCAAGGCCTGATTGGAATAGGATCACTCCACCTTCGCGGAGCGGTTCATTCATCTGAATCAGGGAAGGGCGTTCGGTTCCGGTCGGGCTGATCTGCGTGACTTTCGAGCGGTACGATTTAGCCATGCTCATGCCAGGGTGGTTCTCCTGGATGACGTCGTCCAAGCGCACCGTGAACGGCATCATGTAACGTTCATGGCGCATGTCGATGGCGAAGGATCGATTGCCGACCTGCACCGCCCATGGTTGCCTCTGAAGGCCCCATAGGAGAGCCTTATGGGTAACACCATCCGCGGTTGTGATGCTGGCGTTGACGCCTGAGTCATTCATCTCGGCTTCAAGTTCCTTGGGGCGACTCAAGAAACCGTAGCCTTCAACCGCTTCGCCGCTAGGACTCCAGTTCGGCCCCAGAGGCATGACACTGCAGTTAGGGATGAAGTTGGTGAGCACCAGCTCGAAGGGCAGTTCCGGCGACGAGAAGGTCCGGCTGTCGTTGCCTTCCAGGTCGACCAACAGTTCATCACCGATGACCAACTCCTGAGTGGCACTTGGGTTGTTGATCTCCCAGATAGCCACTTCCCATTTGGTGTAGCTCTCGAAGAAGTTCGAGCTGAAGGATTCGACCACGCTCAGGTGGCCTTCCTCAGCGGTCGTGATCTTCGCCAAGCCAGAACCGAGCAGGGCGACGATACCGAGGTGGACGATCAGCACACCGACATTGCGCATGCGCCATTTGATGCGGACGAACCCACCAAGGAGCAAGTTGACGCACAAGAGGCTCATGCAGGTCATGCCACCCGGGAAGATCGGGAAGCCACCCTTGTAGAGCCACCACGAGTTGAAGTACACCTTCTTCGCATCGTGTAGGCCACTATGAACCTGATGCAAGGTGCCGAAGAAAGTCAGCACGAACAGGGCGAGCAGCAGCAAGCAGCACAACCAGTAGGAACTGAACACGCGGAACACCGCGTAACCGAAAGTCATTTGTTTCTTGGCCATGACTATTCCTCCAGGGACTCGACGAGCTCAATGAAGTGTTGTTTCTCGGCTGCAACCTCTTCGGCTGGTCCGACCATCTTGACGAACGCACTGCCTGTTGGACGCACAAGGGCGACCCCGAGGACGGTGCGGTTTACGCCGTCGTTATTGCCCATCCCCTTGTAGTCACCGGAAACCTCCAGCAGCGGGGCGTCAGTGCCGAACAGCTTGACCCTCGGCAGGGCATCGATTTCCGCTGCAGTCATTGCAGGCAAACCGACTTCCCCCATCCAGCGATTGATGTTGGCCTCAAGTCCGCCAGCTTCACCACCAAGCAAGATGAGGTAACACTCGCTGCTTTCACCAGCGAGCAGGTTGAGGGTGCGCATGCTCTTTTGTGGACCCATGCGCCAACCTTCCGGCATGTCGAAGCCCTTGGCTTGCGTCTCGCCAGAGTCAGGTGCTGGTCCAGCTGCAGGAGCGGTCTCGCGCAACGATGCACAGAAGGAGATGAAGTTGGAACGCTCGGCGTTGATCAACTCGGTAGGACCAGTCATCTTCACGAAGATGGTGAACTGCTCGCGGCTGAGGATGAGGCCCAGCATCGAGAAGTTCGCACGTGGTTCACCATCCATGCCACTGTATGAGCCATCCAACTGGAAGAATGGAGCCTCGTAGCCGAGGACATTCATCGTTGGTATCGCATCCATGGTTCCTTGGTCGATGGGTGCAAGCCCCATCTGCGCGCGCCATCTGTTGACGTTGGACAACTCGCCTCCGCCTGAACCGCCCAGCAAGGTGACTGAGCACTCCGAGTTGGGGTCGCCAGCCGGGACGAGGTTGGCAAGTCGCATCGAAGTCGGTGCTTTGCTCACCCAGCCTTCAGGAACATCCCACTGAAGTGGTGCATCATCAGCACTCGTGCTGGCGCCTTGATTACTGGCTCCATCACCTTCATGGTTATGCTCCGTCTCGGGGCTAGGGGTCTTGCGCGCACCGAAGCGATCTTCGCTGGTGGCACCGACCTCAGCGCGTCCGTACGTGCGAGTGATTTTGCGCTGAGTTTCAATCTCGACCTTCTCGCCTGCTCCGCAAGCGACAAGAGGTAAAAACAAAGCGCATCCAACCAAGGCCTGCCAGGTTAAAGAAACCCGGTAGCCAGGGACCTTTTGCGTGGTCTTTTTCATTTCTATGGCCATGTGGGCTGACGCTTGCTTGCTTTGCCGCGAGGGGTTGTAGCGGAAAGAAAAGCGCCAGATTCGAGAAGTTTACCTTCTCAAGACCATTTACTCCACTATTACCTAGAATCTTTCACAAGCCTTCCTAAACACATTTGTGTGAGGAATTTGCGCTTATTACTTAGATCTGCAGGTCCGAGGCATAGACCGCACTCCAACTCGATTGGCCCATCCCCTTGTGAAGGCTTGAGTTGCAACTCAGCCTCGGCGATCCAGCGTGCATTGCGCTGGGCCAAAGCCGCTTTCGAGGTCTTAATCGAGTCGACTCCGCTACGGTTCTTGACCGGCGCGAATTCCAGATCTCGGTCGGCAAGTTGCACCACCGATGTCTCCGCAAGCGGGAGTGCGTCGAACACGAATGTTTCGAATTTGATGCCACTTCGCTCTACTGCCACCAGTTCACCGACTGGCAAGGCCAGCACATCCTTGCGTGCAAGGTGTAGTTGCAGATTGGCTTCGGCCATCTCTTCAGCGAAGTCGATAGCGAAGGCATGAATGGCGATGTTGCCGGCTCGATAGCTCAGTCCCCCATCGGCTGCGCGTTGGGCTTGTTGCTCGGCGGAGATGTCACTGTATTCGACACATCGATTACGGCCTTCGTCTTGTACGACCAAGCCAACCTTTTCAGCTGGGTCGGTCTTCTCTACTACCTTCACCGACATGCGTGCACCTTGAATCAGGTGATGACCGAGAAAGACGGGATCCGCCATCCATACCAAAGGGTTGTCTACTTGGCAGTAGAACAAGGTGGAAATGCCGGCCTTGCGCAGGCGAGGGATCGTGCCTGAAACCTTCAATGCACGATAGACGCCACCGTGTCCGTCCGGGTTGCGGAACAAGCGGTCTGGTGCAGACAACAACAGGTCACCGTTAGGAGCCAACGCGGGAAGAGTGCCTTGGCACACGAACTGGACAGTGTTGGAGCCAAGTCCGAAGAAGCTACGCTTGTCGAAGAACCTTTGAGTCTCTTCGTGATTGCCCGGACCTGTCTGGATGATCCATGGCAACTCGCACGAATATTTCTCACGCAAGCATTTGATCTGCCCGGCGAACATCTGGAACAGACTCGCTCCACTGATCGCACCTAACGGGAAGGCGCCTTTGGGGCCGTCGAAACCAAGTCGTGACGCCTGGCCGCCGGCCACCGTGACGATGGCGACCTCGCCATTGCGTAAGGCCGTTTCGCCAGCTTCCAGGGCTTGCGCCTTGCCATCATGATCAGTGGCAGAAGGCGGAATCAGGACTGGGGCCTGGATATGGCTGATGTCGACCGCCTTACCGCCACGCAGGGCACGCTTCTGGCGATCGTAAATATCCCAATCAAGCGTGGCAATGTCGGCCGCGAGGCGCTTGACGGCCTCAGGACCAATTTTCTCAGCAGCGGTCCAGACTGAATCCAGTCCACGGGTCTGGACCGCTGCTTTGACTTCAGAAATTGAAATCAACCGCTTAGACAGTCGCGTCGTCGCCGTCCCCGATGCGCTCCAGCGCCTCTTCGAGGAGGTGAACCAGCAGGTCGAGCTTGCGCTCCAGGATCAACTGGCGGCGGGTGATCTTCTCCACTACAGGTGGCAACAAAGCTTCCAGGGTGTAGTTGTTCACCATGTTGATGATCTCGGCGCGGGATGCGTCGGGAAGCTTGTGGAAGTGGTAGTGATAGGCATTGTCGAGCGCATCCTCAGTGATGTTGAGTGCGTCGTCGGTAATGCTCTTGAGCTCGTTGTGGTCGTGCTCGACCTTGTAGACTTCCTTGCGGAAAGTCTTGAGGGCGTTGGCGAATTTCTGCTTCACTGTGGTTCTCCTATTCGGGGATGGGGAGAGTTACTCGTATTTACGGAAAGCGAGGCTCACGTTGTGGCCTCCAAAACCTAGAGAGTTCGACAGCGCGGCGCGGAAGTTCTTCTCGCGCGGCTCTCCTGGTATGTAATCCAGGTCGCAGCCGTTCTCAAGGTCAGGGTTCTCGTAGTTCTGGGTTTGGTGTGCCACGCCCTTGTTCAAGGCGTAGACAGTGGCGATGGCTTCGACTGCAGCGGCGGCACCAAGGAGGTGACCGAGCATCGACTTGGTCGATGAGATCGCGGTCTCCTTCGAGGCAGCTTCACCAAGAGCGATCTTGATGGCCATCGTTTCGACCATGTCATTCAACAGCGTCGAAGTGCCATGGGCGTTGATGTAATCGATCTCGTCCGGGTTGAGGCCACCATCTTCCATGGCAAGCTTCAATGCGGCAGCTGGGCGCTGACCAGTACGGTCAGGTGCAGTGATGTGTCCTGCGTCGTCGGTCTGGCCAAAGCCTGCCAACTCGCAGTAGATCGTTGCACCTCTGGCCTTAGCGTGCTCAAGTTCCTCAAGGACCAAGACGCCAGCACCTTCCCCCATCACGAAACCATCACGGTCGCGGTCGAAGGGACGTGATGAGCGCTCAGGATCATCGTTTCGCTTGGACAGTGCCTTCACCGATGAGAAACCAGCAAGACACAAGTCGTTGGTGGTCGTCTCTGAGCCACCGGTGACCATTACGTCTGCACGGCCGGTGCGAATCTCACGCATGGCCAAGCCGATGGCATGACCAGAGGATGCGCATGCCGAGCTGGTCAGGAAGCACGCTCCCTGTAGCCCAAGTTCGATGGCGACATTGGCCGCCAAGGCGTTGCTCATGGTGTTGGAGATGAAGAACGGCGTCACGCGACGCGGCCCACTCTTCTGCAGCACCTTGTGTTGGTCAAGGACGCTTTGGATGCCGCCGATACCAGTGCCCAAGATGGCACCAGCACGAGTCGGATCCATGTCCTCTATGGACAGGCCGCAATCCTGCCAAGCTTCACGCGCGGCAATGATTCCAACCTGACTGAACGGATCCAGCCGGCGTTGTTCCAGCTTGGAGAAATGCTCTTCGGCGTGGTACACCACACCACGAAGTTCGGCAGCGAACTTCGTGGCGTAATCGGTGGTATCCCACCGCTCGATTAAGCGGAAACCAGTATCTCCCTTGAGCAGTCTTTCGAAAGTCAAGGGTGCGCCGATGCCCAGAGGCGTCAGCGCACCGATGCCGGTAATGACAACTTTGCGTGTCGTATCGGCCATTTCAATCCCGGATTCTTCCGGTATAGGCAATCAGCAGCTTAACTGCCGACCTTGCCAGAAATGTAGGAAATTGCGTTGCCTACGGTTTGAATCTTTTCGGCATCTTCATCTGGGATGGTGATGTCGAATGCGCTTTCAAACTCCATGACTAGCTCGACGGTATCGAGGCTATCTGCGCCAAGATCATTGATAAAGCTAGTTTCGTGGGCGAGTTTATCGCGAGAAGCACCCATGTGCTCGCAAACGATCTCGTAGACCTTTTCTTCGATGTCAGTCACTTTGAATCGGGGAGGTTCTTCAGGGGTTACTGCCTTGGCAGCGAGGAATGGCGACAAGTTCGCCCATGTTGAATTGTACGCAAGCGGTTAGCCGAGGGAAAGGCCCCCATCGACCAACATCACCTGTCCGGTGACGTAACTACCGCTTGGACCGAGCAGAAAGCGGGTAATACCAGCTATATCCTCGGGGTTTCCGGGCCTACCAAGGGCGATTTTGGAAATCATCGCTTGGCGAGCCTGTTCCGGCAGATCGCCGGTCATGTCGGTCTGTATGAAGCCAGGCGCCACCACATTGACGGTTATGCCGCGGCTACCGAGCTCAAGTGCCGCAGAACGGGCCATGCCGTGGAGGGCGGCCTTGGCAGCACAGTAGTTCACCTGCCCAGGGTTGCCGGTCGAAGCCACCACGGATCCGATCAGCACCACGCGACCAGCTTTCTGGCGCATCATGGGCTTCGTCACAGCCTTCAGGAAGTGAAAGCTACCGTTCAGGTTGGTGTCAATGACGCTGCCGAATTGCTCCGGAGTCATCCGCAGCAACAGGTTGTCGCTGGTAATTCCAGCGTTGGCGACCAATCCATCTACACCACCCCAAGCTTGGACCATCGCATCGACAGCTGCTTGGGCAGTTGCAGGGTCAGTGATGTCGCCTGCGATCGGAAGGAACTCCCCACCGGCGGCCGAGATTGCCGATCCAGTGGCCTCGAGGTTGCCGAGGCTAGTGGCCAACAAGCAGACCTTGGCACCATGGCTGGCTAGGTCGATCGCGATGGCTTTACCGATACCCCGTGAGGCGCCGGTTACGAGAAAACGCTGGTCTTGCAGGTCCTTGGTCATCAGTTGGTTTCCAGGATGTCGTTGATTGCGGCAGCTTCGTGGAGGGTAATCACTTTGGCATCGCGCGCGATCTTCCGCGCTAATGCCGAGAGCACTCGTCCAGGTGCAGGCTCGAGGAAGGTGGTTGCAGGCGCGGAGGCAGCCATCTTCGCGAATGACTCCTGCCACAGCACTGGCGCACATAGTTGGGCGACCAGGTTAGCCTTCAAGGTGTCGGCCTGAGTCGATGACTCAGCAGTCGCGTTCTGCCAAACAGGACATGCTGCTGGCTTGAATTCGATCTCGGCCAATGCCGTTTCGAGCTTTTCAGACGCCGGGCGCATCACTTCGGAGTGAAAGGCACCAGCGACGTTGAGGCGTATGGCACGTTTGGCGCCAGCATCCTTGGCCCGGCTTTCAAGCAGGTCAAGCGCTTCGTCCTGCCCGCTGACTACTAGTTGGCCAGGTGAGTTCAGGTTTGCCACTTGGCAGATCGCGCCACTGTCGGCAGCGACTTGCTTGCACAAGTCCTCAAGTGGTTCGCGCTCCATGGCCATTACTGAAGTCATACCTGAAGGCATGGCTTCCGAGGCCGCTTGCATTGCGGCACCGCGTAACCGAACCAAGCGCAAGCCATCGTCGAAGGAGATGACACCAGCAGCAACTAAGGCGGTGTACTCCCCCAGCGACAAGCCAGCGGTCATGACCGGCTCGATCTTGGAGCCAGCTTGTTCCTCCAATGCAGCTATCGCAGCCAGGGAACAAGTGAAGATCGCAGGTTGTGCGATATCGGTCGCGGTCAGCTCCTCAAGTGGGCCTTCGAAGCACAGCTTGGAGAGTGGCAAGCCGAGGATCGCATCGGCTTGTTCGAACAGGTCGCGAGCAGCCTTGCTGTTCTGGACAAAATCATTGCCCATCCCAACATCCTGCGCCCCTTGTCCAGGGAAAATGATTCCGAACTTCATGGCCATCATGATGAGGATTACCAGCGGACCCGCGCGCCACCCCAGGTGAGGCCCGCGCCGAATGCCGCCATTACTACTAGCTTGCCTTTCTCGATCTTGCCGGCATCAAGACACTCGCACAAAGCCACCGGCACTGAACCGGCCGACGTGTTGCCGTACTTGTCGATGTTGATGTAGACCTTCTCAGGTGGCAGGTCGAGCTTCTTGGTCGCAGTCTCAAGGATCCGCTTGTTGACCTGGTGTGGAACCACGATCGCGAGTTCCTCCTTGTCTTGCCCCTCCATCGCCCAAGCCATCAGCTCGGTCATGCGCGAGACGGCGAAACGATAGACCTCTCGACCTTTCATACGCAGTTGGTGAGTTCCTTCAGAAAGGATCTCAGGGGTAATCTGCTCCATGGCTCCACCCCGTGGTCGCGTGATGAACTGCGCGCCAGCGCCATCGGCACCGAGGGTGATGTCTTCGATCAAGCCCTGTTGGCAGGTCTCGTGAGGCTGCAGCAAGACGGCACCTGCGCCATCACCAAAGATGATTGAAGTACCGCGGTCGTAGATGTCGATGATGCGGGACAGTCCTTCACCGCCAATCAGCAGCACGTTCTTATACGCACCAGTGGCGACGAACTGACGACCAACAGACAGTGCATAAAGGAAGCCGGTACAGGCAGCCTGGATATCGAAGGCTGCGGCATTCGAGGCGCCAAGGTTGTCCTGCACGATGCAGGATGTAGCCGGGACACCGAGGTGGTCACCTGACACGGTAGCCAACACGATCATGTCGACATCCTCTGCAGCGACTCCCGCATTCTCTAGACAACGCTCCGCTGCCTCAGTGAACATGTCCGATGGTTTGTCATCCTCATCGAGCCAGCGACGCGCTTCAATGCCGGTCCGTTGGATGATCCACTCATCCGAAGTCTCGAAGAAGCGAGTGAAGTAATTATTGTCGATCGACCGCTGAGGAATCGAGCAACCGTAGCCGGCTATGCCGACATCGAGGAGAGACTGGGTCATTTAACGCTCGGGGCTTCGCTTTGGTGAGCGGCGAGGCTTTCGATGATGTGGCGGTTGACGCCGACTTCGATGTCCTTGCGGACAGCTTCAAGTGCCGGAAGAACGGCATTCGCGTGGGAGCGTCCGTGGCCGATCAAGACCACGCCGTTGACTCCAAGAAGAGTCGCACCACCGACTTCAGAGAAGTCTGCAGCTCCCAATAGGTGGCGCAGGGTGTCCTTCAGGCCTGTTCCCGCGTCTTGGGCCATGGCAGCGCCTACAAGGTATTCAGCGAATCCTTCGACGACCTTCAGCACCATGTTGCCGACGAATCCGTCAGCCACGAAGACGTCAGCTTCTCCGGAGAACAAATTGTTGCCTTCGATATTGCCTACGAAGTTGAGGGAAGATTCTTCGAGTGTGGCGTGACACGCCTTGAGGACATCACTTCCCTTGCTGGCTTCGCCACCGATGTTGAGCAGACCGATACGTGGGTTGTCATGACCAAGCAGGTCTCTTGCGTAAGCCGACCCCATCAAGCTGTATTGGAACAGGTGCGATGGTTTGGGTGTCGGGTTGGCGCCAGCATCGAGCAGGACGAATCGACCAGTGCGGCCGACCATGGTCACCGCGATTCCGGGACGGCGGATACCAGGCAACATGCCGAGCCCCATGGTTCCGGCTGCGACCGTAGCACCTGTGTTGCCAAAGGCAATAAGACCATCGGCTTCACCGCCACGCACTGCTTGTACGCACAAGGAAATCGAGGCATCAGGTTTGGCCCTCAATCCGACTACTGGCTTTTCATGGCCAGCGATGAATACCTCAGTGTGACGGATCGGCGGGAGTTCGGTAAGCCCCATTTCCTGGAGCTGCGCAGTAATCACATCCTTGGGGCCGACAAGCAGCAACTCGTTTGGCTCAAAGAAACCACCGAGGATGGCTTCGCCAACGCCCTTGAGAATCTCGAACGGGGCGTGGTCCCCACCGAGCGTGTCTACTGCAATCCGCATGGGATCCTAGAATTCGTCTTTAACGATTACCTCGCGACCAGCGTAGTGGCCGCAGTTGTTGCAGACGGTGTGAGGACGACCGGGCGAGCTGCAACGCTCACATTCACGAACAGCGACGTGAGGGGCCTTCATTGCGGCACGACCCTTACGGGCGCGTGACTTTGAACATCTTCTTTTTGGGACAGCCATGACTGAAACTTAACGTGCCTATACAGACAGAATGACCGACCATTTTCCCAGATTTGGGCCGCAGGTCAAGCGTTGGCTGCCAAGCTCTTTTGGAACTCGGCTACGGCTGCTTCCAGAGCATCGCCTTTTCTACCCTTGCCTTGGGCAAAATCTGGCCGTCCACCCCCCCCACCGCCAATTAATCGGCCAAAAGACTTGGCCAGGTTGCCGGCTTTGAAGCCCGATTCAGGGCTGCAAAGAAAGAGGTAAGGGACGGCAGAGGCATCACCGCCGGTGAGGAGCACGACGGCAGGAAGCTCCTTGCCGCGTAATCCATCCGAAATTGCGCGTAATCCCTCGGCATCTTGCTTGGCTAGGTGCTGCCATGCGAGGTTGCCCTCCGTGGCTTGGAGCCCTTCAAGCAAGGAGTCTGCTGAAGGTCCAGCCACCACCTTGCGTTCTTTTGCTTCCTTGAGCTGGGCCTTGAGGCTCTGCACCCTATCCAGAAGGCGATCGGCAGGAGCCTTCAACTCGCTTTCGAGGCCTGCAAGACGCTCGGCGTCGGTGCGGAATGTCGCCCAGGCTGCATTGCCGGTAACAGCTTCGATTCTGCGAACCCCAGCAGCGAGTGCTCGATCGCCAAGGATGCGGAAAGGCCCGATGCTACCGGTGTTGCTCACATGGCAACCACCGCATAGTTCTTTCGAGAATCCTTCAACATCAACGATGCGAACTTCATTCCCATACTTCTCTCCGAAGAGTGCAGTGACACCTTCGGCTTTGGCGTCATCAAGGCTTGATGAACGCCATTCAACTGGAGTGGCTTTGAGGATTTCGGCGTTCACCAGATCCTCGATTTCCAGAAGTGTGCTGGCGCCTAGTTGTTCGGGATGGGTGTAGTCGAAACGTAAGCCATCAGGACTCACCTTCGAGCCAGCTTGATTCACATGCTTCCCGACCACGGTCTTCATCGCCGCGTGAAGCAGGTGAGTAGCCGAGTGATGGGCTTCAGTAGCTCTACGCGCGGCTTGGGTGAAAGCAGCTTCAACCGCTTGCCCGACTTCCAGGTCGGACAGCGCCTTGCCATGATGCAAGATGAAGTCTTCCTCACGACTTGTGTGTGTTACTTTGAACACTATCTTGCCATCGATGGCCAGCTCACCGGTGTCACCGACTTGCCCACCACCCTCGGCGTAGAAGACTGAATTCTCGAGTACGAGCAGGCCTTCTTGGTTAGCGGCCAACCTACTGACAACTTCATTGTCGATCACGATGCCAGTCACCTTGGTACTGACGGTGTTGGAATCGTAGCCAAGGAATTCAGTTGCAGTAGCCCCAGCACCAGCCAAGCGGCTAGGCAGGGATTCAGCGAAAACATCAGCGGAGATGTCGCTACCGGCACGAGCGCGTTCCTTTTGTGCGGCCATTGCTGCATCGAAGCCAGCTTGATCCAGGTCCATGCCATGTTCGGCGACGATCACGCTGCTGGTGTCCAGTGGGAATCCGTAGGTATCGTGCAGCTCGAAAGCCAAAGCACCAGGGAACACGCTTGAGCCCTGTTTCTTCTGCTCATCAATGTCGGCCTCCAGTCGCGCGATACCGCGCTCATAGACATCCCGGAAGCGACCTTCTTCGCCATCAGCGAGAGCCTGGATGGTGGATTCCTGTGCGATCAGTTCTGGGTATGCAGCCCCCATCGACTCCTGGACTGCCGGCAGAAGGTTAGCCAGGAACGGGCGTTCGATACCAAGTTCGATCCCATCACGAACTGCCCTGCGCAGTATCTTGCGCACGACGTAGCCGCGACCTTCACGGCCCGGCATCGCACCGTCAGCGATGCAGAAGAACACTGCGCGACAGTGATCAGCAATCCGGCGCATGCGCACGCCATCGGCATCATCGGAGGAATACTCCTTTTCGGAGTTCTCCTCAATAGCCGCCAGGATCGGCGCGAACAGATCGGTCTCGAAGTTGTTCGGAACATCCTGCGCTACCGCAGCGATTCGTTCCAACCCAAGTCCCACATCGATGTTCTTCTGTGGCAGTGGAGTAAGTACTCCACCATCACCACGATCGAACTGCGTGAAGACGAAGTTGCCCACTTCCAGGAAACGCCCGGGAAGATCCTCGAGCCCCGCATTAGCTGGCAGATCCTTAGCTGGTTCTTGATCCCAGTAGATTTCCGAACAGGGGCCGCAAACTCCGTTCGGGCCTTTAGACGGTGCCGATGAAGGCCAGAAGTTCTCCTTCTCGCCGAACCGGTAGATCCGCTTCTCAGCTACGCCGATATCGTTCTTCCAGAATTGGAAAGCCTCGTCGTCGTCTTCGTAGACAGTTACGCAAAAGCGTTCAGCATCCCATCCCAGGATCTCAGTGAAGAAATGCCACTCCCAGCGAATGGTCTCTTCCTTGAAGTAATCACCGAACGAGAAGTTGCCGAGCATCTCGAAGAAGGTGTGGTGGCGTGGGGTCACACCGACGTTCTCGAGATCCGGTACGCGCAAACACTTCTGCGAGGTGGTTACGCGGTTGAGGTCCCTGCCGTGCCCAAGGAACTCATCCTTGAATTGGTTCATTCCCGCCCCTGTAAATAGCAGGGTCGGGTCATTGGAGGGAATCAGGGAGTCCGAGGGTAAACGAAGGTGTTCCTTGGTCTCAAAGAAACCAAGGAACGCTTCGCGAATCTCAGCAACCGTTTGCGGTTGGCTCATGCAAAGTGTTGAGAATCAGGCCTTTTTAGCTGTGCTACGCGTCTTCTTGGTAGCACCAGCCTCAGCGACCTTAGATGCAGGTTTTTTCTCAGCGGTGGATTCCGACTGAGGGTCACTGATTTTAACCGGATTCATCAGCTCGCGGATGAAGCCATCCAGTTCGGTGCACATTTCGGGGTTTTCGCGCAGCAGGGTTCGCACCGCCTCGCGACCCTGACCGAGGCGAATTTCTCCCTTATCCGGGTGGTTGTAGCTGAACCAAGCGCCAGATTTGGATACCAGTCCATACTGCAGACCCAAATCGATGATGTCGCCTTCAGTGCTGATTCCTTGGTCGAACAGGATGTCGAATTCAGCACGGCGGAACGGTGGTGCAACCTTGTTCTTGACTACGGTGCACTTGGTGCGGTTGCCGATGATCTGGTCGCCGTTCTTGATCGCACCGATACGCCTTACATCCATGCGTACGGAGCTGTAGAACTTCAATGCGCGGCCCCCAGGAGTAGTCTCGGGGTTGCCGAACATCACGCCGATCTTCTCGCGCAACTGGTTGATGAAGATGACCACGGCATCGGTCTTGCCGATCACGGTAGTCAGGCGCCGCAGGGCCTGAGACATCATTCGGGCCTGTACGCCGACGAAGGTATCACCAATCTCCCCGGCCATCTCGACCTTGGGCACCAGTGCTGCAACAGAGTCGATCACGACTACATCGACCGCGTTGGATTTGACGAATTGCTCACAAATATCAAGCCCTTCTTCGCCAGTTGATGGTTGTGACAGCAAGAACTTGTCGCCGGAGATATCGATGCCAAGCTTCTGACCGTATTCAGGGTCAAAGGCGTGTTCAGCATCAATGAAGAGACAGAAGCCGCCTTCGCGTTGTGCTTCGGCAACAACCGACATGGCCAAGGTGGATTTGCCGCTTGATTCAGGGCCGTACAGCTCGACGACTCGCCCCCTTGGTAGACCTTTGCCGCCTAAGGCAGCATCAAGGCCGATCGAACCGGTACGGATACCGCGTATTGGCCCCATGTCGTGTTTGCTTAAATCCATTACGGCCTCGGTGCCGTAGTCTTTTTGGACCTGTGACAGGGCCGCCTGGACAGCCTTCATCTTGGCGTTGTTGGTCTTCACAGTCTTTTTGCCGCTAGGTGGGTTTGAAGTCTTAGTTTTTTTGGTAGCCAATGCAGTTCTCCGTGGTTTTCAGTAGTGTAAGGGTTTTGTTAGGTGTTTCAAGAGAGTTTTCAACATTTTCTTTGA
>CAZJGH010000014.1:14627-22136 GCA_964545405.1 uncultured Planctomycetales bacterium
GGTTTTGTTAGGCAATGCAACCCCCATCGGCAAACATTTCAGCTGGAAGACGAGCCAGCTGGCTTACTGACACGCCACAATCCCCGTGTTTCTAGGTGAAACGCAGGAATTCGCGCAGCTCATTGAAGCGCGAATCGACCACATGGCGGGTCGAATCCTCCAAGCCACCGGTCGAGAACTGCTCCACGGTAAGGGATGCACAGACTGTCCCGTAGGCCATCGCTCGGCGCAGGGAATCCATGCTGAAGTTCTCGCTCTCTGCCAAGGCACCCATCATCCCTCCAGCGAAACTATCGCCGGCACCAGTTGGGTCGATCACGTTCTCGACCGGATAAGCCGGTAACCCGAAGCGGCCATCAGGCGTGAACAGGAATGAGCCATGCTCACCTTTCTTGATCACCACGACGTCGGGGCCCATCTGTTGGAGCTTGGCCCCCGCCTTAAGCAGGTTGTGCTCGCCAGTCAGCATGCGCGCTTCGCCGGCGTTCAAGACCAACCCATAGACCAGATCCATCAACCGCTCGAGGTTGTCGCGACTGGTATCGATCCATAGGTTCATGGTGTCAGCGAAGGCGACCGAGTTCGGGAACTGTTCCAGGATCGCAAGCTGCGTAACAGGACTCATGTTGGCCAAGAACAAGTAGCGCGAATCCCGGTAGGCTTCAGGAACAAGTGGCTCTTCAACCAGCACATTGAGCTCAGTGTTGAGCGTCTGGGCCTCATTCATGTCGCCGACGTATTTGCCACTCCAACGGAATGTCTGGCGGTCGGAAAACAACTGCAAGCCGCGCAAGTCAGTCCCCCTCTCGCGCAAGGTCGACCAAGCGCTTTCGGGGAAATCGCCGCCGACGTTGGCAGCAAGGCGAACATCGGTGAACAGGGAGGCGGCCAGTGAGAAGTAGACCGCGGATCCTCCGACCACGCCTTCTACATCACCAGTAGGCGTGGAGATGTCATCCAGGCCAACCGAACCGAAAACTGCAAGACTCATGATTTTTCTCCAACGAGGGGAATGCCCTGACGGCGTTCTTTCGAGGTGACCCAAGTGAGGCCTCCGATGAGGCCGAAGCCTACTTGCGTCGTCAGCCTAAATATTACCGAAACCGCTACCCCAAGAGTGAAGCTGGAGCCGAAACTCTCGAAGAACCAACCGAATAGAGACTCGCCCACTCCCCAGCCGGCTGGTGCCAGCGGAAGTGCGGAAACAGTCTGCACGATCGGGAAGATCACGAAGTTCTCGCCTTGTGTCAGGCCGGCGCCAAGAGCTTCGCCGATGGCCCAGAACGACAGGATGCCTGCGACCTGGAGCGGAAGCGACATGAGTACTGCGGCCAACACCGTGGGCTTATGGTCGCGGTAAACGGTGATCGCGTCATCGAGCTTATGGATCAACTGTTGCGCAGGCAGTCGCGCCAATAACCAGTTGAGACCAAGCGCAGCACGGGCTCGGCGTGACAGGTAGACCCCAGCGCCGAGAGTCGCGACCAATAGAAGGACGAAGACGATCTCGGTCAGTTGTCGCAAGCCACGCACCGAGCTGATGCGTTCGAGATACCAGAAGACACCCAACACGATAGCGGCGATGGTGATCAGTGCGAACAGGCCGATGACGCGGTCAACGATTACGGACAGGGCCGCCCGCCAACGATTGTTCTCGAGGCCACGGGTGACCATCACGGCGCGGACGATGTCGCCGCCGGTAGACCCAAGCATCACGTTGTTGAAGAAATACCCGATGAAGGACAGGCGCAGTGCTTCACGGTAGCCGACCGGAACCGATGCCGCGCGCAGCAGCAGTTGCCAGCGCCAGGCGGCAATCAGGAGCAGCAGCCCCCACAACGCTACACCGACCAGATACCAACCAAGAGTCAGGCTGCGGACGGCAGTGAAGAAACCAGGGTGAAGCACCCAGCCCTCGGTGACAGGTGGCCTGATCTCGCGCTCGTCGTCAGTGGTGAAACGCCACTCTTCGCTGCGCCAATCGCCTGCGAAGTCACCGAACATGTAGGTCGATGGGTCTTCCTCGGTGGCGCCAGGAATCTCGATACGGTCAGCGGTCTCGATCTGGTTCACCACGAACCACACCAAGCCGATTGCGATCGCAATCTTGATGACAGCCTTGAGAATGGACTTCACGGCGAGTTGAACTTACGAACGGCGCGACTTGTTGTGCAGGAAGTCGAGGCAGACTTGGCAGGCGTCGGCGACGCGTTGGTCGGACACGTCGTTGAGTTTCTCGATACTCTGAATCACCAGGCCAAGAGCTGCAGAAATCACCACTTCGTCGTCGTCTCCGGACGACAACCCGAACTCGTGACTCATACGCCCGAGTGCGGTCAGTACCCTTATGCCGGAGATGACGTCTGGGATCCGCGTGCGTTGAAGTTGCTCGACCGCTTCGATGAAGCTGCGGTGATCGGAAGCCGCGTCGAGCTGACGGACTGCAGCCTGGAAATCCGCTCCATCTTGAGCTTGCGCCCAAGTCACCCCTTCCATCTCGGCCCAAGTACCGGCGATTCGCAACAATACATGCGTAGAGCCGATGCGCGCTTCGGTGTGATCATCTTGGGATAGCGCGATCAGCATCCAAGCGCAGACCTCAACGGCATAAGCAGGGTCGCTGGCATCGACGCCATTGATCTGTTCGATGATGGCGACCTCGAGTTCGCGTAGATACCCTCACCACTGACTCGCGCAGCGACGTTGCCGAAGTAGAAATCCGGCGGCACCGACATATACGCGGGGCTTTGGGGGCGCCAATCGGTTTGAGTGTGGATGGCGGCAAGATCTCCGACGGCATCCATGGTCGGTACCGAGCACGAGGCGGCTAGACCGAGGGCACAACAGGCAAAAAGTTTGGGTAGCGACATGGGCGTGAACCTGCCCGTCAGGATAGACGATTGCCTAGGCCAAAGTCCAACAGCCCGGAAAGTGGCGATACCAGAGTGGGATGGTGGAGGCACCCGAGTGGGATGGTGGAGGCACCCGAGTGGGATGGTGGAGGCGGCGGGAATCGAACCCGCGTCCTGAGAAGGCCAAACAGAAGCTTCTACGTGCGTAGTCCGTTCTCAAATCTCGCCGTGAATCCTGCCAACGGACAGGCGGGTTTCACAGCCAGCTCCTTGAATTTCGCTTACTTTCCCCGAGCCAGGGTCCGTTCGCTAGCCCGCGATCTATCATCCGGAAAGCCCAGCGGGCGAAGGCAATCCGAATGCGCTACCTAAGCAGCGTAAGAGTAATTGTTGTTGGCAGTTAAGCCTTTGCGAAGGGTTTAACGAGGCCATCTCCGCAACCTCGGCACGCCACTCAAGCCTAGAAACTTCCAGTCGAAACCGATCGCCCCCACACAGTGACAGCGTAATTGTATCACACTAGCGAGTGTGCTTGCGCATTTCGCGTTTGGCGTCGCGGTCTTTCATGACCTCACGCTTGTCATGCAGTCTCCGCCCCCGTCCAAGCGCAATCTCGACCTTGGCCCAACGACCTGAGAAGTACATCCGCAATGGGATCATGGTCAGCCCCTTCTCCTTGAGCTTCTGATGCATCTTCAGGGCTTCGGCCTTGTGGACCAGCAGGCGGCGCTTGCGCATCGGCTCGTGGTTATGCACGTTGGCGTGTACATATTCCCCGAAATGCGCACCTTCGAGCCACAGGCCATCAGTGCCGGAGCGCACGAAGGCCTCCGCCAGACTGACGAGGCCAGCGCGCAATGCCTTGACCTCCGTGCCCTGCAACGCGATACCAGCCTCGAGGGTCTCGAGGATCTCGTATTGGCGCCGGGCCTTACGGTTGACCACCTCGTCGGGTGGTCCCTTCTTCTTCTTGCCAGCCATCTTTGGTACTTGCTTCCTACGCAGGAGCAGATATCTTATTCGCCCCGTAGGAAGCTTACCTTGCCGAGGTGGCGGAATTGGCAGACGCGCAGGCTTCAGGTGCCTGTGTCCTCTTTGGACGTGGGGGTTCGAATCCCCCTCTCGGCACCAAGCGTACGTTTCGATGTGCTCCTTGCACATGCACACGTTACACTGTGCGCTCGGCGAGCACGCAACACTACAATGTTCGTGTTCCTACACAGAACGACAGGGCAGTAGCTCCAATGGCTAGAGCGTCGCATTCCAAATGCGAATGTTGAGGGTTCGAGTCCTTCCTGCCCTGCCAACCTGTCTATGGCATTCCCCGGTATCCCCGACCTCGAGTCCGCAGGCATCCCCAAGCCTCCACAGGATTCGCTGGAACTGCTTCGCGCCGCGCTCACCCCGCTCGCGGATCCGGTCGACGCACCTCTCGCAGCGATCCTTGAATACGGCGGATTGTTGCTGGCAGCGAATACCGTCACCAACCTGACTGGCGCAAAGGACTGGAAGACCCTGGTCGAAGCGCATCTGCTGGACTGCGTGTTGGCCGCCCGCTATCTGCCAGACAGTGCCCGCTGCCTGCTCGATTGGGGTTCAGGCGGAGGCCTCCCTGGTCTGGTCTGGGCCGGCATCTACCCGGATCGCCATTTCCACCTGTGCGAGCGCAATGGCAAGAAGGCTGACTTCCTGCAGGCTGCGGCTTCCGAGATGGAGTACATGCACGTCGATGTCGTCACCGGTCAAGGTGAAGAGGTCATGCGTGGTCTTGAGCCACGCCCTGATTGCGTGGTAGCACGAGCAGTGGAACCGTTGCCGAAGTTCTTGCGGCGCCTTGGGCGTCCTGGAGTGCCGGTGCGCCAGCTGTATCTCATGGCCGGTCCAAGTTGGCAGCGCGATTGGGAAGAACACAGCTCCGAGTTGAAGAATCAATGGCAGCTGGTGCAGACCGATAGCTACAACCTCGGCCCTGATCGCGGCGATCGTTTCCTCCTCCACTTCCGTAAGAAGAAGCTCAAGTAGGAATGCCGAAGCCTCCGCAACCTCAGCGAACTAGGCCGCCATTCAAGCGCAGCTTCCTCGATCGTCGTGCGGTTTCGGTCGTGCGCAAGCTTCAGGAAGAAGGCTTCGAGACTTACCTGGTCGGTGGCTGCGTTCGTGACTTGCTGTTGGGTTCGCGTCCTAAGGATTTCGATATCGCGACGGCCGCCAAGCCCGAGAAGGTGCGTCGCTTGTTCAGGCGCTCGCGCATGATCGGCCGACGTTTCCGCATCGTCCATGTGCATCACGGTCGCGAGGTATTCGAAGTGTCGACTTTCCGCGCCGCTCCTCCCAAGCAGGAGAAAGGCAATGTCAAGGTCATCCGTAACGACAACGTCTACGGCAACGCCTTCGAGGACGCTAATCGTCGCGACTTCACCGTGAACGGCCTGTTCCTCGATCCGATAGCCGGTGAGATCGTCGATTGGGTCGGTGGCATGCAGGATGTCGAAGACCGTGTGTTGCATTCGATCGGCGATCCCGAGGTCCGCTTTCGCGAAGACCCGGTGCGGATCCTGCGGCTGATCAAGTTCATGCGACGCCTTGGACTTTCTCCTGGAGAAGCCGAGGTCGCAGCTGCCGAGCGCCACGCGCAGGACCTCTCACACGCTGCACCTGCTCGCCTGGCTGAGGAGGTGTTCCGTCTGCTTGCCACCGGACAGGCCGAAGGTGTGCTTGAGGACTTGCTTGGCTTGAAGGTCCTTCGTTACGTGATTCCTGAATTGCGCGAGTGGCTCCGCCGTGACGATGGCAATCTCGAATCCATGCGCTCACGTTTCGCAGCCCTCGATGACCTGACCGCCGAAGGATTGGATGCGGAGTATGACCTGCATTTGGCTGTGTTGTTCGGCCCAAGAGTCGAACAGGAATTCGATCCGCACAGCCGCACGTTGAGGGTCAAGGAGTACCCTCAGGTCGCGAGCGCCATCCTCGGCGAGTTCCAACAGCGGGCTCGCCTGCCACGAACTGCCGTGATGCGTGCGACCAACATCCTGCTGGCGCAGTTGCGTCTGGATCCGCCCGACTTCGTCTCCAAGGCGAGTCGCAAGCGCTGGAATACCCGCGCCCTGATGAGCCAACCATGGTTCCCATTGGCCCTGTCGTACCTGCGGCTGCGCCTGATGGCGGATGACCGTGGCTTGGACCTGTGGCACCAATGGCACGCACGGCTCAAGGATTTCCAGGCGGAAAGCAGCGAAGAGCAGCAGCCGTAGCCCCATCGTGCTTACGCTAGGATTGGGATGCCGCGCCACGTAACCTCGGCGCTGAACACGGATATCGCATCTGAATGTCCCTCTCACATCTTGGTCTCGGTCTCGCCGCATCATTCTTGGCGCTGCCTACCGCTGACGCTCAGCAGGGTGAAGAAGGAGCTCAACGTGTTGCCATGAGTTGGCAATCTGGGATGGGCGGCTCCTACCCCTACCAACCTCTGGCGAGTTCATTGCGCGCCCCCAGGGGGGTCGAGTTGCCCGAAGATCTCGGTGAAGGTGCTTATTTCGTCGCGGCTCCGTTCGGAGACCAGCAGACTTTGCATGCGATCCTCGAGTTCGATGATGGGCATGCGTCGTTGTGGGTAGACACGAACTTCAATGGCGATTTCCTCGATGATGATTTGATTGAGATGAAGCGCATCGACGGCGCTTGGACCGGCGCTATGGAGGTACATGCAAGGTTCGTCGGTCAAGCTCGGCCAGTCGATGTCGA
Source organism: uncultured Planctomycetales bacterium (assembly GCA_964545405.1). Taxonomy (GTDB): domain Bacteria; phylum Planctomycetota; class UBA1135; order UBA1135; family UBA1135. The sequence goes on from CAZJGH010000014.1 coordinate 21,227, forward strand.
CTTGATATTCCGTGGCCAAGTCGATGACCCGCTCGGGACCTTTGAGTACCAAGCCTTGAGCCATAAACGCGGTGAGGTGGTGTTGGGCCAGCGCCAGCGTGAGTTGGTCCTGATGGATGAGAGTTCCGAGTTGGACTTCAGCTCCAGTGACAGCGTGGTGTTGCTTTTCGATGTCGATGGTGATGGAGAACTTGCGAGTGCCCATGGCAGCCATGAGCATTTTCATGTCACTGACCAGATTCGTATCGGTTCAGAGGCATGGACTTTCCATGTGGTAGGCAGGGCTGCAGCGACAGTGATCTTGTTGCCCGCCGAACCAGACGGGCCTGCACGGGAACGGGTGTGGCAAGCTGCCGCCAAGCCGCAGGCGGTTCGAAAGGCAAGCCCTGGAGCATCAGCAGCTCGCTTGCTGGCCAGGTTCGAATCGGAAAGGCGTGAGTTATTGCACGATCGCACCTCAACCGTGGTCGAGATCGGGCGTGTCGGGAATCGCGCGGCGTTCGGGATCCTCGAGCGAATCGCCCAGTCCAACGACGACATCAAGTTACGCATCAAGGCCATAGAAGCGATGGGCCGGCCTGAGTATCTGGATTTCGGCGGGGATTGGCTGCGGGATATCGCACGTGGCACTGAACCCGAGCTGGTCGAGGCCGCACTTGCTTCCTTGTTCCTGATGCGCGACCCCGAGTTGGATGATCTGTTGGAGCGCCTTACGTCCAGTCCGTTCCCCGAAGTCGAGCGCGCTGCAGCACTGGCGTTGGGATACCGCGGTTCACCTCGAGCCTTCAAGTTGGCGCAGCAACTGATGAAGGATGATGATCAAGGCGTTCGTAGCCAAGCCTACATGGGAATGCGCGCGACCGAAGGCGGCCCGCCGGCAGAGGCGATGCTCCTGGCCGCGAAGGACGCA
>CAZJGH010000015.1:0-22130 GCA_964545405.1 uncultured Planctomycetales bacterium
GACGAAGGCCAATCCCCCCCCCCTAAAACTGCACTTTCGGAGTCTCGCGAGCCTCCGGGATATCCAGTTCGAAGAACTCTCGCTCGCCAAAATTGAACATGTTGGCGATCACGTTCGAAGGAAACTGCTGGATCCGATTGTTGTTGTCGCGGACATTGCCGTTGTAGAAACGCAAAGCTGCTTGGATGCGGTTCTCGGTGTTGGCTAGCTCCTTCTGCAACTCCACGAAGTTGGCGCTCGCCTTCAGATCGGGATAAGCCTCGAGGCGCACCATCAAGGAACCCAAAGCCTTCTGCAGCAGGGACTCATCAGCTGCCTGACTGGCCACGGCACCATGGTTACTTGCAGCCTTCTCACGAAGGTTGACTAGATCCTCCAACAACTCGCGTTCGTGCTTGGCATAACCTTTGACCGTCTCGACTAGGTTAGGAATCATGTCGTAACGGCGCTTCAACTCGGTATCGATATTGGACCAAGCCTCATCACAATGGTTCTTCACCGCAACCAGGCCGTTGTACATACCGATGACGAAGATCGCGATAAGGAGAAGGATGCCGAGTGGAATCAGTAATGCCATGGCCGAATTGTAGCAATAAGTGCCGCAGAATGCCGTTTCAGTCTTTTTCCGAGAATATCCCGTGCGACTTCTTGAAGCGCACGGCCTTCTCATGCTGCTCATCGCCGACATCACCAGCACGACGGCGCTCGAGTGACTGAAGCATCTCCTGCTTGCCATAGACGATCAATTCATCACCAGGACGTATTACCACACTGCCCTTCGGCGCGCCGATATATCCGCCTTCAGCACGTTCGATACCGAGGATCATCACCCCTTCATCTCCCAAGCGCAGGTCCATCAGGGAACGGTCGGCTAACCAATCGCCTTCCTGGATAGGGAACTCAGCCACCGAGTAATGGTGAGCTAGGTGGAGCATCTCGCTGTAGTCCTGAGCCTCGAGTGTCGTCCATCTATGCAAGGCCCAGCGAACCACGAACGATATCTGCCTATCGACCCACTTCGAGTAGGAAATAGCAAATAACAAGCAGATGCCGGCCGCCAAGAAGGTGAGGCGGAACCAGATCTGGCTGAACAAGCCCTCATCAGGAGCTCTCAACAACGCCAAGACCACCGAACCGACTACCGAAATCAGACCCGCATTGCCAAGCAGCATCAGCGCCAAGGCAATCTCACGACGCACTGGGTTACTGAGCACCTTCTCGGCTTCGATGGTGGTGAAGCCGACACCGAAGTAAGCGGATCGAGCCTGAAAGCGTGCTATCTGCGGTGACAAGCCAGTCATCGTCAATGCCACCGCCCCGATTCGCACGATAAGTAGCGAAATCGACATCACGACAAGGACGGCAAACAGGGCAATCATGGTGAGTTATCTGCGGAACAGGTACTCAGGCATCTTCTCGCGGATGCCAAGTAGATGGTTGAGCATCGGCTCGAGGGCATCGGCAGTCAATTGGCGGCTTTCGAATAACGCTAACGTATCGCCCTCCAATTCCATAGCCGTGCGCGGATGACGCAACAGGAACTCCATCATTCCAGTGTGGCAGAAATCGTAAGCCAGCTTGCGGTCAGTCGAGCGCACTGTGAAGGCATTCGAGAACTCGAGTGATTCAAAATCGATGTCATCGAAACCAAGGCTCTGCCCCAACCGCGACAACATGTTCTCGGGATGCACCCTTAACTCCGGGAAAGTGCGTTCGATGTGGATCAACGCCACGCGGAAATGATGAGTCTGCTGATGCTTGCCGCTACCGGTCGTGTACTTGAACGTGAATGCGGCGGCCGGGAAACCTTGCCAGTCACCAGTCAGCATGTTGTAGCCGATGCGGCTGTGACCGAGCTGCAAACGGTTCAGGAAGCCGTAACGAGCACGGATTCCACGGTCGCGACGGTGGCTGTACCGCCAACCATTGGCTGCCGCCCATTGCCCGAACTCCTCGCGACGCTTCTTTTCCGCTTGCCAGGCCAGATAACCCACCACTGCGATGAGGATGGGAACCAGTACGAACATCATCGATTGCATCAGACACGCTCCATTGCCATTGTTTCCGCTACTACGCGAGTTGACTTTCCTTCCGCCTTCGACCGCGCCAGGATTTCACTTATGTTCGCGCCGATGCGATGTAGCTCCTCGGTCCAATCGGTGCGTCCGGTGACGCTGTAACCGCTGCCTTCGATCAGGGCGCCCGCGTTGAGTACGAAATCAGGCAGATAGGTGACGCCTCGCTGGCGCAGCAGTTCGGCCTGCTGACCGTGACCGAGAACATTGTTGGCGACTCCAGCGACGATCCGCGTTTCCATCCGCGAGATCGACAAGTCATGCACGGTACCTCCAAGAGCGGCTGGTGCTAATACGTCGCATGGCACTTCGAGGATCTTGGCTGGCGGCACGATCTCAACCCCAAGAGCCTTGGCTGCTTCAATCGCTTCTTCCTTGATGTCCGCACCGATTACCACTGCTCCCTCTTCAAGGCAGCGGCGAGCCAATGCCAAGCCGACAGAACCAAGCCCTTGGATGGCGACTCGGATGCCATGCAGGTTGGAGGTGCCGAGGAACTCGAGGGCTGCACGGATGCCGTGCATCGCACCTTCGGAGGTTGCTTCGCCACCAGAACGCAGCTCACCAGATGAGAAGAATTGCGCCGTATGACTAGTGGCACTGGCTAGGGCGACCCGGTCGGCCGCAGTGAAACCAGCGTCTGGGCCGGTCTGATATGCCCCACCCAAGGCCTCCACCTCACGCCCAAGTGCCTGCATGGCCGCCTCGCGGTCGATGATATGTTGCGCCAGGACCACGGTCTTGCCGCCGCCGCCCTGAACACCCGTCAAGACGCACTTGAAGGTCATGGCGCGTGACAATCTCAGGGCATCGTGCAAGGCGTCGCCCTCGGTGCGGTAGCGCAAGACCCGAATCCCACCCCAAGCCGGCCCATTGCCGAGATGGTGCAGGGCTATCCAGGCACGCAGCCCAGAAGCTTCGTGTTGTACCGCAATTACGCGGTCGTGCCCGCCGAGGGCCATCGATTCAAGTATGTCCACAGGTTAAGGAAGATGCCGAGGTCCTCGGCAGTCATATATTGTACGCCGTTGCCATGCTGTACCGCCTTTCACCCCTGTTTGTTCCTCTAGCCGCCGCTTTCTTGTTGGCTTGTGGCTCCTCCCCACCTCAGGACACCTACGACCTGAGCTCCTTCAACGCTCTCGAGGACGACGTCAACAATCCCACGCGCCCAGCTCTTCCGGCCGAGTCCGTAGATAACGTGCCGCGGCCTGACTTCACCAAGCGCAGCGATACTGCCGCTGAGATCGGGCGCTTGATCGTCGATTGTGACCGCCATCTCCGCGCATGGTCGGAGGCGATGGCCGCGCCGCGAAGTGAGGTGAATACCGAGACTGTCGCGTTCACTGCACAGGCACTTGGGGTGTTGGTATTGAAGAACCGCGCCTTGCTCGAGAACCAGGCCATTTCCGGTGCGCCACGAAACCGCGGTATCGCTTGTGCAGCACTCGGCTTTTGTGCCGACCCCGAGGTCCTGCCGTTGCTGATGAGCAATGTCGGGAGTTCCGAGAGCGAAGTCGTCGCCAAGGCGCTGCTCGGTATCGGCATGCTGGGTGCCCCATCGACTCCTATCGACCCGATCTTTGCCGCCCTCAACTCGCCGGTCGCAACCCCCGAGGTCGAAAGCAATGCCGCCTTCGCCTTGTTCCAGATCGCTGGTGCCACCCTTTCCGATTCCGACGGCACCCTGACTTCCGCCCTACTCGGTCTGCTCGATTCGCCTCAGGCCGAAGTTCGAGCCCAGGCAACTCTTGGGTTGGGATTGATCAAGGCCAATCTCGCGATCCCACCTGTCACTGATCTGCTTGCCGCCGACCCGATGCCAGAGGTCCGTACGGCAGCTGCATATACCCTCGGGCAGATCGGCTCCAAAGCCTCCACAACTCCACTGGTGGCAGCCTTGAACGATCCATCCAAACTCACTGCCGGAACCGCCCGTGGTGCGTTGGCCAGGATTCATGGTCGCGACCTCGGTCCGGATACCGAGAGTTGGCGTGAAGTGATGAGATAGCGATAATCGGTGGATGCCCCGCCATCCCATCTGCGAATCAGACAAGGCCAGCCGCTTCACTGAATCAGTGATTCGGGAGATGAGTCGCGTGGCGCGCGAACATGATGCGATCAATCTTGCCCAGGGCTTCCCCGATTTCCCGGCGCCGGATGAACTGAAGGAAGCTGCGGTGCGCTGGATTCGCGCCGACTTGAACCAGTACGCCGTCACTTGGGGCAGCGATCGACTGCGTGCGGCTATCGGTGAGTACATGCAGAAACGTCGCGGGGTCACCATCGATGCTGATGCGCAAGTGACGGTCTGCTGCGGCGCTACCGAGGCGATGATCGCGGCGATCATGGGAGTGCTCAACCCTGGTGATGAGTTCTTGGTGCCGGAGCCTTATTACGAGAACTACGGTCCCGACGGCATCCTGTCCGGCGCGGTGCCGTTGTTCGTGCCGCTTGGCGAAGGATTCACCCTGGATATCGATGCCCTCAAGAGAGCATCCGGCCCTAAGACTCGTGCGCTGATCCTGAATACCCCGCACAACCCGACCGGGCGCGTGTTCAGTCGCGAAGAGATCTCGGCATTGTGTGATTTCATCAAGGAACGCGACATGCTGCTGTTCACCGATGAGATCTACGAGGAGATCCTCTTCACCGGCCCCCACCGTACCCCACTGCTTGAGCCTGGCATGGCAGAGCGCACAATCGTGGTTTCGGGTGCATCGAAGACCTTCAGCGTCACTGGCTGGCGAATCGGCTGGATCATCTCTCCGCCGCCCCTGACCAACGGCATTCGCAAGGTCCATGACTTCCTCACCGTTGGCGCACCTGCTCCTCTGCAGGAAGCGATCGCGGAAGCACTGCTGTGGGATGACGCCTACTTCGAACAGTTGCGTGCCGATTATGTCGAGCGGCGACGCTTGATGATCGATGGCCTGAACGCCGCGGGCTTCACCTGCGACATGCCGGATGGTGCCTATTACGCGATGGTCGATGTGAGCAGGTTCCAGCACCGCGACGAGACTGATGTCGATTTCGCGATGCGCTTGGTGACTGAGGCTGGAGTCGCGACCGTGCCAGGTTCATCCTTCTACGCCGATCCTGAAGACGGCGAGAACTTGGTGCGATTCTGTTACTCGAAGCGCCCAGAAACGCTGATTGAAGCTAATCGGCGACTCTTGGATTGGAGTGCACGTCAGTGAATAGGAGCCTAGCCATTGCAATGCTGATGGTGCTTGGCGGCACCATTTCGTGCAGTGACTCCGAAGCTCCTACTCCGATCCAAACGGCGAAGGACAACGTCCTGCTTAGCCGCTTGGCCGAAGCCCGCGCGACCAGAGTCAAGGAAGACGTCGGCCCCGCCAAGCATCTGTGGCAAGTCGGCAAGATAGTCTTCCACACTCCCGATGGCGATATCGAACAGGATGCCGAGTTGTGGTTGGCAGGTCCGCAGCGCATGAGTTTCCAACTTGGGCCAGTACGTCAACGCAATGACTTCCGCCTGTTCGATGCCGAGCATTGTTGGCTGAAGGTGGTCGGCGGCAAGTTCGAGAAATACGATCCCACTGAGCTGCTGCGCGAGACGACTTTGCGCTGGAACTTGATGCGCTTCCCATGGGGTTGGGAAAGCCAACTCGAACTGCTTGACTTGCCTGATTCGGGAGACTTGAGCCTATCAGTGACCAGGCAGACGCTGCAGGGGACCCTCACCATCGAGACTGGCACGGATGGATTGCCGACCCGGGCAACCCTCGGTGATTCAGCCATCGATGTCAGTGACTGGAAGAGCGTCAGTAAGGGCCAGCGTCTGGTGCCATACGAGTGGCTCTGGACTTATCAGGCCGGCAAGCGCACCGAACGATACTCCTCCATTCAAGCCAAGGCGCTGTTCCAAGACACTGCTTTCAAGCCGGTCGACGCCGATGGTTTGGCGATCGGCAAGCTCGAATCGGCCCTCGACGACGACGTCACCCTTGGCGACGACTTCGGTGTACTGGAGCTGTCTCTCAGTTACTTGACGGAAGATGAACAGCTTGCCTTTGATGGCACCTTGCCCCGCGGCCAATGGTGGCAAGCCGGGGAGGACCGGATGTTCGTCGCAGCGCCCGATCAAGAGCAACCTATGGATGGATGGCGCAGCTCAGGACCCAAGCTGTGGTTGCGTTGGGCTACCTATTCCAACATCACCATCGCCACCGGCATCGAAAGCCTGAATGCAGTGATGGCCCAGACCGGTTATCACTCGACTGGAGATTGCTGGGCGCTTGAGACTCCTGATGACGGCCGCGCTTACCGTCAGGTGTTCTTGATGCCAGTCGCCAAGGACTGAGCCTGGGACCTAGATCTTCAGCTGTTCCGGACCGCCGGCAGGTGCGAACCATTGCACGTTGGTCGCGCGGCCGGTCTGCTCGGCATAGCGCTTGACCACATGCTTCTCGAACTCGACTTGGGCGTCGGGATGCACCAAGGCGGCAGCACAACCGCCGAATCCTGCTCCAGTCAGGCGTGAACCGTAGCAGCCATCGACCTCGACTGCGGCATCGACCATGGCGTCGAGCTCGGGAGTCGACACCTCATAGAGGTCACGCAAGGAGTAATGCGCGGCGGTCATGGCAGCACCGAAGCCCGCGATGTTGCCGGCTCGCAGGGCGGCGGAGCCATCTTGGGTGCGTTGGACTTCATCGATCACATGGCGGGTGCGCCGCGCCAACGCCGGAGCCAGCAGGTCACGATGTTGATCGAAATCCTGCTGATTCACGTCGCGCAGGCAAGTGATGCCTGGCATCTGCTGCTGGAACACCGCTAGGGCTTGGGTGCACTCGGCGACGCGCTGGTTGAATGCCGACGATGCCAGTTCGCGAGCGACGCCGGTGTCGAGGATGGCGATGCTGGCCAACTTGCTGTCGAGCGGCACATGTTCACGCGTCAGCTCAAGACAATCGAACATCAGGATCGAATCCGGCTCGCCAAGGAAAATCGCGGTTTGATCCAGGATGCCACACCGCACTCCGACGTATGCGGTCTCAGCGGCGTGCGCCAGATGGATCATCTCTTCGGTTGTGGTCTCGATGCCAAGCAGCTCAGCGACCAGCAATACCGCCACGCATTCGACGCTGGCTGAACTGCTCAGCCCCTTGGCCATCGGCAGATCGGCGTTCAACACCAAGTCGAGGCCGGGCAACTTCCCCCACCGATCCATGGCAGTCCATAAGCCACCTTCCACATAGGAGGACCAACCACTGGTGCGGCCAGGTTGAAGTTCATCAAGCGAGAGTTCCACCACGTCGCCCGGGAACTGCATCGACTCAAGGCGCAGGCGACCGTCGTCACGCAAGCCAGCTAAGGCGTAAGTGCCCTTCGAAAGGGCCACTGGCATCACCACCCCACCGTTGTAATCCATGTGCGCGCCAAGCAAATTCGCCCGTCCTGGCGCGAAAAACGCCCTTGGGATGGCTGAACTGACCTCAGAAAAGCGTTCGAGACCAAGGTCGAGGGGGCGGCACTTCGTTGACATCAAGGTGTAGGTTACGATGTCGGTCGCGGACTTTCCCGCCTTAACGATGCTGACGACCTTCCTTCTTTCAATTTGTGCAGCGTTCGGTGCCCAACAGCCAGCTGCTTCCACTTCTTCCGACAACGCTGAGCTCCAGGAGCTATTGACCACTGAAGTCCTGGTTCAGGGCGACAAGACTTACCTCGTGCAGGATGTCCTCAAGGAACTGTATCGACACGACAGTTCCCTGAAGGTCTCGCTCGAGTCGAACTCCGAGTATCTGCAGTTCTACATCAACTCCCTGCGCTTCTATGACCAGGTGCGCTGGTTCAGCAATAAGCTCATCCTCGACGCCGAAGCTATCCCCAAGGTGAAGCAAGCTGCCATCGAGCATGAGGCTTTGGCATGGTCGGCCGCGCGCAGCGACAGGGCAGGTACTGTGGCCTCGAGCTTGGCACTCGCGGCCTTCGAGATCGAAGTCATGGCTCGGCTCATCGGCCAACAGCCTGAGGAGTTCTCTAACCAAGAGATACGCACCCACTTCAACTCCTCCATCCCCGAGTTCTTTGGCTTGCTGAAGATCTCCTGGATCCGAATCCCGATGTTCGACATGGAGACCAACACCGCGCTCGGGCAGGACCAGCGTAAGGAGGTCTACCAAAAGCTCGACAAGGTCGGGCAGCAACTGAACGATGCAGAGTTGACTTGGGATGAAGCGGTCGAAGCACACTCCGAGGACCCCGTGTCGAAGGATAATGGCGGACGGGTCGGCTACCTGAAGCGCCAGGACAACCGCTTCGATGAGGATTTCATGCGCCAATTGTTCATCGGCTTTGGCATCACCACCCCAGATGCGTCAATCGTTCGCGGGCCGATTATTGGCTCACGCTGGGTCTACCTCGTGCGTATCGAGAACATCAAGACGCAGGGGGTGGTGGAACTGTCTCGCGTTCGCGACCGAGTGATTCGGTCCAAACGTCTCCACCGAGCACACACCCAAATGGCTGAAATGGCTGCCAACGTCCAACGCCGCATCCTGTTGCCGATCACCACCGAATGAGTCCCAATGTCCTCGAACTGGAGGGGTTAGTAGTTCGCTACGGCTCCTTTACCGCTCTGCATGGAGTCGATGCCAGCTTCCCTGGTGGAGCGCTCGGACTGCTGGGCCCCAACGGCGCCGGGAAGTCGTCGATGCTGCGTTCCATCCTTGGCCTGGTCGCCCCTGCTGCCGGAAGCGTCCGGGTGTTGGGCGAAGACACCAAGACCGCGGGCGCCAAGCTTCGTCGCAAGATCGGCTACATGCCTGAACGCGACTGCTACCTCGGTGGTGTCTCCTGCGTCAGTGGTCTCGCCCACTTCGCTCAGACCTGCGGCTTCCCCAAGGACGACGCCATGCTTCGCGCCCACGACGTACTGCACTTCGTCGGCTTGGGCGAAGAGCGCTATCGCGAAGTGTCCGACTTCTCCGTCGGCATGCGTCAACGCTACAAGTTGGCTGCGGCGCTGGTCCACGACCCCGACGTGCTGTTCCTGGATGAACCGACCAACGGTCTCGATCCCCAAAGTCGCATGCGCATGCTGGGACTGATCGAACGCGTAAGTGGCGAACACGGCATCCACCTGATCCTTGCCAGCCACTTGCTGCCTGATGTCGAACGCCTGTGCAATCAGGTATGGGTACTCGACCAAGGCCGCATGAAGCGGACTGCATCGATGGAAGAACTGACCACCGCGGCACGCGGTGCGAAACGCATCAGGATCGCGCCCGAAGGTGCGGAACTGTTCAGTCAATGTGCTCGTGACCAAGGCATGGTGGTCGACGTCGGCCGCAACGAAGGCGAACTTGTCATCACGCACCCCGACCGTATCGTCGAGCCCGACAGCGTATTCGCTCTTGCCGGTCAAGCTGGCGTTCCCCTGCTCGGCGTCAAGGATGCCGCGCGTTCCCTTGAGGATGCCTTCCTCGAAGCACTCGAGTCCGACCAGACTCCTCAAGAACAGGAGGCGAGCTGATGGCTTTCCGCGCCGCTGAATACGAGCGTTACCAAGGTGAACGCAATAATCGCCCTGCTTGGGTGCCGATCTCCTTCGGCACAATCAAGCGAGGCTGGAAATCGAAGTGGGTGCGCCGCTTGTCGATGCTGTCCTTAGTGATGGGCTTCGGCTTGATGGCGATGATGTACTTGGTCAATCAGGTGATTCCTGAATGGCGAAGCGTCACCGAAGAAGCTGCACATATGGCTTCAGGAGGAGGAGGCTTCAAGGTCGACACCGGCTTCTACCTGATCCTCACCTACGTGTTCGTGCGACCGATCCTGCTGCCGTTGGCACTGTTGTTCGGTTACGACCTGATCGCCAGTGACATGCGCACCAATGCGTTGGAGGCGTACTTCTCGCGACCGGTCACGCCGTTGGGATACTTGGCTGGGCGAACCTTCGCCTTCGTGAGTTTCCTGATGCTCGCTACCTTCGGCCCGTTCCTGCTGGTGTGGCTCGCTGATGTCGCCACCGCTCCCGACGAGGCCCACTACGACCTCATCCGTCATGTGCCGTTCAGCCTCTTCGCTGCCCTACTGATAATCTCCACCACCGTCGCGTTGATGGTCCAAGCGATCACCAGCATCACTCGCAGCGCGACCTGGAGCAACCTGATCTTCGTGGTCATCTTCCTGTTCCTCAGCGGTATGGGTGCTGTCCTGTACGAGATCACCGACAAGCCGAACATGTGGGCCTTCTCGTTCTTCAATGACACCAAGGTCGTATGCGCCACACTGCTCGGCGTCGACCTCACCGACAATCACGACTACGCCAACGCCAGTCCGGCCATGGCATTCGGAGTGATGATCGGCATCTCGGTGGTCTCCTTCCTGATCGTGATGCGCGGCCTGCGCCGCAGGAGTCTGGTCTGATGAGTGCTCCTGCATTACGCTGCGAGAACCTCTCTCGCTGGTATGGCGAGGTCCAGGGATTGGCTGGCCTGAGCGTCACCATCGAAAGCGGTATCGTCGGCCTGCTTGGCCCCAACGGTTCCGGCAAGAGTACCTTGATGCGCCTTCTTACCGGCCAGATCCACGCCAACCGCGGTTGGGTAGAGATCTATGGCCAGCGCGTGGTACCTGGCACCCACGAGATCTTCCGCCGAGTCGGTCACGCACCGGGCGAGGACGTCCACTTCGAGACCGATCGCGCGATCGACTTCCTGCGTTTCATGGCCGCACTTGGCGGTGATGGCCCGAGCAAGTCGAAGGATCGGGCCGACAAGGCCCTGCAACTCGTCGGCATGCAATCGAAGGCCGACGTCAAGCTGAACGCCATGTCCAAGGGCATGCGCCAGCGCATCAAGATCGCGCAGGCTCTGCTGTTCGAGCCCGAACTGCTGTTGCTGGATGAGCCACTCAACGGCATGGATCCGGTCAGCCGCCGCAACACCATGGATTTGGTGCGGGACTGGGCCGGCAAGGGACGCACTGTCGTGATGGCGAGTCACGTCTTGCATGAAGTCGAGAGCGTCACTGACCGCATGTTGATGCTTCATCACGGGCGCCTACTCGCCGAAGGTCGCCTCGCCGAGATCCGTGACCTGATCGACATGAAGCCGCGGCGTGCCTCGGTGCGCGGCGAACACCTGCGCCAACTGGCTGCCGAGCTTCTCGCGCAAGAAGTCGTCATCGGCCTGGATTTCGCTGAGGACGGGGTCTTACATCTCGATACGCGCAACTTACCTGAGTTGCTCGAACATCTACAGAAAGCTGGCATGGAAGGCCGAATCCACTCGATGGAAATCGACGATCAACAATTGGAAATGGTTTACGAACTGTTGGTTGGAGGATCAGCACGATGAGCGCGATCCTCGCTACCGCCACCTTCTCGCTTCGTCGCCGCACCTTGGGCCTGCGCCTGCTTGCCCCCATTACCGTGGCGTTACTGCCGACTTTGGTGTTGGTGATGGCCATCGCGTTCAGCGCTTCCGTGCAGCCGCTTGAGCTTTACCGCCAGTACCTGATCCCACTCACCCTGTACTTCGTGTTGCCATTCGTGACGATGTTCATGATGCTGCCGGTCCTGAGTGAGCTGTATGACCGTGGTGCCATCGGCTACATCTACACGCGTCCGGTACCACGTTGGCAACCGCTGCTTGGGATGTTCCTGGGTGCCTTCACTGGCATGCTTCCGGTGTACCTCATCGGCGCTGCAGTACCCGCTGTCATCTGCGCGATGGCGAACCCGGATATCGCCCTCACCACTTGGCTGACGTTGGTAGGCGGCATCGTCGCGGTCCTGTGGATCGCGAGCCTGGCCTATGGCGCAATCTGCATGTTCCTCGGAGTCTGGTCGAAGCGTGCGATCATCCATGCATTCCTGATCCTCGTGGTACTCGGCTCGGTACTCGGCTCGCTGCCCGGCGACGGCCAGATGTACTCGTTGCATTACTACCTGATCGGACTTGCCCATGCGTGGTGTGGCATCACTGATTCCGCCACCGACCTGTTCCCACCGGTCACCAACATGCCGGCCGTGTCGAGCTCCCTGCTGGTCATCTTCGGTACGACGGTGGCCATGATGTTCGCCACCGCCAGAGCCGCGCGCAGCCGCGACGTCCTGTAGGGATGCCGATAATCAAGACAGTCGGCGATTGGCCGCATCGCGCTGCCGAGTTGCCCTCGGTGGCGTTGCCGAGCAACGTCCTGATGGCGGATCCTGCCGAGTTCAGGATCGAGGAAGTCCATAACTCCTTCATGTCTGGCGACGACGGCCAGCCTTTAGCAGTCGATCGTGAACTGGCTCAACGCCAGTGGCGTGACCTGGTCGCGGCATTCCAGCAGCATGCCGGCCTGCATTGCACGGCCCTTGCCCCTTCTTCAGGCCAAGTAGACCTTTGCTTCACCGCTAATCCAAGCATGGCCTTACCGTTGCCTGATGGCAGCACCGAGATCTGGCTAGGTCGCATGACTCACGGATCGAGACGCAGCGAAACGTCCGCGCATGAGGATCACTTCCAGAAGTTTGGCTTCGCCATCAAGAGCATGCCCGACCACGTCACCAACTTCGAAGGCCATGGCGACGGCATCCTCCACCCCGGCAGGTTCCTGCTGCATGTAGGTGTCGGCCCGCGCAGTTGTGCAGCAGCATGGGATGCCCTCGCTTGCGCTCACCCGCAACTTGATCTGCTTCTATACGAGTTGCAGGACCCACGCTTCTATCACCTGGATACCGCACTTGCGGCGTTGGATGAGACCACTGCCTTGTACGTACCTGGCGCATTCTCGGATCAAGGCCTTGAGCTGGTGCTGGCTGCCTTCCCCAACGCCATCCCACTTTCAGACGATGAAGCCCTGAACTTCGCCGGCAATGCCTTCTGCCCCGACAAGAAGCACGTGTTCCTGCAGGCAGGCAACCCTGAACTGGAGAACAAGCTGCGCAAAGGAGGATTCGAACCGGTGTCGGTCGATACCAGCGAATTCATGAAGTCTGGCGGCTCGGTATTCTGCCTGAAGATGGCATATTGACCGCCGAAGCCCGGCACTCGAAGGCTACTGGCTTTCGCGTTCGAGCTCGACCGGTGGAGCTGCCACTTCACGCTCAGCTTCGCGACGCTCCTGCATGGCCAACTCGATCAGCCTGTCCAGCAACTCAGCGAACGGTACGCCTGCAGCCTCCATCAGCTTCGGATACATCGATATCGACGTGAAGCCAGGGATGGAGTTGACCTCATTGAGGTAATAACGACCGGTCTTGCGGTCGAGCAGGAAATCGACGCGCGCCATTCCCGAAAGGCGCAGCACCCGGAATGCCCGCAGCGCGAAATCACGCAGTGCGTCTGCCATACGTGGCTCGAGGTTGTCGGTCGGTGCGTTAAGGACCGCTTCATCGGTGTTGTACTTACTGTCGAAGTCGTACCAACCTTCGGCGACGATCTCACCAGGAAGGCTGACGATCTCAGGAGAGCCATCCAGGACGGCGATCTCCAACTCGCGGCATTCGATCGCAGGCTCGACCAGGACGTGGTCGCCATACTTGAACGCGGTATCAAGGGCCTCTTCAAGACCAGCGCTATCTTCAACCCTGGAGATGCCGAGGCTCGAGCCGAGTCGTGCAGGTTTGACGAAGCATGGGAAGCTGCGCTCGGTTTCGACCACAGTGAGCACCTTCGCACGATTGGCCACCCAATCACGTCGGCGGATGTCGGTCCACATCAGGACCGGAACATGGGCACTACGCAACACATGCTTGGACACCGACTTGTCCATCGCGATTGCCGAACCTGCGCAACCGCTACCTACGCATGGAACGTCAAGTAACTCCAGCCATCCTTGGATGGAACCATCTTCACCGCCCGGGCCATGCAGGATCGGCAAGACCACGTCGGTGCCTTCAGGTAGGTAAGGTCCCCGGACCGGGCCGGAGACACTGCCGTCTTCGAGCATCTGCTTGGAACCCGCGTAATCAAGCCATTCGCCATCGCGGCTGATTCCGACCAGGCGTAAGTCGTAACGCGCTGGGTCTAAGTGGGCGACCACAGCTCGCGTCGAACGCAGGCTTACTTCGTGCTCGGCGGACCGACCACCGAACAAAACGGTGACAACCAGGGGCTTTGCGGAATCGCTCACGGCTACAGAGTAATGCATGAAGGCGCCTCTTTCACGGCTGCTTTCCGACGAACCGGCACATTTCTTGCAGAATATTCACTATCCTCTCCAGGGCAGACCGCCCCTGCAGCCCGCTCCGGATGTCTCGTTCTCGCTTTATTTGCCTTATTTTGCCTGCCCTGCTCGGCATGGCGCTGTTCGCCCCTGTCCTGGATGGCGAGTTCGTGTACGACGACCGCTCCCTGATCAGCCTCAATCCGACCATGCAGGATTGGTCGGTCGTCAGCCAAGCCTTCACCACCCCTTACTGGGAATTGGTCGATGAGAGCCGCTTCGGGTCAGGCTTCTATAGACCGTTGGGCGCCGTCACTTTGGGCGCTACATGGCAACTCGGAAACGGCTCGCCTGTAGCCTTTCATTGGGTTTCGCTTTTTCTGCATGGTGCTTGTGCTGCGGCAGTTGCAGCACTCGGACTAGCGCTGGGTTGGCGCCACTCAGTTGCTGTTGCAGCTGGCGTCCTGTTCGCCGTGCATGGCAGTCACTCCGAGCCGGTGGCATGGATCTCCGCCATTCCTGAACTACTGGCGACCTTGTTCAGTCTGCTCGCGCTACGTGGGCTGGCACTCAACAAGCCATTCCAAACCGGCTTGTGGATATGCGCTGCGATGTTGTGCAAGGAGGTCGCGATTGGGGTTTGGTTGCTTGCCCTTGGCATCACTTTCCTGCGCCCCAAGGCCGGCGCCCAGACCTCGCCAGACGCTGCCATGAGTTCTGCAGGGAATTTGCTCGGCACGGTTGATTTTTCTCGTCGATGGCCGACTTTATTGGCACTTTGCGGCGCAGCAATGATGGTTTACGTCCTTCGCTACCTCGCATTCGATAGCGCGACGGCAGGATTCGACCGCGTGAATACCTTCCACGGACTTGGTCTCGGCGAGCAGATCAGCTTGTCGTTGTCACTTATCGGGCGCTACTTGGCTTTCTTGGTATGGCCGTGGCCGCACATGCCTTTCCGCCCTTTAGGCTTGAGTGATGCCGCCAGCACCGCGCGTCTGTGGATCGCGATCTCCGGTGGCTTGGCATCCCTGATCGCCTTGGCGGTTTGGCTCAGGCAGCGTAAGAACCTCACTATCTTGTTCGCACTTGGTTTGCTGTTCGCCGGCTTGGTGCCGGTAATGAACACCAAGGCCCTCGGCCAATACCCCTTCGAGGAACGTTTCCTGTACCTCCCGAGCGCCGGCTTCGCCTTATTGGTGGCGGCAGCATTGAAACGCTACCAGCAACAGACTTATGCATGGATAGCACTGGCGGTGATGGTCTTCCCGCACGCATATTCCGCACGGGCCGGCAGCAGAAACTGGCACGATGAGGAGACCTTGTTCAGCTGGGCGCGTGAAGTCGAGCCGAACGCGGTGACCGGACATGTTGAATACGGGCGCCTCATGCTGGAGCGCGCGCAGAACGCTACCGACGCCTTGCAGCGCACGCGCTTCAGTGAATACGCACTGGATGCCTATCAAGAAAGCGTCGAGGTCGATCCAGACCTGTACTTCGTGACCTCAGTCGAACGTGAGAAGGGCAACCTCGGATTGGGCGATGCCTTATATCTTGATGGGGATTTCGTCGGCGCCGAGGCGGTCTATCAACGCACGGTCGACCACTACAAGTTCTCACCGATCGGTTATCTCGGGTTGGCGAACTGTCGCGCACAGACCGCACTCGGGCACGGCGAGACCGGCCACTTCGAGCTGCATGATTCATACATGAATGAAGCACTCGGTTTCTTCGATACCGCATTGGAACAGGATCCGAATCTTGAAGCCGCGCACTTAGGCAAGGCCAATGCACTGTTCCGGGTCGGGCGCTTCGATGAAGCCATCCAGATGGCCGCCGGCATGTTCGGCGAGGATCCCACTCGCATTGAAGTGGCGCAATTGCTGTTCAGCCTGCAGGTCGAGATGGGCCGCATAGACATGGCGATTCGCACGCTCGACTATTTCCTCGAGAATGCGCCTGACCACCCGCAACGTGATATGGTGCAGCAGACGGTTGATGAACTGCGACGACTTCAGAGCGCACGACCGCCGAACCCTCCAAGATGAACATAGCCAGCGGCAGCCTGTTGATTTCGCGTCCTGCAATGTTGGACCCGAACTTCGACGGCACTGTCGTCCTCATCTGCACGCACGATGAACATGGCTCGGTCGGCCTTACCTTGAATCGGCCACTCGACCTGGAACTCGAGGACGTCCTGCCGGAAGACTCAGGCCTTGAAGACATCTCGAAGCTCGACATCCCTCTGATGTGGGGTGGCCCAGTCGGCAATGATTGCCTGCATGTACTTAGTGGCCCCGAACAGGATCCCGTCAGCGTATTTCCGGTCCTGCCCGGAGTGTTCTTCGGCGGCGACATGGAGCTAGTGCACCGCACCCTCGAGCGCCAAGGTCAGTTACGCTTCTTCATCGGCTACAGCGGATGGAGCCCTGGCCAGCTTGAAGAGGAGATGGATGCCGAAGCGTGGTTCGTCCTACCAGGCAGTACTGAAGATGTCTGGACTACCGACTGGCGCCTGCTTTGGGAGCGATTGATGGCGAAGATCGATCCGCAGTTCTCCTGGATGAAGAACATTCCTGACAACCCTGAGGTGAACTGATGTATGGACTGCTATTCCTGCCCTTGATGGTTTGGGGGATCGTCTGTTTCTTCCGCAATCGCAGTGATTCACTGCACTACCAGTTGCGCCGCGGCTTCGGCTGGATATCGATGTGCGTAATATCGGTCACGATCCTCGCCGCGCTGATCGAGATCTTCTCCGACTGGGATGGCGTCGAATCGATCCAGCATCTGCTGCTCTCCCCCATCGTTTCACCAGTCTTCCTCGGCGGACAGACGGTCATCACCATCTTCGAGGACAACGTCAAGGATTGGACCGGCCATCGCCGCGACACCATGTTCGACAACTCACATGTGTTCTTCGGATTGGTGTTCATCCAGGCGCTGGTCTTGAGTTTGATAGTTGCATGGCGCCTGCGGGGCGGTAAGACTTGGCGAGACCCGGTCGTGATGGCTGTTGGTGCCTTCGTCGCCATCAACGCCTTCCTCGGCAGGGATTGGCCCTGGTACGGAACCTAACTGACCATCATGTTCTACCTGCTCCTGTTCTTCATCCTGCCCGCGTTCACCATCTGGAGCCTGCTGCAGCTCGGACGAGGCAAGGGTTCGGGATTCGCCTTCCAATGGCAGCGTGCTTTCGGTTGGCTAGTACTGTGGGTTGCGCCATTTCCGTTCATCGATGCCTGGCTCCACGGTACCGAAGGCTATGACGGTGGTTCCAGGATCTTCGATTGGGTTATCAGCCTGCCGCACTCATGGATGGTCCTATATGGCGGGCGGTCATTGCAGGAAGTCATGGCCCTTGCTGGTTACACCGGCGACGCCATCGTCGACCACCTCGGCATCTTCCTGGTGTTGTGGATTTTCCATTGCATAGTCCTTACTTCGATGGTGGCGTGGTTACTGGATCGAGGCAAGCGACTGAGCAGCCCGCTGGTGGTGGCTTTCGGCGCCTACATGGCTGCCAATGCGGCCATGATCGTGTGGAAGTAAGGCTTCCAGGGTGCAGCTAGAATAGCTGCACATGAGCGTTTCCCACCTCTCCGCTAAAGTCCTCGATGGCGCACGCCTGTCGCTCGAGGAAGGCATGTTCCTGCATGAGAATGCAGGGCTCGACACCTTGGCTTTCCTGGCGGACGAGATGCGGCGGCGGCGCTTTCCTGACCAGGTCGTCACCTACATCATCGACCGCAACCTGAACCCGACCAACATCTGCGTGACGGACTGCACCTTCTGTGCCTTCTATGCCAAGCCGAAGGACGAGGTCAAGGGTTACGTATTGGAGCGCGAGGAGATCTACAAGCGGGTGCAGGAGACGGTCGACGTCGGTGGCGTGCAGATCCTGATGCAGAGTGGTCATCACCCCAAGCTTGGGGTCGAGTGGTTCTCCGAGTTGATGAGTGACCTCAAGGAGCGTTGGCCGAAGCTACATCTGCATGCAATGTCACCACCGGAGATCGATCACCTGTCGAAGGTGTCGAAATGCAGCACTGAGGAAGTGCTCCTGCGTCTTCAGGCAGCTGGCATGGATTCGATGCCCGGCGGTGGAGCCGAGATCCTCACCGAGTCGGTGCGTAAGCAGATCGCCGCGCGCAAGACCGATACCGACACTTGGCTGCGCATCATGGAGGAGGCGCACGGCATCGGCATGAAGACCACCGCGACCATGATGTTCGGGCACATCGAGTCCGTCGCCGATCGTCTGGAGCATATGGAACGGTTGCGCCAAGTACAGGACCGCACCGGCGGCTTCACCGCCTTCATCGACTGGACATTCCAGCCGGGAGGCAATCCGCTCGGCGACGAGTTGCTCGACAGCGGCTGGAAGAAGGCCACTCATGCCGAGTACTTCCGCACCACTGCTATGGCGCGGATCTTCCTCGACAACTTCCCGAACATCCAAGCGAGCTTCGTGACCCAGGGAGCGAGCGCCGCGCAACTTGCGTTACGCATGGGCTGCAACGATTTCGGTTCGGCGATGCTGGAGGAGAACGTGGTCAGCGCCGCAGGTTGTTTCGAGCTGGTCGGACTCGACAAGATCGAAGACAACATTCGCGAGGCCGGATTCGTGCCGCGGCGCCGCAATCAGGCTTATGAGATCATCGATGAACGAGGCCCAGAGCCTCTACCTGGCGAACTCGACAGTTGTGGCGCCAGTGCAACCGGCCAAGGCCAACTAGTGTGACCGAACTCACCGACTTCCTCGACACCGAATACGGTCTGCAACGCGGCGAGTCCGCGTGGCGAGAATCGGCGGTGAGTGCAGGAGAACAGTTGGTGGCCGACCTGGAGCTAGCGCCGGAAGAGTTGCGTCGGCAGTTGCTGACCGATCGCGGCATGCGCTTGGTGGCCGTGCGTGAATGGCTCAACTTGGCGCGCAAGGACGGCGATGTCCTGCCTGGAGAAGCCATGGCCAACGGCTTCAAGCTGGTCGGCGGGTTCGCTACTGTCGGTGGCATCATCTTCGGCATCGGTGCCGGCCGTGCTGCGCTGTCCTCCCCCAGCGAGGAACCCGTCAACCTGTGGTTGTGCCTTGGCATGCTTGTGCTAGTGCAGGTCGTGCTGCTGCTCGGCGCGGTGATCCTGGCGACAGTCGCCAAGAGCCGTGGTCGCCAATGGTTCGGCGCCTTCACCAACCTCCTGAAGTGGTTGCACCGCTGGAGTTGGGCGCGCAAGGTCAGCGCCAGCGAGATGCTACAGGCATTGCCGCGCACGCAACGGGTCGAACGTTGGACTTGGCTGGGCCTCACTCAACGCTTCGCAGTCGCATTCAATTTCGGCGCATTGCTCATCTTCGTCGAGATGTTGTTGTTCTCGGAACTTCAATTCGGCTGGGCCACCACTCCCGACAGCATCGAGATATCCCACATGCAGGGGTTGGTCGATGCGCTGGCCGCACCATGGGGCTGGGCCTTCCCGGAAAGCTGGGTGCCCAACGAGAATGTGATCGCCGCAACCCAATGGGATGCGTTGGCCGGGAAGTTCCGTTCACCCAACGCCGACGGCCGCGTCTGGTGGCCGTTCGTGATGATGAACCTGATGATCTGGGGACTGATACCACGCCTGGTACTGATGCAGTGGTGCAGCAATGGCCAACGTCGGGAGCTTCAGCGACTGGATTGGAATCATCGACGCTTACAGGAGCTGTTCGACGTGATGCTTCCGGTACTGTCGACGTCGTCCGCCGCTCATGAGGATCCCGCCGCACGTGCAGAAACGAAGTCGTTCTCGCCACCGCAACCGAACGACGGCCTGGCAATCGTGGCTTGGGGCGATTGGGATAATGCCATGCAACTTCAGGCCGGTGGCCGCGACCTGCATGCCGATGCGCAGCTGGTTGCACGACTCGCACGCGAAAACCCCGAGTCGGTGCAAGTAGTGGTCGAAGCGGGCGAGGCGCCGGACAAGCGATTCATCTCGTTCATCGTGAGCTTGCGCGGCGAACTCGGACGCGAACGCTTGATCCATGTATGCCCGATCGAGGTCAACGGCTCTGACCCTTCCAAGTGGGAAGCCCCACAAGACCGCGACACATTCATCTGGCGGCGCACCTTGGCCAGCCTTCACGACGATCACCTGTTCGTGAGTGCTGCGACCGCTATTCCCGACGGGAGCGACAGGGATGGCAGCTGACCTTCCGACTTTCGTGGTCGTCGGTCATGTCAACAAGGGCAAGTCGTCAGTGGTCGCGACACTGCTTGAGGAGACCGCCGTGCCCATCGACTTGATTCCTGGCACCACGTCGGAATCAGCAGCTTACGATTTCAAGTTGGACGGTAAGCCAGTCTTCCGCTTGGTCGACACGCCCGGATTCCAGGAGGCCGCCGCGGCCTTGGAATGGCTGCAGGAGCACGCGCAACATGCCGACCAACGACTCGAGGCTGTACGCGCCTTCGTCGCCGAGTTCCAGGATGGTGAACGCTTCCACGATGAGTGCCAGCTCTTGGCTCCGTTACTCGAAGACGCCAATGCTGGAATCCTCTACGTGGTCGATGCGTCACGCCCCTATCGCGCCACTCATGAAGCCGAGATGGAGATCCTGCGATGGAGTGGCCGACCCGGAATGGCCCTGCTGAATCGCATCGGTGATGACGATTGGGCAGAGACGTGGCGCCCTGTGCTGCAGCAGTTCTTCAGTGTCGTTCGCGACTTCAATGCACATCAGGCTGACTTCGATGATCGGGTACGCCTACTGCGCACCTTCAGCGAACTACACGAAGCGTGGTCCGACGAACTCATCGCTGCTGCTGATGGCCTGCAATCACAGCGCCAATCGCTCAACCAGGATGCCGCCAGGTTATTGGCGGACTATCTGGTTGAGGCGTGGTCCCATGTCGAAAGCCGCGCATTCAATCCTGCCGATGAATCGCCCTCCCTCGATGACGACTTGGCCTCCGCCTATCGCCGGCAGCTGCGCAAGCTCGAGGATCGTTGCCGCATCGGCATCGAGCGCCACTACGGCTTCGGCTCGATCCAGCGCGAGGACACCGATTTCGATTTCGACCGCGGTGACCTGTTCGACAAGAAGAACTGGAAGCTATTCGGCTTGACCACCAAGCAACTTGCAGTTCGTGCTGCGGCTGCCGGCGGTGCTGCAGGTGGCGTGATCGACCTGGCAGTCGGTGGGCTCAGCTTCGGCGCTGGAGTAGCCATCGGTGGCGCGATCGGTGCTGCTGGAGCCTGGTTCGGCAGTAATCGTATCGGCCAGCATTGGAGCCCTAACCATGATCGTCTCGCCAAACTCTTCCCTGGCGAACATGGTCACATGCGTTGCTTCGGTCCGATCAGCAACCCTGTCTTCGCTTGGATACTCCTAGACCGCGCCCTCGCCCACTGGCATGCGGTGCGGCATCGCGCCCACGCCCAACAACGAGCCTTGACCATGGAGCAAGACGCTGGCACGCGTGCCAAGGATCTCGCGCCTGAGGTTCGTGCACAAATCGATTCGATCCTCAAGGCCTGCCAGGAAGCGGGTCAACGTGGCACCGTGGTGGATGAACAACAAGTAATGAAGCTGGCCGATTCGCTGAAGTCATGACCCGCCTCCAAGAACTCTCCTTCTTCCTTGTTTGCACCCTTTGCATCCTGAGCCTGCCGACTTGTTCACAGGCAGGATCGCGCAGCACCCAAGCGCAAAGGAAACCTAACGTGGTGATCATCTACGCTGACGACGTCGGCTTCGCTGATGTCAGCTGTTATGGGGATGGCAAGATCCAGACACCGAACATCGATCGCCTCGCAGCCGAAGGATTGCGTTTCACTGACGGCCACTGCTCCGCCGCGACCTGCACCCCATCGCGTTTCTCCTTGCTGACAGGCATCCACGGCTTCCGTCATGGGGTGCGGGTTCTGGCGCCGAACGCG
>CAZJGH010000016.1:0-21928 GCA_964545405.1 uncultured Planctomycetales bacterium
GTTCAAGGTCATCGTTTGAGATGTTCGAGCAGCTTGGTAGCAGCCGCGGGAATTACCGTACCGGGACCGAACACTGCCACTGCCCCCATCTCAATGAGCTTGTCGTGATCTTGCGGCGGGATGACACCTCCGACGACGATCAGGATGTCCTCGCGACCGAGTTCCTTGAGGGCTTGGCGCAACGCTGGAACCAAGGTCAGGTGTCCTGCGGCCAGTGAGCTTACGCCCACGATGTGGACGTCATTCTCGACAGCCTGCCTGGCGGTCTCGTCCGGTGTCTGGAAAAGCGAACCGATGTCTACGTCGAAGCCGATATCGGCGAATGAAGTCGCGATGACCTTCTGGCCACGGTCGTGACCGTCTTGCCCCATCTTCGCGACCAGGATGCGCGGACGACGTCCGTGAGTCGCGAGGAAATCTGCAACTTGCTCACGTACCTGTTCGAGGTCTTGGTTGTCGCCCACCTCACCACTGTACACGCCTGACACCGCGGTTACCGCTGCTTGATGGCGCCCGAACACCTCTTCCAGGGCGCTGGTGATCTCACCGACGGTAGCCTTGGCACGCGCGGCATCCACCGACAACTCCAGGAGATTGCCTGCGCCGCTGTCAGCACTTGCGGTAAGGGCCTGCAAGCAAAGCCGCACGCTCTCTTCATCACGCTCGTTGCGCAACTGCTCAAGTCGTGCCAACTGGGCGTTACGCACCTTATCGTTATCGACAGCCAATACCGGGATGTCTTCGCGTTCATCGAGCTTGAACTTGTTCACCCCTACGATGGTCTGTTGGCCGGAATCGATTCGTGCTTGGGCACGTGCGGCAGCCTCCTCGATTCGCAACTTCGGGATTCCAGCTTCGATCGCCTTGGTCATGCCGCCTAGCTCTTCGATCTCCTCGATGTGTTGCATCGCCCGCTCGGCAAGATCGTGCGTCAGCTTCTCGACGTAGTAACTGCCGCCCCAAGGGTCTGCCGGGGCACAGGTGCCGGATTCCTCCTGCAACTGGATCTGGGTGTTGCGCGCGATGCGAGCCGAGAAATCGGTCGGCAGCGCCAGCGCTTCATCCAAGGAGTTGGTGTGCAATGACTGCGTATGACCTTGAGTCGCGGCCATCGCCTCAACCGAGGTCCTGGCGACGTTATTGAACACATCCTGCGCGGTCAACGACCAGCCCGACGTCTGTGAATGGGTGCGCAACATGCTTGACTTGGGATTGGCAGGCTCGAAGCGTTGCATGAGCCGATGCCACAACAAGCGAGCGGCGCGCAGCTTGGCGATCTCCATGAAGAAATCCATGCCGATCGCCCAGAAGAAACTCAACCGTGGTGCGAAATCGTCGATGCTCATTCCAGCGGCGACACCGGTGCGAACGTACTCCAAGCCGTCGGCAAGGGTGTAGGCGAGTTCGATGTCAGCGGTAGCACCAGCCTCCTGCATGTGATAACCGGAGATCGAGATGCTGTTGAACTTCGGCATGCGTTCAGCGGTATAGCTGAAGATGTCGGCGACGATGCGCATCGAAGGGGTCGGCGGGAAGATGTAGGTGTTCCGCACCATGAACTCCTTGAGGATGTCATTCTGGATTGTGCCGGCGAGTTGTTCCGGCGCGACACCCTGTTCCTCGGCAGCGACGATGTACAAGGCCAGGATCGGCAACACCGCGCCATTCATGGTCATGGAGACACTCATCTTGTCCAACGGGATGCCGCCGAACAGGATGCGCATATCGAGGATGGAATCGATCGCCACACCGGCCATACCGACATCGCCGGTCACGCGCGGGTGGTCGGAGTCATAGCCGCGGTGAGTCGCCAAGTCGAAAGCGATGGACAACCCCTTCTGTCCAGCGGCAAGGTTGCGGCGGTAGAAGGCGTTCGATTCTTCAGCGGTGCTGAAGCCAGCGTACTGGCGGATGGTCCAAGGCCGACGCACGTACATCGTGGTGTATGGACCGCGAACGAAAGGTGCGAAGCCTGGCATCGAACCCAAGTGCGAAAGTCCTTCGAAAGCTGCTTGGGTGTATAGCTGTTGGACTTCAATGCCCTCTGGTCGCGAGTACCGCTGAGTGGAATCCAGCGACGCGGAAGCAGGTGCCTGTTCGGGTTCGCTGGGGTCACCCACTTCAATCGGCCCACCTCCAGCCCCCCAAGGGATGCGCGAGAAATCAGGTACGTGCTTCATCCGTAGACCTGCAACATATTCAAGAGGGTAATCGCATCACAACCTTGGTGAACGAACCCATCGACCCCAGCGCGCCGCCAAGCATCTGATGAGGCTTCATGGTGCTGATCGCCACAGATCAGAAGGGACTTGGCGCCGACCTTGTGAATCGCCTCGAACTCACCATCGGTCATCGCGTCATAAGTCTCATCACTAGCGCATAGGCAGACGATCGGCGTGCCATGGGATTGATAGTCATCAAGGTTGGAGCCTTCGATCAAATCGAAACCACCGATGGTGAACAGCTGACGTGCGAAGGTGAGTCGGCGAGCAAAGCCGGACTTGTCACCGACCGACATCAGGAAGACCTTTGGAGGTACTCCTGCATCGCACAATTCCTCGGCACGTGTGATTAGCCGCTCGAAGCCGGCCGAGTCACGTAGAACCGGCAGTGGCTCGGCCTTGGGGCCACCACAATGGTTGCCGGACAAGTCGCCCAAGGCGGAAGTGAGGGCAAACACGTCAACCCCAGCAGTGGAATTGGAGATGATCTCCTCGAAACCACCTGCGACGGTCAGTACACAGCAACGATGTTCAGGGTTGCGCTCATCCACCCACTGCTTGACGAAGTCCTCATCCGCCTGCACCAGATAAGGTTCGCGTTCAGGAAGCTCGTGATCAATCGGCGGATATGAACTGACTCCAGTGACCGGTTGTGCAAGGGTGCGAATCGCATCCATCTGCGGCTTACGGCTCAACTGAAGATCCTTGTGCAGCCAGCCCTCGGTCAAGCCTGAGGGAACGCCACCCTTGGATTGGATGTGCTGAAAGACCTGCCATGCCTCGGCGGCCATGGATTCGGTCAACGACTCGATCAGATAGGAGCCGCCACCGGGGTCGACGACCTGATCCAAGCGGCTTTCCTCAGCAAGGATGTTCTGGGTGTTGCGTGCGACACGACGACCCAACCCTGATGGTTGCCCCAAGGCCTCGTCATAAGCCATGGTGGTGATCATGTCAGCGCCACCAAGTGCGGCAGCCAAAGTCTGGGTAGTGGCCCGCAATTGGTTCGTCCATGGATCTAGGCGGGACAACGTGCGACGCGAGTTGACAGCGTGGATCCAAGGGGCGGGTATCTCATCGTCGGAGAAACCACCGGCACCAAGCACGCGACTCCAAACCAGGCGTGCGGCGCGCTGCATGGCGATGCCAGGAAAAAGTTCGCGGCCTGGTACGAGGCGCAAGCCAGTGGCAGCGGCTTGATCCTCCAACGGGATGCCGATGCGTTCACCTAGAGTCAGGTAGTGAACGAATGTGGCGGCCATGATGCCGAGTTGCTGCGCCAATGATGCGCCCGCCATGTGATAGACCTCGGTACTCACCAGCATCGGAGTGGCGTTCGGCATGTGCTCCTTGGCCCACGCGATGGCGGTGCCTAACTGATGCATCATGCACCGAGAGCCGAGCGGAAGGAAACCGTCGCGAGCTAGGCTTCCCAAAGGATCCAGGCCGAAGTTCCAACTGGCTGCCGAGATATCCTCGCCACGTTCACGTGCTAGGGCGATGATAGGAGCCAGATTGCACAGGCTGTTAGCGCCAGCATCAAAGGCCATATCGATCGCATCAAGCTTCACTCCATCGAGCAGTCGGCGCCAATCGTCAAGTGCCCAAACCATGCACCCGCCGTCACCCCATGCCTCGACGCCCATGTCTGAATCCGGGGCGAGACCTAGGCGTGCGCAGGCATCCAATTGCAGCCACAATCCACTTGCTCCGCCTTCCAGGTCCTTGAGGACAGCCGCCCCCACTGATTTCAGACCTGGGATGTCGAACCGAGGGGCATTCGCCCACTTTCCTGACATCTTGCTGCCTCGTGTAAACGGCGCGTCTCCCGGATTTGCCTGTTCGTATAAATACCCGCCACAATCAGCGTACAGCGGCTTTATAAGGCATGACTCGGGGCTGCCTTGAGTAAGGGTGGAGGCAAAATCGGCACCCTTCAGTTCCTTCTCGACTTGGGCTCGCCAGGTATCGAAATCGATCCGTTGGGCTGAAACGGCGGTGGGTTTAGCTGCTGAATCCATGTGGGAGAGGCGGCAAAAGCAGCCGCTAAGTCTAACGGCGCGGCCTATTTAACTTGATTGGATTTATTTCAGAATGCATTCAGGCGTACTTCAAGAAAAATGCCCTTATGTCCGAAAAAGGACAAGAGCCCGCATTTTGTGGGCGCTAAGCCGCCCTCTACCCGTGATTGCATTCCTCAAGGATTTGCTGCGCCCGCCGAACAACGCCGGGACTGCCAGCGCCATTACTCTTACCAAGTACCGTGTGGTAACTGGCATGACCATCGCCATGACCGGCGTTGCACTCTTCTACATGGTGCTGGATTATCGCGATGTCGGCTTCAGTGGGTTCTCACTGGCGATGACCGGAATCATCGGCCTGGCCTTCTGCGTGCGATCCATGCTGAGGCAAGGTCGTTCAGTGGAAGCCATCGGTCAAGTGACGACCATCGGCCTGTTCATGGCTGCGACATTCGTCACCCTGCACAGCGGTGGATCAGAAGCTACTTCAATCGCCTGGTACGCGATGTTGCCCTTAAGTGCCTCGCTCCTTTGCGGCTATCGAGCGGGCATGGCTTGGGCAGTCGTGAGCCTTACTTCCCTGCTGATCATAGGTCAACTAGCGAACTTGGGAATCGAGATTCCTGACGCCCTTCCCCAGCGCAGTCGCAATATCTATCGACTGTTCGAGAACTTACTGCTTCTTGCTGGTGTGGCATACCTAGTGACCGGCTTCATATCCGAGCACAAGCGTTCTCAGGACGAGTTGGAAGAAGCCAACCGCCTACTCGCGAAGGAACGTGAAGCCCGCGGCAAGGCCGATCAGCGCGTCAACCAGACCCTGCATATCCAGAACCAGATTCTGGCGAAGGTGGGTAGCGAGATGCGCACCCCACTGAACGGCATCAAGGGAATGACCAGGATGCTCAACAGCACCAAGCTCGATCAGGTTCAAAAGGACTACGCGACCGCGATTCAGTCCTCCGGGCGTGCACTACTCGAACTTCTGGAAGATGTCCTCGACTTCTCGCGGATCGAATCCGGTGAGCTTGAGCTGGACCACAAGCCATTCGACATGGAAGTGGCTGTCGCAGGCGTAGCTAAGCACATGTCATCAATGGCTGAAGCCAAGAACCTTGAGGTCTTGTTGCGCTTCGCCCCTGACACTCCGCGCTTCTATACCGGTGATGCAGGACGCATACAGCAGGTATTAGGCAGTCTCGTCAAGAACGGGATCAATAACGCTTCCGCAGGTCATGTGCTGGTCGACGTCGAAGAGACGGACCGCGATGATGCTGATTCAATCCTGCGCTTTCACGTCCGCAACTCAGGTACTGAATTCGACCAGGAGAAGTGTGTCGCCCTGCAGGAGTTGCTCGAGAACTCAGAGAACGACCCTAGTCAGGAATCCGACAGTGGTTTCGGACTGGCCCTCAGCCAACGCATCGTGCGCTTGATGGGTGGCGAGATGGGCTTCGTCGGCAGCGGCGAGGAAGCAGATTTCTGGTTCTCACTGAAACTGCCTCGCTCCCGTGAGCCGAAAGTCGAGAACCTTTTCTCCGGCAACCTTGCTGGATTGAAGGCGCTGATCGTCGAGGACAATGAGCGTAACCGCGACATCCTGGTCGAGCAGATGATGAGTTGGGGCGTGCAGCCTGTAATTGCTGGTTCTGGTCAGGAAGCGCTGCAACTGATGCGTGTCGACCTCGATTCGTGTTGCCCATTCGAGTTGGCGATCATCGATCACCAACTGCCTGACATGGACGGCAAACGAGTAGGGATGATGATGCAATCTGATTCCGTGCTCTCCGAGTGCTGCATGGTATTGCTCACCTCCGACGCTGGGGCTGGCCGTGGACGCGAATACCGTGAAGCTGGGTTCTCTGCCTACCTCGCCAAGCCTGTCACTCCTAGCATCCTGCGTGACACCCTAGCCATGGCGTGGGGACTCGACCGCGACAACAAGCTGAAGCAAAGCGCTGCAGAGCGCAAGGTCTGAGTTCGGCGACCACTGCTTCAATCAGCAGTTACGAACTCACGCACCGCGTCGACCAAGGTCGACACCGCTTCGACATGGACATGATGCCCCACCCCAGGCAAATCCTGGCGACTGGCATCTCTCAAG
The DNA here is from genome assembly GCA_964545405.1 of uncultured Planctomycetales bacterium. GTDB lineage: Bacteria > Planctomycetota > UBA1135 > UBA1135 > UBA1135. The sequence goes on from CAZJGH010000016.1 coordinate 6,348, forward strand.
CTTTCGAACCGTTGCTGCAAGGCAGGTATCCGGTGCATATAACCTTGCTCTGGAGCCAATAGGTGCACTCGTGCGGTGACACGGCTGCAGATCTCCAGCCAATGATCTTCCGTGAACCGGTAAGGATTGGGGCCACGTAGGCGCGGATCGAGTCGAACTTGGAAGCGCCCGTCGTCGGTCTCCTCAAGGTAATGGCGGACCATACGCTTGGCGCCAGCTTCACTCAGCCCATCATTATTCTGCATCACCCGTTCCACCACGGCTTCGCGTGAAGCGAAACTGCGGAAAGGCGGTACAGGTTTGCGCACGTGGGCTACCAACGCACTCAGCTGGTCTATCTGGGTCGGGGGCTCCGCGGCATAACCACCGACGCAATCGACCAACATCAAACGCCCGATCATGGTCGGCGCGAAGGCGGCAAGCATCAGCGCGATAGTCCCCCCCATCGAATGCGCAATGACAGCTTCAACTCGCGTTCCGGAGTCATCCAGTTCATCCAACACACCGGCAAGGTCCTTTAAGTGATCGAGCTGGTGATAGGCCGCGGCAGGATCGACCCGGCCACTGGAACCATGGCCGCGCCAATCCAAGCACAAGGGTCGGCACACCCCCTTGAGTCCAAGGGCGACGTCCTCGAAGCTGCGACCAGTATCCAGGAATCCGTGTAGGAACAGGACCGCAGGACCATTGCCGCCGTAGTCCCACAGGGCGAGAGGTAGGCGGTTGCTGTTGATGGTCCGCTGAACCGGAATGGGAATAGAATCCTCCATCGGCCTATTATCTTTGAACGGAAGGGCACTCGCATGGCCTTGAACCACAAAAAAACAAGGTGTATAAAGCCCTTCGCTTGGCCGCTTCATTCGTTTTCGCTTTATGGAAGGCTGAATCCGCCTGTTCTCATCCCTAGACCTGACGCACGGCCAACGAACGGTTGCGCCAATCATCTTGACTCAATCCATGCAAATGAAGAACTCTCTCGCACTCGTTTTAGCTCTCCCCGTCCTCAGCCTAAGTTGCGCAATGGGCGCCAATGGCCCAATCGGACCTTTCGCCGAAGGCATGCAGCGTAGCGCAATTGGTGTAAACCAATACAGCACCAGAACCATCGAGACTCCTGGAGCTGCGGACGTCGACAGCGATGCGCTTAGCGTGAACTTCACCCACGGCTGGTTCGTGATGCCAGAACTGGAACTTGGCGGTCGCCTTGGCTACGGCAGCACCGAGGTTGGTACTACCGATACCACTGCTTACGACATCGCTGCCTACGGTCGCTGGTACTTCGACACCACGTCGAACATGCGTCCATGGGCTCAGGCTTCGTTCGGCATCGGCAACGCCGAAGTCAAGTCTGGTGGCACCACCACCGACGACGATTCCACCACCTTCACCCTTGGTGGCGGTATCACCGACATGATCAGTGATGACGTCGCTGTTGACCTTGGCCTCGACTACCGTGCAACCGCATGGGACACCGCGGACACTGATGACAACGGCTTCTTCTTGACGGTCGCACTGTCGATCTTCTACGGCGGCTAAGTCTGCTGGTAATTTCAAACCGACCGCGAGAACTTGTCTCGCGGTCGGTTTTTTCTTGCCAACGGATGGCCTCGACGATGTCAGCTTCGATCAGTCGACATCGAACGAGATACCTTGTGCCAATGGCAGTTCAGTACTCCAGTTGATGGTGTTGGTCTGACGGCGCATGTAGACCTTCCAGGCATCAGAGCCTGATTCGCGCCCACCGCCGGTCTCCTTCTCGCCGCCGAACGCGCCACCGATCTCGGCACCAGATGTACCGATGTTGACGTTGGCGATACCGCAATCACTGCCTACAGCCGACAAGAACTTCTCGGCATGCTGCATGTTGAGGGTGAAGATCGAGGAGGACAGGCCTTGTGGCACGTCGTTGTGCTTGGCGATCGCGTCGTCGAGATCATCGACTTCGATGATGTAAAGCAATGGACCGAAAGTCTCATCCTGCACGATCTGCCAATCGTTCTGCGCGGTCGCGATACAAGGGGTCATGAACGAACCGCCTTCGCAACCTTCTGGCTGGTAACGCTCACCACCACAGAGAATCTCTCCGCCGGCTTGCTTGACCTTCTCGATGGCATCGAGGGTTTCCTGGACGGCGCCATCGTCGATCATCGGGCCCATCAGGGTGTTGGGATCGAGAGGGTGACCGATATTGACTCCGGCATAGAGCTCCTTCAGGCGGTTGACTACCTGATCACGCACGCTCTTCTGCACCAATACCCGACGGGTAGAAGTACAGCGCTGACCAGCAGTACCGACCGCGCCGAACATGATGGCGCGACAGGCCATCTCGATATCGGCATCTTCGAGGACGATGACTGCGTTGTTGCCACCGAGCTCAAGGATTGCCTTGCCGTAACGCTGGGCCAACTTCTCAGCTACCCGCTTACCCATCGCGCAGGAGCCCGTCGCGGAGATCAAGGGGGCACGCTTATCGCTAAGCAATAGCTCACCGACCTCGGAGCCGCGACCTGCGACCAATGAGATGACTGCACCGAAACCGACTGGCTCAAGCACCTTGGCCGCGACCTTGGTCATGGCGATAGCGGTCAGCGGAGTCTTGGAGCTTGGCTTCCACAGGCAGGAGTCGCCACAGATCAGCGCCAAGGCAGAATTCCATGCCCACACCGCGGATGGGAAGTTGAATGCGGAGATCACCCCGACGACGCCGAGTGGATGCCACTGCTCGCGCATCGCGTGCTGTGGACGCTCAGAGTGCATCGACAAGCCGTACAACATGCGCGACTGGCCTACGGCGAAATCTCAGATGTCGATCGCCTCTTGAACCTCGCCGAGTCCCTCTTGGAGGATCTTGCCCATCTCGAGGGCCACCAGCTTGCCGAGTGGCTCCTTGTGCTTACGCAACTCATCGCCGATCTGGCGTACGTACTCACCGCGCACTGGAGCTGGCAGTTCACGCCAGCGCAGGAAGGCATCGTGAGCAGCTGCAGCGACCTTCTCGTAGTCGCCGGAGTCAGCTTGCTTGACGGTGCCGATCTTTTCGCCGGTGGCTGGAGCGCCGATCCGGAGCAGGACAGCCATTCGCCGCAATAAGCCCCAGATTGCTCGCCAGCGAGGCCGAGTTCGTGGAGAAATGATAAATCCGAAGAGGTCGCGGTGCTTGTCATGGAACCGCCCATTCTACTGTCAGCCCCCCCATTTCGCGCCACCTTTGGTAGGCTAGTATGCCCCTTTCCCATCATGGAAATCTTCACAACCGTCCTCCTCAGCCTGGCCCTAGGCCAAGGCGCTCCTCCTGCTCAACCAGTCAAGGACTTGGTGCAGGTTCCCGTCGCCAACGCGGCAGAATTCCGGCAACTAAATGAGCTTCTGAGTGACGTCGACGACCACCATGCTGTCGCCGGCTCTGGTTTGGCGATTGCCTATGCGACTGACGCGGAACAAGCGCTGTTGGCTGAAGCAGGCATCGCCTTCGAGGTGCAGATCGAGGATCTCCAGGGTCACTACGCGCGACGAGCTGCCACCGAACTGGGGCAGGTCGGTATCGCGGCATCTGTAGGTTCGATGGGTGGCTTTCGCACCTTGGCCGAGATTGAACAGGAAATGGACCGGTTGGCCGCGACCTACCCAGCTATCTGTTCGCCTAAGTTCTCGGTAGGCACCACTATCGAAGGGCGCTCGATCTGGGGCATGCGAATCAGCTCGACCCCGGCCGTTCACGATCCGAGCAAGGCAGTCGCTTGGTACGACGCCATCCACCATTCGCGTGAACCCATGTCAGGCGAATCGTTGTTGATGTTCGCCGACGAGATGCTGTCGGGGTATGGCCAGGATCCTGAAGCCACGCGCTTGGTCCAGACCCGCAACCTGCTGTTCATCCCATGCACCACCCCTGATGGTTACGAATACAACCGCCAGATCGCCCCTAACGGTGGTGGCATGTGGCGCAAGAATCGTCGCAATAACCAGGATGGCACTTACGGCGTCGACTTGAACCTTAACTACGATTGGGAATGGGGTCCGCAGTGGCCAGGTTCAAGCAGTAATACCTCGAGCGAAACCTATCGCGGCACCGCCCCGTTCTCCGAACCGGAGACCCAAGCACTTGCCAATCTGATGGCCACGATGCCTCCTGGCATGTCGATGTCGTCCCATACCTATAGCGACATCATGTTGTATCCCTGGGGTTACAACACCATCGTCACTCCGATCGACGCCATCTATCGCGAGTACGCGCAATCGTTCACCGCAACCAGCGGCTATCCCTTCGGCACCATCTGGCAACTGCTCTACATCGCCAACGGCGGTAGCGTCGATTATCACTACGGTCAGTTCGGCACCATCGCTTTCACTCCTGAGATCGGCAGCAGCGCCGACGGCTTCTGGCCTGCACCGTCACGAATCCCTGGCTTGTACGAAGACATCCGCCCAGCCTATTGGCAAGCGGCGATGGCTACTGGCTCGTGGGCCAAGATCGATGACCTTGTCTGGAGCGAGATAAGTGGCGACGGCGACGCTTGGCAAGAGCCTGGTGAATCCTGGTCACTACAGGTAGTAATCGAGAACCCCGGGGTAGATGCCCTGAGCCTCGACCTCGACCTCGCCAGCAACAGCAGCTTCTTGACCGTGAGTGGGCAACCATCGACCCTGCAGCTGGCCGCCAGGACCACCGGCAGCAGTAGCTCGTACCAAGTCGATATCGCCGCGAATGCACCGACCGGCACTCCCCTCGGCCTTGATCTGGCTTTGACCTATGACGGCTGGTTCGACGTGACTCCATTCGACGTCATCGTCGGACGCCAACGGGTACTCGCGCGGGATCAGATGGAAACTGATGACTTCGGCTGGAGCAGTAACGTGCAGACCAACTGGTCTTGGGAACGTGCCGATCCACAACCGACCTCGCAAAACGGAGCACTGGTTCAATCCGGTTCCGACCATTCACCGAACGGCACCATGTGCTGGGTGACCGGTGCTGCAGCAGGAAGCAGTGTAGGCACGAATGATGTCGATGGCATCGCGATCCTCACATCACCAGCCTTCAGCCTGTTCGGTCACACCAACGCGACCCTGCACTACGCGCGCTGGTTCGCCAACCGCCCTGGTTCAGGCCTCGACGACCGTTGGATCTGTGAGATCAGCAACAACAACGGTGTCAGTTGGGTGCAACTCGAGGACGCCGGCGACACCGGCTCCGCTTGGTATGAGGCTGAGGTCGACTTGACCGGCACCATCGCCTTCAGCTCCTTCATGCGAGTACGTTTCACGGTCGCAGATAACCCCAACAATGACATCACCGAAGGCATGCTCGACGACTTCGAGATCCGCACCCTACAAAGCAGTCCGACCTTGGGAATGTGGGGCGCCACCAACGCTGGTGAGACCTTGCGTTTCGTGGTTGATGGTGAATCTGGCGCCACTTACAGCTTGGCTTGGAGCACAGCGCTCAACAGTGGCACGACATACCCAGGTGTGGCCGGCAGCTTGTTCTTGGTTCAACCGCAGATCTTCCACAACGGCACTTGTGCTGCGGATGGCATTGCCACCGCTGACTTGACCGTTCCTGTGTCGGTTGGCGGGCGCACCTTGAACTTCCAGAGCATCGTCGGTCAAGGTTCCCCCGATGCTGCATTCAGCACGGTATTGACCATAATCTTCCCTTAGGAAAGCACTGACTGGCGTCATTTCTCCAGCTACGCCGCACGCGTAGACTGCGGGAATGCGCGCCATCAGTTGGAATGTCAACTCCCTGCGCACTCGCTTCGAGCGGGTGCTCGGGGTTCTCGAACGCCATCAACCTGACTTGCTGTGCTTGCAAGAGACCAAGGTCCAGGATGAACAGTTCCCTGTCGATGCCATAGCTGAAGCTGGATACAAGTCTTCCTATCACGGCCAAAAGACCTACAACGGCGTAGCCCTCTTAAGTAAGGAGCCGCTTGAGGATGTTCACTGCGGTTTTCCCGGCGACCCGGCCCCAGAACAAGCCAGAGTGATTTCTGCAGTGCTGGATGGCATCCGGTTCGTCAATGTCTACGTGATCAATGGCAAGGCCCTCGGCACCGACAAGTTCGAGCTCAAGATGCAGTGGCTTGATGCTCTCACCGCCTGGTTGAAGAGCTTCGACCTGGAGCAGCCTTTGGTGGTCCTAGGTGACTTCAACATCGCTCCCGATGAGCGAGATGTGCACGATGTAGAGAAGTGGCACGGCAAGATCCATTTCTCCGATGAGGAGCATGCCAAGCTCAAGGCCCTGACCGATTTGGGACTGTCTGACCTGTACCGCAAATTCCACACAGAAGCCGGGCTGTACTCGTGGTGGGACTACCGTGGAGGGGCATTTCCACGCGATCTGGGGCTGAGAATCGACCTCGGCATGGGAACTGAATCCGCCGCAGAACGCTGCTCTGGGGCTGTTTTAGATCGCGACGAGCGCAAGAAAGGTACCTGGGAGGCGAAACCTAGCGACCACGTACCTCTTTGTCTCGATTTCGACACTAGTTCCGCTTAAGGAAGCCGTTTCGTTTTCCGATAACGTATTTGGACACCGCCAGAGGCAATCTCTCGGTTGCCGAGATTCAACGACCCCAAAGACACATAAAGAGAAACATGAAACGAACATCCCAATCAGGCTTTACGATCATCGAAATGTTGATCGTGGTCACTATTCTGGCCATGTTGGCCGGAATCCTTCTGCCAGTTCTTGAAGATGCTGCCCAGTCTTCACGTGACGCTCGTCGCTCCTCTGACTTGAAGAGCATGCAGGCTGCACTTGAAAGCTACAAGCGCGTGAACGGTACTTACCCAGATACTTCTGGCGCCTGGCAAGGCGACGCCCCGACTTACGGTGGCCTCCTCTACGATGCAGCAGGTTACTGCCCAGGTTTGGTACCTGACTTCCTGCCAGTTCTGCCTAAGGATCCAAGTCCAGATCTTCCTAACGCTACCACCGGTGGCTACATGTACAACTCCGACGGCACCGACTACAAGTTCGTGTGTAACGAAGGTCCAGAGACTTTCCCAGCCGGTAACCCCTTCTACGACCCTACCCGTGCCGCTACTGCTTGGCAGGTAAGTTCGCCTGGAGGTTACAACTGGTAACCACTTTGGGTACTCGATAACCGAGTAAACCGAGATCGTCAGCTCCTTGGAGCTGGCGATTTCTTTTTATGTAGATGGAATTGCTAGCCGATAAAAAGACGTGATGATGCCTCGCTCCACACATCATCCCACGCCGACGCGTGGCTTCACGATTATCGAAATGCTGATCGTGGTCACGATCATCGCCATGTTGGCTGGGATCCTCGCCCCCATCCTCGCTGAGGAGGCAGAGAACGCCCGTGATGGGCGCCGTGCAGCAGACCTGCGTTCAGTAGCTGCGGCATTGGCCGTGTACGTCGAATACAACGGCGGCTATCCGGACACCGGTGGTGTCTGGCAAGGTGACGCAGGTGCCATGGGTGCATTCGGTTACGACGCGGTCGGTTACATACCGGGATTGGTGCCGGATTACCTGCCCTACCTCCCGCAGGACCCGGACCCGAACTTCCCCAATGCCACCACAGGCGGCTACATGTACCGCTCTGACGGCGCTGACTTCAAATTCGTGCTCAACAGCACCCCTTCCGAGTATTACGTCAGCAACCCCTTCTATGACCCACAGCGACCGGTGAACGGTTGGCAGGTGTCATCGCCAGGCGGATATAACTGGTAAGTGTTACTGCGCAGTGCTGAGGCGGTAGACTTTGGCATGCTGTTATTCGCACTATTGCTGCCATTACTCCAGGGGCCGCCGGAGGTACCTGAAGATGTAGTGACCAGCACCAAGGGCCGCGAATACAAAGGAGTCATCCTGTACCAAGACAGTGAGGTCCTGGTTCTCGGGCAAGGCACCAAAGCCAAGGAGTTCAAGCGCAGCAAGATCGAGAAGACTTCCGGGCCGCGCGTCGACTACGGGCAGTACATATCAAAGCTCGAGTACACCTACGTCAAGAAGGCTAGCGCGACCGATGCAGTGAAGCTGGCTCAATGGTGTGCCAACCGCGGCTTGAAGCGTGATGTCGAGATGCACTATTGGCAAGCCTTGGTGAAGGACCCAGGCAACGTCGTCGCTCGTGAAGCGCTTGGGCATCGATTGTCAGGAGAAGAATGGCGGGCCCCCACCGGCAGCGGCCAATGGCTCTCACTGGAAGACCTCGACGCTTGGCATACCGAACAGAATCAGCCATGGGTCTTCTATACCGCGCACTTCAAGTTGATCGCCAACGGCAAGCTTGAAGAGACCTTGCGCGCCGCTGCCCACCTGGAGCTGCTCTATGCCAGGTACTACGACGTGCTGCAGGAAATGGCTGGGTTCTACGAGCTGCTGCAACCACTGACGGTGAGAATCTACGCCAGTCGTGATGCAGGCTATCCGGAAGTCAGTCCTGGCATCTTGGGCTACTTCGATCAGCAGACCGAGTTGGTGAACACTTGGTTCGATGATGGCAAGGGAGTCAACCTGGTAAGGGTCGTCTGCCACGCGCTGCAGTTCAGGTGCGTGACGGAACGCTCGCGTGCCCGACCACTCGATTACCCAGGCTGGTTGAATGAAGGAGTCGCTACCCATTTCGATTCATCCTTCACCAAGAATGACGGCTTCCCGGAGTTCTACTTCGAGCGCATCAACTTGGATTGGTTCCGCGTTCACTACAAGGCGGATCCGAAACTCGACATCGATGAAGTGCTGAACTTGCCGATAACTGGTTTCCAGAACAGCAAGAAATCAGACTGCGCCCACGCGCAGTCATACACGCTGATCTACTACCTGCTGCACGCCGATGACCATGAGATCAACGACGGGTTCAATGAGTACCTGCACGGCGTATTCGCCGGTAAGGGTGGCAGTTCGGCATTCAAGAAGGCTTTCAACCGCTCGACCTTCAAGGGGCTGGAAAAAAACTGGACCGACTTCGTGGAGAAGTCGGTCCTGCGTGGAGACAAGTAGCGCGAGCTACTTGATCGGCTCGATCAGGCGATGGTCACGTCGTCACAGAGGTAGACATCCTGAATGGCATTAAGGAGCTCGATGCCTTCAGCCATCGGCTTCTGGAAAGCCTTACGACCTGAGATCAAGCCCATGCCGCCAGCGCGCTTGTTGACGACTGCGGTCTCAACCGCTTGGGCGAGGTCGTTGGATCCAGATGCGCCACCTGAGTTGATCAGGCCGGCGCGCCCCATGTAGGAGTTGGCGATCTGATAACGAGTCATGTCGATCGGGTGATCGCTGGAGAGCTCGGCATAGACCTTGTCATGGGTCTTGCCGAAGCCGATGTCGGTGAACCCCGGATTGTTCTTGGTCGGCAGCTTCTGCTTGACGATGTCAGCCTGAATGGTGACTCCCAAGTGGTTGGCCTGGCCAGTCAAGTCGGCGGCGTCGTGATAATCGACTCCATCCTTCTTGAAGGCCCCGTTACGCAAGTAGCACCAGAGGACAGTGGCCATTCCCAACTCGTGGGCGCGCTGGAATGCCTCAGAGACTTCCATGATCTGGCGACGCGATTCGTGGCTACCGAAGTAGATGGTCGCACCGACTGCCTGCGCACCCATGTCGAATGACTGGTCGACGGATGCGAACATGGTCTGGTCGTAGAAGTTCGGGTGGCTGAGGATCTCGTTGTGGTTCAGCTTGACCATGAACGGGATGCGGTGGGCGTACTTGCGCGCCACCATGCCGAGGACACCGAGGGTAGAGGCGACGGCGTTGCAACCGCCCTCCATCGCAAGCTCGACGATCCTGGCTGGATCGAAGTAATCCGGGTTCGGTGCGAAGCTCGCACCACCTGTGTGCTCGATACCTTGGTCAACCGGCAGGATCGAGACATAACCGGTGTTCGCCAGGCGACCATGACCGAGCATGGACTGCAGGCCGCCGAGGGCACGGGTTGGGCGATCCGACTGCGAGTGGACCCGATCGATCCAATCGCCACCAGGCAGGTGAAGACGCTCCTTAGCGATAGTAGTGCAGGTATGGCCTAGAAGAGACTCGGCTTGATCACCAAGAAGGGTTTGGATGTCAGAGTAGGATGCGCTCATCGGGGCAATAGGATAACGGCGTGGCCTCATATTGTGGAATTCGACGCGACCTATCTTGGTTTTTGAGGTTCTGCTGGGCATATGCACCTGCTCCCGCCCCAATATGCCCGCGCCTGTTTCCATTGGTACTTGATTCTGCGCCGAGCAGTACTGCTTTTGCCACCGCCGATGCCAACGACGGGATCTGGGCGTTGTTCTCGCGCTTCTAGTTGAGCTCAGACGATGTCAAGCATCCGTTGCAGGGCTCGCTTGGCTGGCTCACGCAACTCGTCCGCGACATCGACCTCCGGGCCACACGCGTGCAATGAAGCCCACAGTTTCTCGGGCGTGTTCAGTTGCATATATGGGCACAGGTTGCATGCACACGAAGCGCCAGGGGCAGCCAAGTAGGTGTTCTGTGGCGCCTCCTTCTCGAAAGGATAGATCTTGTTAGCCTCAGTACCGACGATGAAGGTCTCGCCTTCACTGCTCTTCACCAAGCGCAGCATCCCGGCGGTGCCGAGGACGTGGTCGCTGGCATCGCGAACCGGCTTCGGACATTCGGGGTGAGTGATGGTGATAGCCCCAGGATTAGCGGCCTGCATCTCGTGCAGGGTATCGACTGAGAACAACTCGTGTACTTCGCACGCGCCATCCCAAAGGATCATCTCACGACCTAAGGCCTCATTGAGCCAGCCACCAAGATGCTTGTCAGGAACGAACAGGATCGGTTCGTCCGCTGGGATCGATTCCACCACGCCACGAGCATTGCCGCTGGTGCAGATGATGTCGCACTGTGCCTTCACAGCAGCACTGCAGTTGACGTAAGCGACCGTGGTCGGACGCTTGCCGAGCTTGACCGTCAGATGCTCCTGGTATCTGGCCAGGTCACCTGCCTTGCAGGAATCCGCAAGAGAGCAGCCAGCCTCCATGTCTGGAACGAAGACTGTAGCTTCAGGACACAGCAGTTTGGCCGTCTCGGCCATGAAGTGAACACCACAGAAACAGATCGCCTTGGCGTTGGCTTGAGCTGCGTAGCGGGCGAGCTCGAGGCTGTCACCGACGAAGTGAGCAGCTTCCTGCAAGAAACCATCCTGGTAGCTATGCGCCAAGATGAGGATGTCTTTCTCAGTAGCCCATGCACGGATTTCCGCTGGTTCGGGCACTTCAAGCAAAGTCAGTTCTTGATTTTCCATCGTTGGTCTCAAGCACGAGAGCGGAGCATTCTAGCAGGCTGGCGAACACCTGCTGAGCTGGGTCTAGGGGCGGTAGACGTCGAAGCGAGTGGTCTTGCCAGTCACTGCCGAAATGACACCGTCTGCTAATGGCGGAGCGGAAGCTGGTCGTTTGACTACGACGCGCGCAACCTGGTTGGCGAGGGCTGCAGCCAGCAGTTGGTCTTGATCGAGGTCTTCACCGACGAGACTTCGAAAAACACGCATCTCCTTGCGGGGAAGGGCAGACTTCTTGCGTGGTGGATGCATCGGATCCAGGTACAGGACGTCGGGGCGGAAATCAGCGATGACACCATTTGGCCACTGATCCAACAAGGCCCTGGCATCGCCGTGCTGCAACGCAAGGCGATCGTCAAGGGCAACGGCCGTCGGCGAATCATCCAAGGCACGGTCCAGGCCGTCTCTCAAGAGTTGAAATATCTCCGACTGCCGTTCGATCGCCAGGACCGGACAACCGAGAGTGGCGAGGACGAATGAATCACGGCCCAAACCAGCGGTCAGGTCAACCACACGTGGAGCGGATTTCGCTCCTTTGAGACCGACTGCGCGGGCTACGGCTTGACCACGCCCACCACCACGTCGGCGACGGAAACCCATGGTGCCGCCTACCCAGTCCACACACACATCTCCATCGGGGCTGCTCAGGCAAAGGCGCCCGTCGATGTGTCGTAATCGCGGAAGTGAACTGGGGTCGGCCAATTTGAATCAATCAGCGCGATAGGCGATGCGATCAGCGATGGACTGAGCTGCATCAAGGTCTGGAGCCGTGGATTTCCACTTGCGCGCCTTGACCACCATTCGCGTGGTGTTCTCGGTCACACCGGTGAGGAAGATGTCGATCTCGGCATCATCGACACGAGCGGAGATATAGGCTTCCTTGACACCAAGCTCTTCGAGTTCGACGTCGCCAGTATCTTCGATCTGTGCCTGAGCGGCGGTGTAGACACTGTTCATCGGATGATCGAGGTAGAGCTCGATGGAATCCTCGCCGAGCGCATACATCGCACTCGCGCCGATTCCAGCACCGACGACTAACACGCAGGAAGGAGCCGCAAGCAAGGCGGCAATGAGGAAAAAAGAAGGGGCAAGCTTTTTCATTTGCTTTCGCGTACGGACGACAACGGCGCAGTGATGCGTAATTCTAGCTGAGTTGCATTTTCAACACTGACACCACTGCTGCCGTCCAACCATCCGACAGGTAGTCGCAAACGTAAGGAGGTAAGGCCCGTAGGCAACGATTCCGCTGCCAGGATCCTGGTCGGCATCCAACTTGAGCGTTGCGGCCGGCGTAGGCGTGCGACGCCCTGCAAGTAGACCGGGTCCCAGTCGGCGGTAGCCAGGATCGCTTCGACCGTACCGGCTCCCGACTTGCGCAGTTGGCCAAGGACCTCACCACCGCTACAAGCTGCCCCATCCAGCACGCGGCGCACGAAGAAGCCCGCATGATTAGCGATAACCGGGATGCGCAGGTCGCCGGTAGCCGGAGACTGCAACTGGGCGCGCAAGGTTGATATTCGTGCCTTCCACAGTGGAAGCTCACTTATGTTGGTAGCCTCAGTCTGGAGTTGTTGCTCGAGAGCGAGTTGCAGGCCCGCGGCGTTGGCTGTCGCAAGAGCAAGTTCGTCCTTGGCTGCGAGCAGGTTATCCCAATCAGGACGTATCTCGCGATAACTCAACACGCCTTCCTCTGCCAGCTCAAGGACACGGTCATAGCGCTGTTGCAACAAGTCCACCCGCTCTACTGCTGCCTGTCGTTGGCTTGCCGCGCGAGCCTGCGCTTGCCTGGAAGCAAGGACCTCGGCGGCGTGTTCGGCGTTGGCTTCATCCTGCAGCCTCGCGAGATCAGCTAACGCACCATCGAGTTGCTGCTGCACCGATTCCGTGGCGACTGCGCTGCTCTCCCGAGGACGGACCAGATAGGCCACGACCTCGCCAAGTTGGACTACTCCTGATTCTGCTGCGCGCCATTCGACGATGCCATCCAAGGGAGCCGAGCAATCGACTATCTCCCAGCTCAGATGAGCATCCAACGACAATTCAGGAAGCGGTTCAGGAACGATCGGGGACTGCAAGGATCCAGCGTCAACGGATAACTCGGACGACACTGCACGGCTGTCTTGTTCAGGGAAGAAGAAGGCGGCGCCATACCTTGACCACAAGTCGACAACCACGAGACTCACCAACAACAGCAGGATGACGTCGCGCACTCCAAGTCGGCGTGGCACTTCTGGGACGCGAACCGGTTGCGGGTAGATGGCAGGTGGAGTCTCTGGCTGTAGAGACGTGGGGCGCTCAGCCGTTGCACTGACCGTCGTTTCACCGGCCGTGGTCGTAGGTTGCTTGGCTCTTGACTTACCTTGCAGTTCCTCACCATGATCGCCAGCGATCCTCTGCACCAAGTCGGCGGTTCCACAAAGGGAATCGCCCGGCTCCAAAGTCACCCAGCCATCACGTTGCCACCTGGCAATCGCGGCCTTGGGAAAATCAACCCCGAAAACCGCTACCGTCGCTTGACTGGCTACCCCGCGAGAAGCCAAATAGCGCAGGAAGTGGTGCTCGCGTCTTTCCTGTTCCTCGAGATCGGCAACAGGATGAGCCATCTGCAGGACCTTGTACCAAACATCGACTTGAGCAAGCTGAGCCGTTTCCCAACGCACCACGTTGCCATCCCAACCAGGTGCGACGACTGTCCTGGTCCCCCATTCGAAGATCGGTAGGCAAGCAGTCCGCTCATGACGACGCAAGACTTCGATGACCTTTTCTCCACCCGCGGCCACCAACAACCCCGGCACATCATGGCCAGCGTCGAGTTCGGCGAGAAAGGAATCCAACTCGCGCCCTTCCGCCACCCCACGGGGGTGATCGACCTTGCGCACAAGCTCCATCGGAGGAGCTTCGCCAGCGGTCACGAAAACCACTCGAGATTGCACGTCGACATTCATTGGGGAGAGGGGGATGGAAGAGGAGTACTCAACCTATCTGGTAAGCCTGTTCTACCAGACGGAGCGACTCGTCGACGCCGTTGCCGCGATGGAAAAGTTCAGCAATGACTTGGCCTTGCTGGACTTCGTCACCGACTTTCGCCACGATCTTGAGCCCCACGCCGTGGTCGACCGGAGCTGCAGCTTGTTGACGACCAGCCCCCAAGCGGAAGGCAGCACGACCGACATGTTCTGCATCGCAAGTCAGGACAGTGCCAGTGGCAGGGGCCAGCACATCGATCTGATAACATCCACCTCCATGCAAGGTAGCGTCGGGATCCCCTCCCTGGGCGCGAACCATCTCATGCCAAATCGGCAAGGCTGCACCGCTCTGGAGTTGGGTTCGCGCCTGCTCGCCAAGACCACTCAAGGCAACGACCAGGTCAACCACGTCGGCGGGGCCGTTTCCGGATAAGGTCGCGACGGCTTCCTCGACTTCCAGGGAGTTGCCGACCGCGAAGCCAAGTGGCTGCGACATGTCAGTGATGAGGGCTGAAGTCCTACAGCCAGCGCCATTGCCGACCTCGACCAAGGAATCAGCCAATGCTTGCGCTTGTTCACGAGTCTTCATGAACGCGCCGCTACCCGCCTTGACATCCAACACCAGGCTGTCGAGCCCGGCTACCAACTTCTTGGACAGGATCGAAGCGGTAATCAACGGGATCGAAGCTACGGTTCCGGTCTCATTGCGAGTCGCATAGAGAATGCGATCAACGGGAGCGATGTCAGGAGTCTGGCCGGTGATGAAGCAACCGACGTCGGCAAGGACTTGGCGTAACCGATCCGACTCGAGATCGGTACGAAACCCAGGAATCGACTCGAGTTTATCTAGGGTCCCACCGGTAATCCCAAGGCCACGACCTGAGAGCATCGGAACATACTTCCCAAGGCTTGCCCAGAGTGGCGCCAGGATCAGCGAAATCTTGTCACCCACACCACCTGTCGAGTGCTTGTCGACGAAAGGACCCTCAATCCCTGGCCACTCAAGGGTCGTACCGCTGTCTGTCATGGCCTGAGTGAGCAGCACCGTTTCAGTTGGCGTCATCCCCTGGGTCATTACGAAGGCTAACCAGGCGCCAATCTGGGCTTCTGAGATGGTTTCAGCAAGCACTGCGTCGACGAAACCACGGATTTCCGACTCCCCCTGTTCGACGCCGTCGCGGCGCTGTTCAAGCCAAATATCAATCATGGCGGCATAGGCTAGCGGCCCTTTTGTGAGCGCTGCCAAGAAAACCTGGAAAAGCCTTGCGAAATCAAGACTTAAAGGTAAACTTTGCTCACCTGGTTAATGAGATTGGTTCTCATTATCAATAAGCCC
>CAZJGH010000017.1:0-21875 GCA_964545405.1 uncultured Planctomycetales bacterium
ATGCAGTCGAAGTCACCGAGGATTCCTGGACCTTGCCGTTTCGGGTCGACTCTTGGGACCATCGACATCAAGTCGATTATCGGGTGGCATTCGATTGGGTTGACCACTCCGGTCAATCCAGGACATCAACCTATGCAGGCATCATCCCGCCGGAACCGGAGCCTGACCAGGAGATGGTGGTCGCTTCATTGAACTGCGCCAAGCATTACGTCGGCAACCTGCAGTGGAATCATGACAGCATCTGGTTCCCGCACGCGGAAGTGGCAGAACGTGTTGCCTTGCACGAACCTGACCTGCTTTACTTCGCTGGCGATCAACTTTACGAGGGAGATATCGATCCGGTCGATGCACGCACCACCGACAAGTTGATCCTCGACTACCTCTACAAGTGGTATCGCTGGCAATGGTCCTTCGGTGAACTCACCAGGCGCATGCCGACGGTGACGATCCCAGACGACCACGATGTCTACCACGGCAACCTGTGGGGTGCGGGGGGGCGGAAAGCCAAAGCCGACAAGGAGCGCGGCATAACTCAGCAGGATTCGGGTGGATACAGATATGCGGCATCGTTCGTCAACGTCGTGCACGCGACCCAAACTTCGCACCTGCCCGACCCGTACGACCCCACCCCGGTCGAACAGGGGATATCGGTCTACTTCACCGAGTTGGATTATGGTGGCATCAGCTTCGCGATCATTTCCGACCGGCAGTTCAAGGATTCAGCAAGCGTGGTAGTCCCAGCCGGTAAGGTGAAGAACGGTTGGTTCCAGGCTCCTGGCTTCGATCCACGCGAAGCCGATGTGAAAGGTGCTGTGCTGTTGGGCGAGCGCCAGCAACGGTTCCTGGTCGATTGGTCTCAGGAGTGGGACAACCGCGCATGGATGAAGGTGCTGCTTTCGCAGACCCCATTCGTCAATGTGGCGACGATACCGGAAGAGGCAAGTGGTGGAGGTGTGTTGCCATCACTTCCGATCCCGGAAGCAGGCAGCTACCCGGAAGGTTTCAAGTTCGCTGCGGATACCGACTCAGGTGGTTGGCCGCAGACGCCGCGCGACAGGGTGGTCCGCACCTTGAGCGATTGCTTCGCGATCCATCTGACCGGCGACCAGCATCTGGGCAGCCTGGTTGAGTATGGAGCAGACGACTTCCGCGATGGAGGATACGCGTTCACTTCGCCGGCGATCGCCAACACCTGGCCACGCCGTTGGTGGCCTCCGATGCACGGTGCCGATCCCGAACCTGGTGCAGCCCATTACACCGGCGACTTCAACGATGGCTTCGGCAATATGATGACGGTGTGGGCGGTGTCGAATCCAGTCATCAGTGGCGAACAACCTGCCGCTCTTTATGACCGGACCCCTGGTTATGGGGTCATTCGCCTTCGCCCAGATAGCCGCGAGATCACCTTCGAATGTTGGCCGCGTTGGGTAGATCCGCTGGCTGACGACGCCAGGCAGTTCAACGGCTGGCCACGGACAATATCTCAGTTCCAAAACGGTGGTGAGATCGTCGGCTGGCTGCCGACATGTGAAATCGATTTCAATAACGGTGTCGCAGAGGTCTCACGTATCGAAGAATCAGGCTTGAAGTCAAGCTTCCGCATCCCCGTATCCGGGCCACGTTTTCGGATCCCGGTGTTCGAAGAAGGCGAATACGAAATCCAAGTCACGTCGAGCGCCGACCCAGGGAAGACCCAGAGTTTCACAGGCTTACGACCTCAATTGAATGACGGGTAGGAATCCGTAAAGGGTGGTATATTTTGATATGCCCAAATCCACCCTAGTTTGGCTAGTTTCCCTGACACCCTTGTTTGCCGCGTGCTCTATCCCCTCTGAGCACGAGTACAGCGGTCCTTCGTTGACTGGCGAGATGCCTCGTCCCGCTGAATCGGAAGAGAGTGAGGAGAACGGTCTCGAGCGTATGGAGTGGATTGAGGGGATGCACCGCGCAGCCCCTGGGGTCGACTGGCGCATGCTGGAAGCAGCAAATATGCGTGCTGCAAAGGATGCTCGCGAAGCCGCAATTCTTTCCGGGGCTGCCACCAGCGGTAGTTGGAATGAGGTCGGCAGTACTAACTTGGCCGGCAGCACTTTCGAGACTGTGCCTTCGACCAATGGGCAGGAGCTTTACATAGGCACCGCACTCGGCGGAGTATTCCGCGGACCAGCAGACGGTAGCGATTGGCAAGCGATCGGTGACGGCGTCTACGGTGGCGCCAATGAGCTACTCGTGGTCCCGCCAGTCGGTGGGGGACAAGACATAATCCTGCGCGGGTCGCATGGCTTCTTGTGGCGAAGTGTCGACGGCGGTCTCACCTGGCAGGCGCCAACTGGAATCACCGGCTTCAGCACGGTGGCACGATTGGTGAAGTTAGAGGATGCTCAACAGACCGTGCTGGCGATGGTGATGCGTTCCAACACTTGGCAAATCTTCCGCTCCACTGACCGCGGCGCATCCTTCACTCAGGTGCAGACCCTCAACGGCCAGGCTGATATCTGGACTTCCCGCACCGCGCTTGGCGACGTGTTCCTGTTCGAGAACAATCGCCTGCTGCGCTCCTCCGACCAAGCCTCGACCTTCCAATCTTTCGGCAACCCGTTGGGCGTCACTCCATCTGATGTGCGTTTAGGTGGTCACGAATCTTCCTCCAACACCACCTTCAGTGTCGCCGCCAAGATCAGCGGCACCTGGCAGCTCTACCGAACCACCAACTCCGCCGCTTCCTGGACCAACCCAAGGGACATGCCTGAGATGTGGGGAGCATTCAACACCTCAGCGACCGACCCGGACTTAATGGTCTACGGTGGCGTCGAGTTGTGGGTCTCTCATGACGGCGGCAACACCTTCGCACCGATGAACTGGTGGTGGGAGCACCCTGGTAACCGTCAGCATCGACTTCACGCCGACATCATGGGCGTCGACTTGATCGCCGACTCATCGCTCGCCGTCGGTGAGCGCTGGTTCATCAATACCCACGGTGGCACCTATGAGACCACAAACCAGTTCTCGACGGTCGATTGGTTGACCGGTGACGGGCTCGGGGTCAGTCAGTACTACAGCACTCATACCAGTCGACGCGATCCGAAGTACCTACACGCCGGTTCGCAGGATCAGGGTTATCAATCGACTGCCCTCGGCACGCCGGCCAGCAGCGGTCCATGGGCCTCGTTCCTCGAGGACATCACCGGCGATTATGGCCACTTGTCTTCAAGCGACGGTAGCCACGATCTGGTCTACTCCGACTACCCAGGTTTCGTATTGGTGGTCGCCAACGAACCCAATCACACCTTGTACACGGTCAACTTCCCGGGAGGGTTCAACGGCCAATGGTTACCGTTCATGGTGGCTGATCCGATCAACAAGAACGCCTTCTACCTATGTGGCACCAGGATCTGGCGTTATCAACGCGTCGGCAGTACCGGCACCTGGAACTACGCACAGCTGGGTACGACTTCGTTCTCGCAGCCGGTGACCGCCTTGGCGTTCTCGCCGATCGACCCTGATTATGCATGGTGCACCTTAAGCGACGGCAAGATCTACTTCAGTACCGATGCCGGCGTGACCTGGACTCAATCCAACACCACTGGGCCCGGGGCGCATTACTTCTACGGCACCACCATCGTGCCGTCGTCCGAATCGTTGAATAAGGTCTGGGTTGCCGGCTCCGGTTACACCAATGCTCCAGTGATGTTCTCCGGTAACGGCGGGCTTTCTTTCTTCGACCAACGCGTCGGCCTGCCGAATACGCTCATCTATGACATGTGCGAAGCTGTCGATGGTAGCGGCCATATGTACGCTGCCGGCCAAAGTGGCGCCTTCGAGTTCGATCCAGCGACTCAAACCTGGAGCAGCATCCTCGGCGCCGAAGCGCCGCTCACTACCTACTGGTCAGTGGAAGGGGTGCCGTCGCAAAACATCATCCGCTTCGGTACTTATGGCCGCGGGATCTGGGATTACTACCCGCAGACGCCGGGCTTCTTCCCTTATGGTGAGCTGCGCGACGACCCGATGTTCCTGCAGCTTGAGTACAGCGATCGGCCGATGATCGGCAACACCATCACCTTCAGCACCTCTGGCTTGCTGTCCTACGTCAACGGTTTCCTGTCGGTGTCTTCGGCTGCCGATGACAGCCCCATGTTCGGCGGCAGCGTGTTGGTCGACTTGGCTCAAGAGGTCGTGCGAGTGCCGTTCACCACCAATATCTGGGGCAACGCCAGCTTCAACCTGACGATCCCGAATAACCTGTCACTGGTCGGAAGCGAGTTCTTCCTGCAGATCGCAGCGCCAGATACTCGCGAACCAGGCGGCTGGGCGATGAGTCACGGCTTACGCGCGGTCATCGGTCAGTAGCGGCGTGGCGTTTCCTCTTGCGGCGGCGCATTCCCCTCGGAAGCCACCACAAGTAGACGCCCGACACCCACAAGAACAACACCAACAAGCCACTCGGGAGGAAGATCCACAGCTTGGCGTTGTCATGGAACCAGGAGCCATCGTGCAGCCCTTCGATGAGGTCCGAGCGCCGTGTGGCGACCTGCAGGACATCGCCTGAAGCTGAATCGAGCTGGACCTCGACTCCGCTCTTGCACTGCACTTTCATGATGCCATTAGCGGGGCGAACGTCGATGCGGCTGATATCTCCCCAGCCCTCGACTTCGGCTTCCTCGACGCTCCGGATAGAGCTGAGGATGCGGTCGAAGGAAACCTCAGGGATGGTGTAGCGGCCCTCGGTGCTGGGCGGCTGAATCCAGGTGAACTCCTTCTTAAGCTGCAGGAGCAGGCCGGACACGATCACGATCACGAAGGGAACCGCGATGGTGATGCTGGCGATGCGATGCCAGCGGCGAGCGAGGCGGGGGAGGATTGCCATGAGGTCGGCACCATGATGCCACCTGCGTATGCGGTCGGTCTATACTTTCCGGTATCTCGTGAGTTCCCCCTCCGCCTTGAACACCGCCGGCTCACGCTGGGCGGCCTTCGTGGAACTTGGCAAATTGCGCTTGTCGTCATTGGCAATCCTGGCGGTATTGGCAGGACTGTTGTTGGGCACTCCCAACCTGCCGACCTTGCCTCCGTGGTCGGTGATTGCTGGATCCCTGATCGGTACTGCGATGGTCGCTATCGGCGGCAACGCCATGAACATGTGGCTAGAGCGTGATTCGGATGTGCACATGGAACGCACCGAGGCGCGCCCGATCCAGACCGGACGGCTCAGCGCCGGCGACGTGTTCTGGTTCGGCATGGTGAATGCGGTTGTCGGAGTCCTGGTCCTGTGGTTCACCACCAACTTGCCGGCGACCTTGCTGTGTGCGGCGATTTTCGTGCTTTATGTAGCGATCTACACGCCGCTGAAAAGGCGCAATACCTTGAACACCCTGGTGGGTGCAGTGCCAGGCGCACTCCCGCCGGTGGTCGGTTACGCTGCCGGTGCAGGCTTCGTGGATGGTGAAGCCTTGATGCTGTTCGTCATCCTGTTCTTCTGGCAGATCCCGCACTTCCTGGCGATCGCTTGGCGCTACAAGGATCAGTACCGCAACGCCGGCTTGATGATGTTGCCTTCGGTCGAGGGCTCCGGAATCGCCACCGGCAAGCATATGGTCACCTACGGCCTGTGCCTGCTCGGAGTGAGTCTCCTGCCAGCCTTACCCGCCTTCGGCTACTACAGCCGCCACTACGTCTACACCGCTGCGATTCTCGGCATTCTCTTCGTGGTGGTCATCTTCGAGGCAGCAGTGCTCCGACGCCCTGCAGGCATGCGACGTTGCTTCATCGTTTCGATCATCTATTTGCCGCTGCTGTTCGCGGCCATGGTCACCGACCGCCTTTCTCCACATGTTGCCTAAGACCAGTCCTCGTTCTTCGTTCACCGGAAGCCTTGTCGTGACGGTGACCTTGATCACCGCCGCCGTATTGATCCTCGCGACCTTGGCGGCGATCTACTTGCGCCCTGGCGGCATCAATACCGGGCGTCCAGCAGGAGAACTTCCTCCGGTCTATTACGCGCTGCCGGATTTCGAGTTGATCGACCAAAGTGGGGAGGCATTCGATAAGGGCAACCTTGAAGGCAAGGTGTGGGTCTCCAACTTCATGTTCACTTCATGTCCCAGCGTTTGTCCGATGCTCACTCAGCGCATGTCGATCATCGCCGGGCGGGTAGCTCACTTGAGCGACGTGCATCTGTTGTCGTTCTCGGTGGACCCCGAAGTAGACACTCCCGAAGTCCTTTCCGGCTATGCAGCCGGCTTCGGCGTGGATCATGCTCAATGGTCGTTCCTGACCGGTGACTACGAGGTCATGAAGGGTGCGATCGAGGAAGGATTCAAGGTCAGCATGGGTGGCCCGATCGACCGCAAGGACCTCAACTCGGTGATGCACGGGACCAGGTTCGTGCTCGGTGATGGCGAGGGCAATATCCGTGGCTATTACGATGTCGAGACCGACGAAGGTATCGACTTGCTGATCCACGAGATTCAGCTGTTGCGCACCGCCGAGTAGCCTCAGGCGTTCGGCTTGAGAATCACGCCGTGAGCAGACTTGCCGTCGAGCAGGACGGTCACGCCTTCCTCGAGTTCGACATGCCTCACCCCATGGTCACCGACTTCTTCGGCCTCGAGTGAGCGTAGCCAATCGAGGTCGAGTTTGCCGTCGCCAGCCTTGGGGTTGAGGGTGAAGTAGCCGACCCTGAACGAGGTCATGTTGTGGAAGAAGTGCGAACCTTCCGATGGCTTGACATGAATGTCGCCGAAGCCGGTCTCAACCACAACACGTGCGCAGTTGATGTCAGCCCATTCGACCGGCATCCCCAGCCACGGATCGGATGAACCCCAGCGCCCCGGTCCGATCAAGAGGTACTGTTCACCCTGCTTCTCCAAGAGGGCATTGATGTGGGCGATATCTCCGGCGGCGGCAGTGGAGTTCGAGCGGTCGAAGCTCCTTGGATCCACGTAGACGACATGCTTGATGTCGCGGATGCAACCATTGCCGAACGCGCGATTGCTGGCGCAGAGGACTAGCTCGTCGTCGATCTCATCGATATCGATATCAACCTCGGTCTCGGCCACTGCCATTGGGCGTATCTGCAGGAGGTTGAGCTCACGTACGGCGCCACCTGCAGTATCGAGCTCGACAGCGAACTCGACTTCGATTGGGCAACCCATCGCGCTATTGCCGACCTCAAGTACCTGATTGACCACTTCCGCGAGAGGGAAGACGTCGTGCTTGAGGATGTTGGCGAAGGTGACGAGGCGGGTACCTTCACGTGAGACTCCGTCGGTGATGCGACCGTCGTTCGGAAGCCAGGTCGAGGCGACATGTGTCAGGGTGCCATCACTATCGGCCGAAGAGATCGGATAGCGGCAGGGCTGTAGGGGGCCAGTGCACACCATGCCTTCAGGTGAGTCCTCAGCTGCCCCCATCGGCAACGCGTAGAAATCGCGTTGAGCGTTCTCAAGGATGTCGTCGACCGACGAGAAATCAGGAATACTCTGTGGGTAGACCGGACAGAAGCGCAATCCGCCTTCGCCGCCGACCACCATCGTGCCCAAGCCGAACGCCACCGAGCAGACCCCATCTTCAGGTTGGCAATGGCCATGCGGGTAGTAGTTGTGCGAGCGCGCGACACCGGCGAAGCTCGGGTAGTAGCGGTCCTTGTGCTGCTTGCCGACAAGCTTCTGGATGACCACCGCCATCTTCTCTTCCTCGTGGCGATAAGCGGTGGCGCGCAAGTAGGAAGCAGCGCGATCGGAGTAGGTAGATGCGTAGATGGTCTTGATGGCGTCACATAGTTCGGCGAGGCGTTCATCCTCGGTGCCGATATTGCGCATCATCACCGTCTCATAGATACCGGCGAACGGCTGGTGATGTGAATCCTCCAGCAGGCTTGATGAACGTACTGCCAAAGGCCCGGTGAAGACCCGCAACAAGGCGCGCAGATCCGAGATGACGCTGGCCGGGAACCTGCCGCCGAGGAAGCGCTTCAGTCGTTCCGGCTCGTTCAATCCGCCGCCCAGCGCCATCCGTTGCAGATGGTTGCGGCGCATGAAGCGATCGAACACTTCGGTAGTCAGCACGACGGTGGGCGGAATCACGACGCGCACGCTGACCTTGTCGTTGGCCGGGCGGAAGTTGGCCAAGGTACTGTTGGCGAAGGCCAGGCCACGCGCCTTACCACCTAGTGAGCCGTTGCCGATGCGCGCGAAGTTGATCGTGTCATCGAAGGTCGAGCGATGGAAGTCGACGATCGCACCACGTTGTGCACGACGTCTCGAGCGATGCATGTGCTTGAGCAGGAAGCCGCGCAGGTCTTCAGCATCGACGAAATCACCCACGACGGTGGCAGCCAAACGATTCGCCAGGCGGAATTCAGTGCGTGCGCGTAGCCAAGTGGAGAAGTCGTTGCGCTGGGCGTGTCGAATCAACGAGTCGCCCGAGACCCTGGCGATGGCAGCTTCCATCTCTCGCACGGTGCGTGCTTGGGTCTCTACGGAATGGTCGGCGCGGCGAAAGCGGAACGGTCCGAATCCGAAGTTGTTGAGCAGGAAGTTGCGCATCTCGAGATGCAATACTCGGCTGCCCTTGCGCACGAAGCTGGCGTTGAGGGTCTCGGCGTCGGCCGAGAAGTCGGCGTTCGAGGATTGCATCAGCACCGGCAAGTGAGGGGCATTGCCACGCACATGCCTCACGAAATCCAATCCAGCCTCGATATCAGGTTTGCGCCCTGCGACTGATGGCAGGCCGATGTCCGAGATGATCCCGAGCAGGTGTCCCTGGTGTTCATCGAACATCCTGATCGCGGAGCGCAGGTTGCGTGCCAGCAACACCTTTGGCCGCGCGCGCATCCGCAGCATCTTGTCGTACTGGTTGATGCCCTCAGCCAACACACTGCGCGATTGCTCGAGGATCTCCGTGTAGAGGAGAGGCAAGTAGGAAGACAAGAAGTTGAGCGAGTCCTCGACCAGCAGGATGGCGCGCATGCCGACACGCTTGCAATCATGCAGGCAGTTGGCGCGGTCCTCGACCAGAGTCACGATCGAGTTGAGGATGCGACCGTCACCAGTCCACAGGAACACGCCATCGAAGGATGTCTGATGACGTCCGCGCAACAGCTCCTTGATATGCGAGTTGTCGTAACCGAGCAAGACCACTGGAACCGCGCCGGCATGACTCTTGATCTCCTCGGCCAAGTCGACGGGATCGAGGCCGCTTACTTGGGGCGTGATGATGACCAGCGGATTACCACGCGTGGTGGAGATTCTCTCGATGGCTTCGCCAGCATCGGACACCCGGATCATGGTCGGGGCGCCCTTCTCGCGCAGTTCACCGGGCCCTTCGTTGAGGGCGTTGATGCGCCCATCCTCCTGCAGGATGAAGGCGTCGTACATGCTCGAGACCAGGATCACCTCCTGGACGCGATATGGCATCAGGGCCCGGAAACGCTGCAGTCGCGTGTCAGGTTCGGTCAGCTGAAAGGGCGGGAAAAGAACCACCGACAGTCAGCGTACACCAACTGTCGGCAGAGTTCCCGCAAAGTGCGGGTCAAAGTCAAACGGACCTAAACCAGGCCTTGATCGAGCATCGCGTCGGCGACCTTAAGGAAGCCTGCGATGTTCGCGCCGTTGACGTAGTTGCCAGGCGTGCCGTATTCCTCGGCCTTGTTGAAGCAGTTGGTATGGATCGAGTTCATGATGCCCTTGAGCTTCTCATCGACCTCTTCGCGGGTCCATGCCAAGCGCATGCTGTTCTGCGACATCTCAAGACCGGAAACCGAAACACCACCAGCGTTGGCAGCCTTACCAGGACCGTAGAGGATTCCTGCATCGAGGAACACATCCACGCCCGCTGCAACAGTAGGCATGTTCGCGCCTTCAGCTACCACACCGACGTTGTTAGCCATCAGGTTCTTGGCATCCTTCTCGTTGATCTCGTTCTGCGTGGCGGATGGGAATGCACAATCGGCATTCACGGTCCACAGCGGGTTGTGATCCAAGGACTTGTCGAGTGGGGTGTAGGTGCTGCCAGGGAACTGGTCGACGTACTCGCTGATGCGGCCACGACGGTTGTTCTTCAGGTCCATGACCCATGCGAGCTTCTCATCATCGATGCCAGCTGGATCGTGGATGAAGCCGCCGGAATCGGAAAGGGTGATGGCCTTGCCACCGAGGTGGTTGATCTTCTCGACGGTGTACTGTGCGACGTTACCGGAACCGGAAACGAGGCAACTCTTGCCTTCGAGGGAGTCACCCTTGGTGCTGAGCATCTCGGCCGCGAAGTAGACGGTGCCGTAACCGGTAGCTTCCGGACGGATGAGGCTGCCGCCCCAATCTAGACCTTTACCGGTCAAGACCCCAGTGAACTCGTTGCGCAAGCGCTTGTACTGACCGAACAGGAAGCCGATCTCGCGACCACCGACGCCGATGTCGCCCGCAGGCACGTCGGTGTTGGGGCCGATGTGGCGTTGCAGCTCTGTCATGAAGCTCTGGCAGAAACGCATTACTTCGTTATCCGACTTACCCTTTGGATCGAAATCGGAACCGCCCTTGCCGCCGCCCATAGGAAGGGTAGTGAGGCTGTTCTTGAAGACCTGTTCGAAACCGAGGAACTTCAAGATGCCCAAGTTGACACTCGGGTGGAAGCGCAAGCCGCCTTTGTAGGGGCCGATCGCACTGTTGAACTCAACGCGGAATCCACGCTGGACGTGCACGTTGCCGGAGTCATCCATCCACGGTACGCGGAACATGAGGACGCGTTCAGGCTCGACCACGCGTTCGAGAATGCTGGCACTCTTATATTCCGGGTGGCGTTCAAGGATAGGAGCTAATGAAGTGAGTACTTCATCAACCGCTTGGATGAATTCAGCCTGATGGGTATCACGGTTCTTGACCGCGGTGAGGACTTCATTGATGTAGTCAGACATGAGTGGTTACCAATCTGGGGACCAGCAGATTTTAGGGCTGCGGAGGGGATATCAAGACCCCTAGCTCCTTTTTTTCTCCCCCCAGGAAAACCCTGTCCATGCGGGATAATCGCTGAAAAATAGCGGTTGTCACGATTTTGGGGTATTCTCAGGTGAGATGCGAATCCTCGTCGCCGCCTTTCTCTGCCTGGTCCCCAGTTGCGCCTTCGGGCCAAGCCCGTATGTAGTCTCAATAGATGCCATTGCCGCACCCGGCGGTAGCGGTTCCAACACCTATTTCTTGGTGCCTGGCAGCAGTGAGATGAGCGCGGACGACCTCCACTTCCAGGAGTTCTCTTCCTATCTACACCGCGCACTACAAGACCGTGGTTACACCGCTGCTGCTACCGTCACGGATGCGGATGTGTCGATAGAACTGTCATATAGGGTGGATGGTCCGTACACGAAGATGGAATCCTTTTCACGACCGATCTATGGGCGCACAGGTACTGGGCACCGCTACGAACCGATACCACACCACAAGAGAAAATCAGGGGATCGCACGGGCTATTTCCGTAGCTCATCCTTCGGCGTCATCGGTTACTCCAACGAACTTCGCACGATCACGAACTACCTTCAAGTCGCGAAGATAGCTGCCTATGAACAAGGAGCAGCGAATAGTTCAGCCAGCCCAGTGAACTTATGGAGCGTCGAGATGGAAATGTATCGCGAGCAAAATGACCTGCGCGAAGGATTCCCCGTGATGCTGGCGGCTGCGCTGCCATATCTAGGCATCAACTCGAGCCGCAAGGTGACCCTGGAGCTACAGGCTGACGATCCGGCGATACGGAAGCTGACCGACTGATAGCGACTTGAGCGCGCTGGTAATCGGAGTCTATACCACCAAGTCGGCGCCGTCTTCTTCCTTGCAGCTGCCATCACTGTGGCAGTTGCCGCACTTGCCATCACCGCCACAGCTGGTGGTCTTCTGATCACCACGCCACAGGTGCATCACGCCGAACAAGGCGAACAGCCCTGCTAGCGTGAGGATCCCGTAGAGGTGGTCCATGGTCATGCTTTCAGTTTATCAGGAAGCGCTTCCGAGTCCGGCGAAGCCCATGAAGGCCATCGACAGACTGCCGGCGATGATCAAGACCAAGGCCATGCCCTGAGCGATCTTCGGTACGCGAGCACGTTCAGCGTCCTCCCGAATCGAGGCCATCAGCACCAAAGCCAAGGTCAGGCCGAGACCGGCTCCGACCGCGAAGAACAAGCCCTGGAGGAAATCGTATTCCTTGTTGGTCTGGAAGATCGCCAGTCCCAGGATCGCACAGTTGGTCGTGATCAGCGGCAGGTAGATACCGAGCTGCTTGAACAGTACTGGGCTCACCTTCTTGATCACCATCTCGACTATCTGCACCAGCGATGCGATCACCACGATGAACGAGATGAGCTGCAGGTACGGCGCGTGCGGCAACAGGAAAGTGTTCAAGGCCCAGGCGCAGATGCTGGTGATGACCAACACGAAGATGTTCGCCAAGCCCATACGTAAGGCGGTCTCCACTCGAGACGACACGCCCATGAAGGGACACAAGCCGAGGAAGTAGGCCAAGGTGAAGTTGTTCACCAGGATGGTCGAGACCAGGATCCAGATAAGGTCACCCATCAGGCTGCCCTCCCTTCACTGAGTTCTTCGGCAGCATCGAGTTGTTGCTGCTTCTTGCGTTCGGCCCACCAGTTCATGCCCAGCAGCCAGAAGCCCAAGGTAAGGAAGCCACCCGGTGGCAGGATCATCACTACCCAAGGTTCGTAGTTCTCGCCGAACAGTGGGATGTTCAGGAACGAACCCATGCCGAGGATCTCGCGGACGCCGCCCATCATCACCATGGCGATCATGAAACCGGTTCCGGTACCGACTGCATCCAGCAGTGCGCGACCGACCGGGCGCTTGGAGGCGAAGGCCTCTTGGCGACCGAGGATCATGCAGTTCACGACGATCAAGGCGATGAATGCGCCGAGCTTCTTGTGCACCACCGGCACCAAGGCCTCGAGGCTCATGTCTGCCACTGTCACGAAGGTCGCGATGATCATGATGTAGGTCGAGATGCGAACCTCGCCGGGGATGAACTTCTTCATCAGCGAGACGAACAGGCTCGATCCGCACAGTACGAAGAAGGTCGCGACACCCATGGCGATGGCGTTCTCGACCGAGTTGGTCACGGCCAAAGCGGGGCACAATCCGAGCATCTGAATCAGCACCGGATTCTCCTTCCAGATGCCGCGGAACAGATCCTGTCTAGCGGTGGTCTCGCGCATTAGTTGCTACCTCCGTGGTCGTAAGCCTTGATCAATGGATCCCAGCGCTCATAGGCCTCGTTGATGATTCGAACGACCGCCCGCGCCGAGATGGTCGCGCCGGTGATCATGTCGACTTCATGTGGGTCGCCATTACCGGCGCCCTTCTTGACCCCGACCATCGGCATCAATGCCTTGGTGAACTGGTTGACGAACTCCATGTCCTTCTCGATGGCGTCACCGAGACCTGGCGTCTCCTTCGACTCGAGCACCTTCATGCCCATCAAGCCAGAGGTGGTCGGGTCATAACCGAAGATGACCTTCACCTGATCCTGGA
Organism: uncultured Planctomycetales bacterium; assembly: GCA_964545405.1. Classification (GTDB taxonomy): domain Bacteria; phylum Planctomycetota; class UBA1135; order UBA1135; family UBA1135. The sequence goes on from CAZJGH010000017.1 coordinate 13,521, forward strand.
AACCTGCACGGTTGTGCATGACCGCGAATCCAACCGGCGAGTTGTGTTCATCGTAGCCGACGAAGACCCGCTCGAAATCCTTGTCGCTACTGCCTTCCGGCAGGTCAGCAGTGAGGCTGCCGTCTACCAGGTACAAGGTAGTGAAGGATGCCGGACCTTGCAGGACGAGTCCGACCGCTTCGCGCATCATCTTCTCCTTGTAGGCGATGATTGTCGGTTGGGTGGCCTCATAGACCGACACCAACAGCAGACCAGCGAGCATGCCAGCGACCGCCAAGGTCGCGATGATGCCCATGGTGGAGGCGCCATCATCGACTGGTACTTCTTGCTCGTCGCTCATGACTTGGCCTCCTCAGCTGTCGCCTTGACCTTCGGCGGTTGGCCGAAGACCCTTGGGCGGGTGGAGCGGTTGATGAATGGCACGAAGGCATTAATCAACAGGATCGAGTACATCACGCCCTCGGGTAAGCCACCCCAAATCCTGATGACTACCACCAGGAATCCGATCCCGCCGCCGAAGATCCAGCAGCCGAGATTGGTGGTGGGGGAAGTGACCATGTCGGTCGCCATGTAGATCGCGCCGAGCATCAAGCCACCGGAGAACAACATGAACCAAGGGCTCGGGTAGGCACTCGAGTCGACTAGGTACATGATTCCAGAGAACAGGATCACCGAGGCGAAGATGCTCGCGGGGATCCTCCAGTTCAGGTAGTTCTTCCAGGCGAGGAATACTCCGCACAGGAGGATGAGCAATCCGAAGGTCTCACCGACCGAGCCGGAAGTGTTGCCTAACAACAGGTCGCCGAAGCCGGTGTTGGTCTGCTCGAACTTGAACAAGCCAAGTGGCGTGGCTCCGGTGGTGCCGTCCACGACTTCAGGGCTCATAAGCGGCATGGCGAAGTTGTCGCCGCGCAGGCTGAGCCAACTGCCGTCTGTCTTCGGCCAAGTAGTGATAGCAACCGGGAAGGCGGCTTGCAGGAAGGCGCGTCCGAGGAGTGCTGGGTTGAATGGGTTCTGCCCCAATCCACCGAACACCAACTTGCCGAAGGCGATGCCGAAGAAGCCACCGAGGAAGGCCATCCATAAGGGCATTCCAGGAGGCAAGGTCAGGCCAAGCAGGATTCCGGTAATCGCGGCAGAGCCATCGTTCAAGGAACCTTGGCGGCCGACGAGGCGTTCGGTCAGGACGGCACCAGCACTGGCCGCCATCAGGATGAGCAATGCCGATGGACCGAAGAAATACACCGACGTGGCGATGATCGGCACCAAAGTCGCGACCACAGTCCACATGATGCGTGGCGTCGAGTCACGGCTGAGCACGTGAGGTGACGAGGTCAGCAGTAGGTTTGGCTTGTTCATATCCGGACCCCCTCACCGCGCAAGGATGCCTTCGCCACACCGAACAGGTGACTGAGCGGGATCTTCGAAGGGCAAACGTAGGAGCAGCAGCCGCACAACATGCAGGTGGAGAGGTGACTCTTCTCGTACATCTCCATGTACTCCATGTTCAGGCCAAGGCTGCCGAGGTGTTGCGGATCGAGGAACACCGGGCAAGCGTCGAGGCAATGCCCGCACTTGATGCACGGGAAGGTCTCGCGCGGATGGGCTTCCTCCTCGTTCAAGACCACCACGCCCGAAGTCCCCTTGAGTATCGGGGTTTCCATGTTGCCTTGGGCGGGGCCCATCATCGGGCCGCCCATGACCACCTTGCAGGCGTCTTCGGTGAAGCCACCACAGGCTTCGATCACGTCGCCGACCTTCATGCCGATCGGCACGATCAGGTTGCGCGGCTCCTTGATGCCACTGCCGGTCACGGTGAGGATCCGTTCGATCAGCGGCATGCCGGTCTCGAAGATCTCAGCCACGGTCGCGACGGAAGCGACGTTCATCACCACCACGCCGACGTTCATCGGTAGGCCACCTTCAGGTACTTCACGATCCATCAACGCCTTGATGAGCATCTTCTCTGCACCTTGCGGGTACTTGACGGTCAACGGCACGATCTCGATATCGAGATCGGCAGGAACCGTGTCCTGCATGATCTTGATGGCGTCGATCTTGTTGCGTTCGATGCCGACGATCGCCTTCTTCACGCCAAGCGCCTTCATTATGATGCGCGTGCCGGTGTGTACCCGTTCAGGGTACTCCAACATGGTGCGGTGATCGGTAGTGAGGTATGGCTCACACTCGCAACCGTTCAGCAGCACCGTATCGATGGTCTGATCAGGTGGCGGCGAAAGCTTCACGTGAGCAGGGAAAGCAGCACCACCCATGCCCACAAGACCTCCGTCCTGGATCGCCTTGAGCAGCTCCTCCTTGGAGAGGTCTTCCCATGGCGGTATCACCCGAGGCCGTGGGACCTGGGCGCTGTGCGGTTCGACATCGATGACGATCGACGGCACGTACGACCCGTTGGGGTGCACGCGACGCTCGACGTTCTTGACCGTGCCCGACGCTGAAGCGTGAATCGGTACCGACACGAATCCGCCAGACTCAGCGACCTTGTCACCGCGTTCGACGCGATCGCCCTTCTTGACCAAGGCCACTGAAGGAGCACCGATATGCTGACTCAAGGGCAGCACGATCTGGTCCGGAAATGGAATGCGCCGGATTGGCACACTCGCCGTGAGGTCCTTGGCCTCAGGTGGGTGTACACCGTTACGGAAGAAGTCCTTGCCGATCATGTTTGCTCAGTGCCGGGTTACCTAGTTGAAAGGCTCCGCGCGTTTCATCCACTTGGCGACGTCCTTCTCCTTTGGATTGCGAGGAGCGCCGGGGTGAATGATCTCGACCGGACAGGCCTCAGCAGCCTTGACCAGTTGTTGGAAAGTTCCAGCCTTAGGGTCGCCGATCTCGGCTTGCTTCAGGTCGTTGTAGACGAACAGCTTGTTGTTGACGTTGATGAACTCGTTGCAGGAAGTACAGCGATCGGAATCGATGTAGGCTTCCATGCCGCCGTCATCATCGTCGTCCTCTTCGACAGCGACTGGTGCAGCAGGTGCCGCGGCAGGTGCTGCAGCGACCGCGGTAGGTGCGGCAGCTACAGGTGCAGGCGCAGCAGGAGCGCCACCACCATCGCCGAACAAGGCGGCTTCACCATCAAAGGCCAACGGCTCGAGCGGCTCGACACTTTGTGCCTTGGTGAGAAGCTCTTGGATCGTCTGGCTGCCATCGCCGGTGCGCAGCAAGCCTTCGGCCATGCGGCGCGCGACCACCTGTGGGTAGACGGTGCGCAGTTCATGGATCTTGGCCTCATGTTCAGCCTTCAGTGCCGCGATCTTGGCGTCGTACTCGGTCTCGATGTCGACCGTCACGGCATCGCGTGCGGACTCAGCGACCAGGTCGCCAGCCATCTCGCGCAACTGCGCCCAGAGCCGCAGGCGATCCTCGGCGAGCTGAACGATCGGCTCGGAGGCCTGCATCTTGCGCAGTCGACCCCTGCTGTCGAGGACGTTGATGTAAGGAGTGCCATTGCCGCGCTCTTCAGCGCTCATGGCGACGAATTCCGCGAACGGAACTAGCGTGTCCTTGTCACTGGCTGGGCGGAAGTGCTTCTTGAAGCGGCCTTCGCTTGCAGCCCAATCGGCGACGGTCATCGGCTGCTCGATTTCGGCATCGTTGCCGTCATCGTCGGTGTACTTAAGCGAGTAGGTCGGCCAATCCTCGTCGATGGCAGGGTTGCCGTCGAGCTCAAGGCAGTCGGAGAATGTCTGGCCGCGATCGGGATCGTATTCCAACGCAGGGAATGCGCGGGATTCGAGAGCCAAGCGTGATTGACGGGTAGCGGCGTCATCAGCGATGCCATGCTCTGGAGGGCACGGTGCATGCAGGATGAATATGGCCGGGTGCTTCGATTGCAGGCCGCGCAAGACACCACCGAGCAAGTGAGCTGCGGTAGCCTGCGAGGATTGCAGGACGTAGACGTTGCGGTGGGCCATCGCCAACAGCGAGAGCTCCTTACGCAGTTCGACCTTACCTGCTTGTCCCTTACCGAACATCGCCATGTCGGAGATCTGTCCGGTGAAGCCTGAAGTACAGGCCTGGCCACCGGTGTTGGAGTAGACCTGGGTATCCAGGACCACTGCACGAATCGGCAAGCCTGAGGCCAACATCCGCGACAGGTTCTGGAAACCGATGTCCATCATCGCTCCATCACCACCGACCGCCATGATCGGCGGGCACAACTCGAACTCGGCCTCGGTGAACTGCTTGTAGTCGAAGACCGCGAATTCGGCTTCGTGCTTCTCGGCGTTGTAGGTGCCGGCAAGTTCAAGTTCGGCGCGACGCACGTCGATGAAGCCGTCGGCCATCTTGCGCATCTGCCCCTCGAAGATTCCGATCGCAACAGAAGGTGAATCCTGGAACAGGTGGTTCACCCATGGGAACGGATAAGGGTTGTACGGGAAGGTACTCGCCCACACTGAAGTACAGCCGGTCGAGTTGGCGAAACCGAGCGGTGCACGGCCGTTGCCGGATGGGCCTTCGACATAACGCCAGCGCAGGTCCTTCAGCGAACGGATCGCGGCAGTGATGCGTTGGATGGTGTCGCGACGACGAGGATCCAATGGGATGTCGACGGAGTTGTCCTCGGCGAGGATGGCCTCGACATCGACCTTATTCGTGACCAGGCCACGGGCCTTCTCGTCAAGCGCCTTGATCATCTCGTCGAGCTTGGCGACGTAAGCCTCTACTCGTGGCTTCATCATCGCGGTGGTCGCGGAGATCACCAAGTGCAGGGCGGTCTTCTCGCCGCAACCCATGCACGCGCCATCGCCGCCTTCCATGGAGAGGTAGTTCTCCTTCTTCAGCAACATCGATGAAAGCACGCCGATCCCTTCCTCGAGACTGGCGATCTTGACGTACTTGTCGTCGGTGGTCGGCAGCTGCTTCCAGAAATCCCAGTTGCGGCGCATCAGGTCGACCTCGTCATCGGTCTGCTTGATGGTTACGAGTGCCTCATCCGGGCAGACATCGACACAGACGTTACAACCCTTACATGTCTCTGGGTTGATGGTGATCGACAGCAGTGCACCTTCGCCTTTCTTCTTGCCCTCAGGGCCATCGAAGAACGGGCCGGTCTTGGCAAGAGGGAACTCGTCGATGACCGGGTAGATCGCGGTGAACTCGGCTTCGAGTTCAGCACGACGATCGGCCGGCGGCGCCATCTTCTCGATGACGTTGGTGAACGCTGGGCGTACGATCGCACCGAAGGTGGTGAAGGCATCGGCCTTCATCATCTTGCGGCACTCGTTGGCCAGTTGCTTGACCACGGTGTTGAAGCGCTTGACCGAGTGGGTCTTGCCGGCCTGCTTGGCCGCGCGCTTGAGGACGTCATCGATCGAGGAGACCAATCCAGGGATGGCGGTGTCAGGACATTGAGTCCAGCACTGGCTGCATCCCGTGCAGTTCGAAGGAACGAACTTCGGTATCTCGAAACGCACGTCGGTCATGTCGCGCATGGTGCTGGTGGCAGCAGGAATCGTCGCGGTAGCCGCGAACGGATCGGCGATGATCTCCTGGCCGGTGCGGTATGCGTGTCCGACCTGCTCCCAGAAGCGACCGGGATCAGCCAAGCCCTTCTCGGCCTTGCGGTTGGACATGCTTGCAGGAATCTGCGGGACACCAGCATCAGCGATGCCTTCGTCGGTCACTGCCGAGAGGTCGAGTTCATTCAGCTCCTCGTAGCCACGCTTGATGACACGCAGGTTGTCTTCGACCACGGCCTTGCCGAGGTGACCGAACTTCTTCTCCAACTGCTTATGCATGGCACCGAAGAAGGCCTCTTCCTCGAGGCCAGCCTCGTGCACCATCGGTGCCGCGTGGAAGAACGCGCCCATGAAGGCGGTACCCTGCATGCGGTAGCGAAGTCCTTCGTTGGAACTTTCCTCGTGCGCGATCTTGAAGCCATCGACGAACCAGACCTTGATGTCCATGTCGCGAATGTGCTGTTGGGTCAAGCGCGGCAGGGTGTTCCAGAAGTCCTGGGCGTTGAGTTCACTTTGGATGATGAACGTGCCGCCCTTACTCAGGCCAGCCAGCGGGTTGGAGTGACGGAAGACGTTGGGGTCCGGTGACAGGACCACGTCGACGCGTGACAGTTCGCAGTTGATGCGGATGCGCTCGGGAGCGAGCGACGCGTAGAAGGTCGTCGGCTGCCCCTTCTTCTCGGAACCGTACTTGGGGTTCGCCTTCATGCTCAGGTCGAGCAGTTCAGCCGCGGTAACCGCGAGGTTCTTGCCCATCGTGATCGCGCCCCAACCACCGATCGAGTGGACGCGGATGTTGGTAGTGCCCTTCGGCAGCAAGTCGACCACTTCACCGGCATCCAGCGCCAGTGTCTCGAGCTGCGGATAACCTTCGAGGAGCTCCTCTTGCCAGATCTGCAGCTTCGGCATCCGTGTGTTCTTGTGCACGAAATCGATACCGAGGTAGAACTGGCGCAACTTGGCACCACCATCGATAATGTTGTCGACCGCGGCGATGATGTCCTTGGGTTGCAGGTCACGACTGCCCATGCCGAAGCAACCGGAGAAGAAGTCAGGGACTTCGGAAGCCTGCAGGGCGGTGACGCCTTCGTAAGCGTGGTCGTTGCCGTTGCGGCCCTTCTCCACGCCCATCGCCATGGCGCCGCGGATCTCGCGCAACATCGGCGCTTCGACTGCCAGCGGCTGATCGAGGCGCTCCAACACCACCACACCCTTCTTGCCGCGCAGGGCCTTGGTGACGAGGTCGGTCGGGAAGGGGCGGAACATGGTCATGTTCAACACGCCCAGCTTCAGGCCTGTGGTCTCACGCAGGTGATCGACTACAGCTTCGGCATTTTCGGTCACGCAGCCTTGGCCAGCGATGACGTACTCGGCATCATCGAGTCGGTAACCCATGACGCGGTGATAGTGACGGCCGGTAAGGGCCGCGAACTCTTCCATCGCCTGATCGGTGATGTCGGCGATGTGGTCGAAGTAGAACGGACGTTGCGCGGCTACACCTTGCATGTAGCTGTCTTGGTTCTGGACCACCCCGAGCATTGCCGGGTAATCGAAGTCGTATAGCTCAGGAATCCGCCGACGCTTCTCACCGAACACCAAACGCTGCGCGTGGGTCGGAGAATCGATGATGTCAGCAGGATCACCTAGGTACTCGGGAATCAACTCGCGCTCCGGGAAGGTCGAGGACTCGATCGAGTGACTGGTTAGGAAACCGTCTTGCGCACAGATGCCTGGGTTGAGGCTCAACTCGGCAATGCGGTGGCAGATGAGGTTCAAGTCGGCCGACTCGGAGACGTTCTTGGCGAAGATCTGGAAGAAGCCGGTATCGTCGACGGCATGGTAGTCATCATGCCCGGCATGCACGTTCAAGGTGTGCTTGGTCATGGCGCGACAGGCCATGTTCAAGACATAAGTCAAACGCTTGCCGACCGCTGGGTACAGCGATTCGTGCATGTAGGCGATGCCCTGACCACTGGAGAAGTTGGTCGAGCGCAAGCCCATCATGTTCATGCCAGCCGTGACTGCGGCCGCAGCATGTTCACCCTCAGGTTCGAAGAACAACAGACGACGTCCGAAGACGTTGGTCTTGCCGGCAGCCATGGCCGCGGCCCAGCCCTCACCCATCTGGGTGGAAGGCGTGATGGGGTATGCACCGGCAGCATCACTTGCTGCGGTTTCCATCTGCACGACGGCGTCCGAGCCGTCGGTCGTGATTGACACGCCAGGGTATTTCGGCGTGGCAGGAGTTCCGTTCAAGGAAGTACTCATACTGCGAAGCTCCGAGGAGACTTTTGTTGTTCGGGGAACTGCGCTTCCTCAACCCATACGATCGCATTGGTCGGGCAGCGTTCGATTGCGGCAGGTGAAGCCGAATCATTGTTGTCGTAATTCACGACTGCCAAGCCATCGACCATGTCGATGACTCCGGCTTCCGCATCCTTGGCGCAGATACCGCATCCGGTACATGCGACGGAACACAGGTCCTTTGCAGGATTGCCCTCCATCAAGCTCTTGCATTGCACGATGAGCTGTTGCTCGACCGGCATCAACACGAACAGATCCTTAGGGCAGACCTCTACGCAATCGTTACATGCGGTACAGAGGTCCGGCGCCACGATCGGAAGACCGGTCGGGCCCATGTGGATGGCATCGAAATCGCATGAGACCGCACAATCGGCGAGTCCCAGGCAACCCCAGTTACATCCTTTGCCACCGCCGGAAACGGCAGCAGCGGCTTGGCATGACTTATGACCTTCGTAGGTCGAAAGTTGGATGGCGACGTCATCGCCACCGGCACACAGCAAGCGTGCGACGCGCTTGTTCGCTTCACCAGCATCCACGCCAAGGAATGCGGCGACGTCATCGCGGT
>CAZJGH010000018.1:0-12064 GCA_964545405.1 uncultured Planctomycetales bacterium
AGTCCAGGATCCATATTCGTTCCGCTGCATGCCACAGGTGCATGGTGCGGCCAAGGATGCATTGGCTTTCGTCGGTGACTCCTTGGTCCTCGAGGCGAATTCCGCGACCGATAACCCGCTGGTGTTCCCCGCGCGCGGCGACTCGATCTCGGCAGGCAACTTCCACGGTCAACCGATCGCGCTGGCGATGGATTTCGCTGCCAACGCCTTGTGCTCATGGGGCAACATCTCCGAGCGACGCATCAGCACCTTGATCCATCCGAGCATGTCCGAGCTGCCGGCGTTCCTCACTCCGGAGCCAGGCCTGAGTTCCGGGTTGATGATCCCACAAGTCGTCGCCGCGGCATTGGTGAGTGAGAACCGCACTCACGCTCACCCTGCCAGCGCCGACAACGTGACTACTTCAGCTGACCAAGAGGATCATGTCTCGATGGCCAACTTCGCAGCCCGCAAGTTGCGTCTCTCCACGGTCAACACCGAGCGCGTACTTGGCATCGAGTTGTATACCGCTGCACAAGGTCGTGAGTTCCACAAGGACTTGCGAGCAGGTGCTGGAGCTCAAGCCGCTTACGAGTTGATTCGCCAACATGTGAAGCCACTGAAGGCAGATCGTTTCATGGCCGACGAATTGGACAAGGTCTCTGAACTGGTAGGCAGCGGGGCTATCCGTCGCGCCGCCGAGAAGGCCTGCGGGGCCTTACGGGTCTAGCGTTCGGCGGCGACAGTCGATGTCGGGATCATGGTCTTGGTCTCCGACCATTGCCAGCGTATCCAATTGAGTACGTCTGCTATTTGGGCATCGCTCAGCGAACCGAGCGGTGGCATCGACAGGTTGAAGTCCTCACCGCCCACCTGAATCGGGCCATCCAATCCATTGATGACGATGTTGGACAGCAGAGAGGGTTCGGCCTCGAGCCATTCGGAGCCACGCAGTGGTGGGGCCAAACCTGGAGCGCCGTCACCATTGGGGGAATGGCAAGCCGAGCAGATGTTCTTATAGACCGTGGCACCGCGTTGAATCGAGTCGCGGTGGTCATTGGGCAGATTGGCGATGTCAGCGGCCGACGGCAACTTTCCGGCAGCGCCCTTGCCGAGCCCTTCGAACAGTGCATTGCTGACCGTGGCCGGTTGCTTCGACGCGAATGCAGCGGTGTCGATGATCGCCTGCTCGTCACCACTGCGTGCGATGGTCTCAGCAAGCAGGGTGTAGGTTGCCGCCATGACCTCAGCATTCGGCCAATCTGCCTTGGCGTTGGCGCAGGCCAAGAGCAACTCTAGTTCCCTTCCCTTCACTCCGCTGATCGCGGCACTCGGCAACAGGCGGTCGCTGGAGTTGGAGCGCAACAATGACCCCAACAAAGGCATCGCTTCGCGGCGCTGAAGTTCACCGAGACTGAGCGTCAACTGACGACGCACCACCATCGACTCGTGGTTGGCCAGTCGTGACCACAGCTGCCAGATCGTCATCACATAATCAGCATGGCCTTCACTCAAGCGAATCGCATGTGCGGTGAGATACGGGTCGTCTGTTTCGAGGGCGCTGACCAGAGTGGGCCCGGAGCTAAGCTCGCGAGTGCCAAGCACCTGAAGCGCATGTATCCGCGCCAACGGGTTCGTGGATTCCTGAGCTAGGATCTGCAAGGCATGAATCGTCGGCCCAGCAAGATCACTCTCGACCAACAACCTCTGGGCGGTCTTGCGGGTCCAACCGTTCGGCGATTCCAATGCTGCCACAAGTTCGGTTGGATCAGCAGTGCCCAGTGAGGTTGGGGTAGGTGAGTCGTCAGTGGTGGTCGGGCCGGCGCTGTCCGGGACGATTCGCCAAATGCGGCCCAAACCCTCAGGCCCATCGAGGTCGCGTTCCAGGATTTGCGTACGTAGGTAAGTAGTAAGGAAGACGCGGTGCTGGAGGATGCCTCGATAGAGGTCAGCGATGTAGATAGCTCCATCAGGTCCGCCACAGATATTCACTGGACGGAATCGCTCGTCGGTCGAGCTGAGGAACTCACTACCTGGCGCGGGGTTGCTGGCACTCAACCAGCCGTCGTCGTCGTGCAGGGTCGTGAAGCGCACGAAGTTCCCGCAAGGTTCGCAGATGAATGCGCTGTTGCGCATAGATTCAGGCAACAGGGAGCCTCGGTAGATATGTGGGCCACATGCGCCGGTCCAATATTGCAAGGTCCCGTCAGGGCGCAAGGTGTTCGGTCGGTAACCACGGTTTACTCCAGGCGTAGGTCTTGATGGCCAGACCTCGCGGGTCGCTTGAAGACCGACGGCGATGCCTGCCTTATGCCGCAGGTGCGAGTTACGTCTCATGCTCGATCCAGGCAGCAGGTTGGCGTAGAGCGGATAGCTATTGGTGTTGTAGTAGACCCGCCCGACGTCATCCTGGCTGATGCCCCACTGTCCATTGAAGCTGGTCGGTGCCTTCTCCAACTTGCCATCAAGGAATCGATAGCGGGTGCCGTCCTTGCCGTTGTGGATCCAGTTATCAAGGCCCCACATCAAGCCATTCGGCGCATGTTCAGGGTTTCCCAAGCCAGACTCGAAGCCATCTGCCACCACGGTGCGCCGGTCGGCTACCAGGTCGCCGTCGAGGTCCTCGCAAAAAAGCAGATGTGGCGGCGACAGGATCAAGGCGCCACCTTTCACGATGCACAGCGCACGTGGCAACACCCAGCCGTCAGCGAACTCATTGCGCTTATCCAACACCCCGTCGCCATCAGTGTCCTCCAACACCACTACGAAACCGTCGGCGTCGAGCTCGTCATTGCCTTCGACATCCTGCATGAAGCTGCTCATCTCCACGACCCACAGGCGCCCGTGTTCGTCCCACTCCATCGCGACGGGTTCGCGCACTAGCGGTTCGGCGGCGACCAGCTCGACCTTGAATCCAGGCGCGATCGAGAAACTGGCGAGTTCTTGGGCGGGGGAACGCGGCTCTATCGAAGGCAAATCCCACTGGTGCCAATTCGAAACCTGTTCCTCACCAGCCTTGTCCCCGTTTTGCGGATAAATATCGTTGGCGCTAGCGGAAGCAGCAAGAGATGCCAATAATGCGAGCGTCAGTGGCGTAGCGGCAAGTCCCATGTCGAGATGCTAACTGCATTGCCTCGAAACATCATGATTACTGTCCTGCTTTCCTTGATTGTCGCGCCTCATCTGGTGCCCGCCTCGCAAGAACCTGAGTTCACCGAGCTTTTTCCCGACGGCTCCCTTGCCGGGTGGAATGTAGTAGGTGGCGATGGTCAGTTCAAATGGGATGCAGCGGCCGACGAGCTGCATGGATGGGGCGCGACTAGCCGCAACACATTCCTGCTGAGTGAGCAGCAGTGGTCCGACTTCGAGCTCGAGGTCGAGTTGAAGATCGGCTTGGAGGGGAACTCCGGCGTGCAGTTCCGCAGTCATATGAATACCGCAGGGCGGGTGATGGGTTATCAAGCTGAGGTCGACCCGAGCGATAGGTCCTGGTCCGGCGGCATCTATGACGAAGGCCGACGCGGCTGGATATGTTCACTCGAAAACAACGAGGCCGGGCGCTCAGCCTTCAAGCGAGGTGAATGGAATCAGTACCGCATCGTCGCGCGTGGTCCTTGGTTACGTACTTGGGTAAATGGTGTCCCATGTGCCGACCTGATCGATGAGGCGGACTTGTCCGGGCACATCGCTTTCCAGGTACATAGTGGCGGCAAGACCGATATCCGTTGGCGTAACGCGCGGGTGCGTAACCTCGGTGGCGAACACGAGATCGCGAAGGACCGCGCGATGTTGTTGGAAGGCGTAAGCAGCATTCCTGCGATGGGTACTCCCGGAACTATCGCGGTGTTCGGTCGAGGAGCATTCGCGGTCGCCACAGGTGGGCAGAAGAATCCACTTGCACTGGCGGCGGCCACCAGCTTCGGCAAGGGAAGGGCGTTCGCGATGGCCCACAACTCATACTTCGCGGCCAACAATTTCTCCGACCACGACAGCGACGTCGGCAGGCTGTTGGGAAACGCCATCACTTGGCTGACACGTGGCAAGAAAGATGTGAAGGTCGCGTTCTGGGGAGCTGCAATCGCAACAACGTCATTCGAGCGGCGCGGCTTCACGGTCACTGGGAGCGCCGGTGCCGGCGATTTGGGAGGGCATGACTTGTTGATCCTGAGTGGCGGCGTTCAGATGACGCCGGATGAAGCTGCCGCGGTGCGCAGTTTCGTCGCCGACGGTGGCGCCTTGATGAGCGCGATCTGTCCGTGGGGTTGGCAGCAAGTGAACGCCAGACGTGGGTGGCGATTGGCCACTGATCTTGGCGACAACCGTGTCCTGATCCCGATGGGATTGTGCTTCGCTGATGGCTATTCATCGGGTAGTAGTTATGCGGTCTCTACTGCCGCCGCTCAGGCTGCCCATGCAGGTACCGCTCTGGATGCCATGCTCAACGGCCAAACTGAAGTCCAGTCGCATGCCCTTGAACTTGCAGTCAGCAGCCTGCCGCAAGACGACACCACCTTCATGTGGCCTCTACGTGCCGCCCTGCCGACGATCGATGCGAGCAACGCACCGCATCCGGATAATCGGCTGAATACCAAGAAGCACGCTCTCGAACGCTTGGCGGTCATGTTGGAAAGCAGGCGTTGGCGCGACTTGTCGGCAGATCAGGTGACGGCCGCACCAGGAGCGGACAAGTTCCCTGGTGCAGTAGCTGCGGATGCCAAGGTCGAGGTTCGCACCTTGAAATACGAAGCTAACCTTTCCGGCTGGCAATCGACCGGACTCTACTTGGCACCAGGTGCCACTCTCGAAGTCGTGGTCAACGACGGAAGCCTTGATGGCTGGTCGGTGAGGGTCGGGTGTCACGCGGACCGCGTTTGGCATAAGGACAATTGGCAACGTTGGCCCGACATCTCACGGGCGTGGGGCTTGAGTGACGGTGGCAAGTACGCATCACCCTACGGCGGCAGCGTGTACCTGATCCCATCCGGCGCAGCTGGTGCGGTTGAAGTAAGCCTGTCCGGTGCCGTCGGCGCACCGCTTTACGATCGTCGCAACCCTATCGATGACAAGGCTTGGCAGCAGCAGAAATCACTGCCTGGACCATGGGCTGAGTTGGTCGGTAATCACATCGTGCTTTCAGTCCCGACTTACGCCATCCAGGACCTTGATGATCCCGAAGCGATCCTGAAGTACTGGGATGACCTGGTCATCTCACACTTCGAGTTCGGTGCAGAGGAGTTACCCGCGCGCCAGGAGAGGTTCGTTGCCGATGCCCAGATCAGCGCCGGGTATATGCATTCTGGTTATCCGATCATGACTTGGCTGGATGTCGTCACGCCACGGCAAGGGAAGCTGCCGGTCCTGCTTGATCTCGAGGAACTCAGCACCAAGGGTAACTGGGGATACTTCCATGAACTCGGCCATAACCGACAGAAGGGTGACTGGACATTCGGCGGCACCGGTGAGGTGACCAACAACTTGTTCTCCCTGCATGGCGGCGAAGTCATGGCGGGTATCGAACCATGGAACAACACTTGGTTGAATAACCAGAAGAAGGCAGGAGCTGCTTATCTGGCAGCCGGCGCTGATTTCGGCACCTGGAAGAGCAAGCCTGGCGTAGCCTTGGTGTGCTACGCGCAGATCCAGAAGCATTTCGGTTGGGACGTCTTCACTAAGGTGTTCGCGGAGTACCGCGACCTGCCCGGCAGTCAACGCCCGCGTGGAGATGCAGCCAAGATCGACCAGTGGGTGATGCGCATCTCACTCGCCACCGGGCGCGACCTGCGCCCGTTCCACCAGAAGTGGGGCTGGCCCCTCAGTGACGAGCTCCTTGCCGACGAGCGTCTCGACAAGCTAGATCCATGGATGCCGGATTTCGATGAGTTAAGATAGGGCATCGGAGGACATCCTTCGCTGCTCCATGAACAAACGCTCGCACTATTTCGAACAGGCCCGGTCCGAAGTGTTGGCCTTAGCTGCCGTGCGCTATGGGCGTCAGTTCGATAACTGGGGAGACTTCTATGCGTGGCTGCTGGACAACCATCGTGACGACATCCTTGATTGGGAGTCGCAACGCATCGACACCTGGAACACCCTGATGTACCAGGATGATCAGGCCGGCTCGACTCCGGCATTGGATGTCTCGGCGTTGAAACGGAATGCCGAACGCGTCTTTACCCTGTTCGGTGTCGACGCGAACCCGATTCGTGACTCGGCGTATGAGGTACCACGCGGAGGCGAATGGCAGCTGCGTGTCGCGCATCAGATGCATGATCCAGACAGTCCCCTGAATCAAGGCCGCGAAGATTGGGAGAAATACGACATGGCGCCATGAGCGCCGCAGTGGCAAAGTAAGCGCAGATGTCCTCATCAGGCTCCAAGCTAGTTATCGTCGCCGCATTGGTCGGCAATGCCTTGATAGCAGTCACGAAATTCGTGGCCGCCTTGATCACTGGCAGTTCCGCGATGATGTCCGAGGGCATCCACTCATTGGTCGACTGTGGCAACCAAGGACTGTTGCTTTACGGCATGAAGCGTGCGGCCAAACCAGCCGACGAGGAGTTTCCGTTCGGTCACGGCAAGGAAGTCTATTTCTGGAGTTTCGTCGTCGCGATCCTGATCTTCGCGGTCGGCGCTGGCGTCTCGATCTACGAAGGCATCATCCATCTGCAGCACCCTGCGGAGTTGACCAACGTGATGGTGAACTACATCGTGCTGGCCTTGGCGATCGTGTTCGAAGGTGTCTGCTGGGTCTTGGCGTTGCGAGAATTCACTCGTGCCAAGGGCAAGTGGGGTTATCTGGAGGCGGTCAAGAAAGGCAAGGACCCGTCGATATTCGTGGTCCTGTTCGAGGATTCCGCAGCATTGCTCGGATTGTTGGTGGCTCTAGTCGGTGTGGCTTGCGGGCACCTGCTGGAGATCCCCTGGGCGGATGGCGCGGCGTCGGTGACGATCGGCTTGATCCTTGGTGGCACCGCGATCTGGTTGGCCTATGAGACCAAGAGCCTGTTGATCGGCGAAGCCGCTGATCCGGAGTTGGTTCAGGGCATTCGAACCTCGATCGCCCATAGTCCCGACGTGACTGTGGTCAACGAGGTACTCACCATGCACATGGGGCCTGAATTTGTGTTGGCCAACTTGAGTGTCGACTTCCGCGATGACCTCTCGGCGATGGAACTGGAGAAGGTGGTGGCCGAGATGGAGGCCAGGGTCAAGAACGACTACCCGCGGGTCAAACGAATCTTCATCGAGGCGGAGTCATGGTTAAGCCATGACCACCACCGGGGCTAGGCTACCGAGCTGCGGATCTCCTCGCCGTGACATGAAAACTTGAAATCGGGCTGGTTTCCTTCATCATTCACCTATGAGCGCGACTGCCACGACCACCGGCATCCTTTCCCTGCAAGCCCGGGTAGTCAATCCTGGTGGATCCACGCCAGCAGTTTTGCAGCGGCGTCTGCAGCTGGTCGCCGATGCCGTCAGTGAACGATATAGCTCGATCCTCACCGCCCCCTTGCAGGTCAACGATGGCGGCAGCTTCGATTTCCGAGTCAACCTGAACTCAGCACCGGCGAGCAGCCTCGACGGCGCCGCGCGTCTGGTCGAGATGATCTGCGAACTGACCTTGCGCCTGACTCCGGTACGCTGCCACTTCGCCTTGCTGCGCGGCAGCGACGACCAGTTCGACGACGCCTTCAAGGAAGCCCGCAACGAACGGCTGTTCCTGGTGTGTGGTGGATTCGGGGCAATGCAGAACCACAGTGTCACCGGAGCCTTCGCTGGCATCGGAGTATTGCTCTGGGGTTGGACCGAGCGCCAGTCGCAATTCGTTCGCGCGCTACTACGTGAAGGAGTGGTGGCCGTCTCCACCAAGGCTCCTGGCCGCCTGGAGTTCGTCGCCGAACGCAAGCGCCGCGAAATCGCCGCAGCCTTCAAGGTGAGTCCTTCAGTGGTCACCGAGTGCCTGCAAGCTGCGCAGGTCAAGCGTTTCCGCTATCAGGTGTGGGCAACCACTGATTTGCTGCATCGCATCGTCTGCGGCAATGCTTGAGCACGAGTAAAATCGGCCACCATGGCCACGGCTTCCACCCCTGAAACGCGCCCGCGCATCGTCTTGACCCCAGGTCCGCAGCAAGCGCCCACCGGCACCACCTTGAACTGCAAGGATTGGCAGGCTGAAGCTGCACTGAGGATGTTCCTGAACAACCTCGATGGCGACGTCGCCGAGCGGCCCGAGGATCTCGTCGTCTATGGCGGCACCGGTAAGGCCGCGCGTGATTGGGATGCAGCACAGAAGATAGTCGACACTTTGCAGCGCCTCGAGGTCGATGAGACCATGATCGTCCAATCAGGCAAGCCAGTCGCTGTATTCCGTACTCATAAGTGGGCACCCAAGGTGCTGATCGCGAATTCCAACCTGGTCGGCAAGTGGGCCAACTGGGAACACTTCCGCGAGCTCGAGGACCGTGGCCTGATGATGTACGGCCAGATGACTGCCGGCTCGTGGATCTACATCGGCACCCAAGGGATCCTCCAGGGTACGTATGAAACGCTGGCCGCGATTGCTGACCGGTCCTTCAACGGCAGCCTCAAGAACACGCTGACCGTCACCGGTGGCGTCGGTGGCATGGGTGGCGCCCAACCGTTGGCAGTGGTGATGAACGAGGGCACTTGCTTGATCGCCGACGTGGAGCAGGCTCGCATCGACTTCCGCTTGCGCACCCGCTACTTGGATGAATGCGCTCCATCCATTGACGACGCGATCGATCGCGCACTCGACGCGAAGTCAAACGGTGAAGCCGTTTCCATCGGTGTGTGCTGTAACGCTACCGAATTGCTGCAGGCCCTGCTCGAGCGTGATGTCACGCCAGACATCCTTACCGACCAGACTTCCGCACATGACCCGCTGAATGGTTACGTGCCCGACGGCATGAGTTTCGATAAGGCCGTCGACCTGCGCGCCGCCGACCCTGAGGCCTATCAGAAGGAGTCGTTCCGCACCATGGGTAGGCATGTTGAGCTCATGCTCGAACATCAATCTCATGGCGCCGAGACTTTCGATTACGGCAACAACCTGCGCGCCTTCGCGAAGGAAGAGGCTGGTGTGGAGAATGCCTTCGACTTCCCTGGTTTCGTGCCGGCCTACATTCGTCCGTTGTTCTGCGAGGGCCAGGGACCATTCCGTTGGGCAGCCCTGAGCGGCGACCAGGAAGACATCCGCAAGACCGATGAAGCCATCCTGCGCCTATTCCCTGAGAAGAAGGCCTTGAGTCGTTGGATCAAGATGGCCCAGGAACGGGTCGAGTTCCAGGGGCTGCCATGTCGCATCTGCTGGTTAGGCTACGGCGAACGCCATCTTGCGGGCCTCGAGTTCAACCGCATGGTCCGTGACGGCGAGCTGAGTGCTCCGGTCGCGGTCGGTCGCGATCACTTGGATTGTGGTTCCGTAGCAAGTCCGAACCGTGAGACCGAAGGCATGAAGGACGGCACCGATGCGGTCGCCGACTGGCCGTTGCTGAACGGCATGCTCGCGGTCGCCGGCGGCGCCAGCTGGGTATCGATGCATCACGGCGGGGGAGTCGGCATCGGGTATAGCCAGCACTCTGGCCAAGTGGTCGTGTGCGATGGTTCAGCCGAAATGGATGAGCGCATTCGTGCGGTCATGACCAATGACCCAGGAATGGGAGTAGTGCGGCACGTCGACGCCGGCTACGAGGAAGCCGAGCAATGCCGCCAAGCGCGTGGTGTTGATGTGCCGTAACCGAAGTTACTCGGTCGCTGGCTCTTCTTGACCCTCGACGCCTGATTCAGGCCAAGGGTTGCCTTGACGAATGACGTCTTGGCCACGGTGCCAGCTGGACTTCGGCGAGACCAAAGCCACGATCTGCGATGACGAGGCGATCAGTGCGAACAAGACCACGGCGATGATCGCGGTATCGATCAAGAACCGGCGATCCCAACGGCTGCGCTCCTGATAGAGCGCCATGATCTCATCGCGGGTGCGGAACTCACCCTTCCAGGCGAAGCGATCGTTCTCGGCTTCGATTGCCGCTTGAGCGCGGTTCTCCTCGAGCATCTCATCAAGCAGTGCGGTCCGGTAACGGTCCAACAGTGCGATCTTGCGGTCGGCTATGTCTTTGACGGTTCCCATGGTGCTTAAGGAATGACGGTTACGAGAAGGCGCATGGCGTTGACCACCAAGACGGCTGTGAGGGTACCTACTGTTCCGCCGATAGCGATGTACAGCAGCGTAGTGATTACGCGCCCAGGCATGGCGTCGAAACGCGTTTCCGGAGGAGCGGCGATGTCCTTGCGCGCGACTGCTTCGGCGTGCAAGGTCTGGAAGGTCGTGAGTAGGACTTCCTGGTGAATGTCGTCGCGGACATCAGCAGGAATCTCAGCGAACTCAGGGCGTTGATCGACGTTTACCACAGTGCGGCCTCCCGGTAGCTGCGGATGTTGGTGATCACGATGACTAGGCCGACTCCGACAGTGACACCCAAGATGGCGGCGACCAGAAGGTTCACCCACATGATCGGGAAGTAAGGTGAAGTCGCTTCGACCGGTTGCTCGGGGATGACCAAGAAAGTCGAGTTCCTGGTCAGGTAAACCTCTAGTTCGGCCTTCCGCTCACGGTAGTTGGCGAGGTTGGCGCGAACCGTGCGAATCTCGGAATCCTTGGCATCCAACTCGGCCTGCAGGAGGCTGAGTTCGAGGCGACGCGCCTTGACGTTCTCGAGCTCGACCTCAGTCAGCTCCTTCTCCTTGATGAAACCAGCTTCGCGCAGCTCGAGATCGATCAACTGACCAGCGAGGTCGTTGACGAGAGAGTCTGGCGTGGTGGTCGTGGTGCCGATGATGCGGGCATCTTCCTTCTCGAGTTCAGCCACGATCACGGCGATGTCCTCGAGCTTGGCCTTCACGGTAGGGTGCTCGTCGGTAGCGGTCAGGCGTAAGACGGCAAGCTCACGATTGGCTTCGATCAGGTTGCGCTGCAACTGTTCAGCCGCCGGGTTGTTTACTTCGGTGGAAGCGCTTTCGATTCTGTCCGGGCGCGCATCGATCTGCTTCGCTAGCTCGACCTTCTGTTCAGCCGCCGTTGCGATACTGGTGTTGAGGTTCGCGACGCTGGCTTCAAGTGTGGTCTGCCGGGCGCCGACCTCAGCAAGTTCGGCTTCGAAATCCACCGCACCATTTTCACGCATGAAGTTGAGGCGGTCTTCCTGCAGCGCGGCCAAATCGGTGATGGCGGTTTCGATGCCTTGCGAGAAGGTGTCGCGGCGACCGCTAGCCTGATCCTTGGTGGTGGAATCGAGCTTGTTCTTGAAGGCCAGCAGGTATTGCTGCGCCATCTGCAGGGCGATCTTCGGATCCGGATCGAAAGCGGAAATCGTGATTCGGTTGAAGCGGTCAACTCCGAACTCGACGTTCTTCTCAAGCCAGGTGCTGTCTCGCCCTTCGATTTCCGCGGCCACTGTCATTCGGGTGTCGGCGCCCTCAAGGATGCCGAGCAGCGAATCCTGGAAATCCGCGTTGGAGGTGGGCAGAAGTGGACTATTCGGTACGTTGCCTTCTTCCGAAGTCAGCGACACGGTGTTGGTCTGAGCAGGGATGAAGCAGCGCGCTTGGGAGCGGTAAGCTGGCTCCATGGAGCTGGTTACGAAATATGCGGCTACGAGCGCGACCGCAGTCACGACCGCGATAACGTAAACGTTCTCGTAGAAGAGCAGGAACGGGCCTTTTTCCTTATTAATCAGATGAGTCCGGCTAGGGGAGCGTCCTCCCAGGAAAGTGCCAGTATATGAAATCGATGGCTATACACCCTTCTAAGAGCCCTGTATCTTGAAGCTTAGGCTGTCGCCACCTTCTCATGAAACTGCTACTCGTACTGCTAACTCTCGTCACCGCATGCTCCAGCGGTGGTCGTCGCAATGGCCGCTGGGCCACCAAGGATCTGCCCAACGACCCCCCTCCTGCTGAGGGCCCGACGGTCAGTGGCGAGCAGCCAAGCGTTCCGAACCCACCATCGACGCCATCCACTTCCAATCCTTCATATCCACCACCTGTGGTTGGGCCAGCCCCGGCGAAC
>CAZJGH010000018.1:12091-21199 GCA_964545405.1 uncultured Planctomycetales bacterium
GGCACTGAGTTCACGATTGATTACGGAACTCCTGGAAGTTTGATTAAGGGCGGATTGCTGCACGGCATGAACGACCTGCGCAACGCTTCAGATGGCGCTTGGAAGGCGTGGAGCAAGGCTGTAACCCCGCGCGGGGGTGTTCTGCGCATGTGGGTTCGCTACGAAATGATGGGTTTTGAGCAAGACCACATCGTCTCCGGAAAACGCGCCGTTGATGCTGGTTTGACGGTGATGGTCACTGCCGTTGGCACTGCCGAGCAAACCACCCAAAACGTGAAAGGGGTGCATTATTCACTCGACGCACCATCCGACCCAGTCGCGTGGGCAGACCAAGTAGTCAACGACGTCAACCGTCTGCGTGCTGCCGACATTCCTGTTTCGCACATCGAAATCTGGAATGAGCCCAACTTGGGGGAGGCTTGGCCAGGCACTCCCGAGAGCTTCGGTACTTTCTTCGCGCTTGCTGGCAATCGCCTGCGTGAGAAGCTGGGCACCAGCCTGAAGATTGGCGGCCCTGGCTTGGCGGGCACCCTTGGCGACAAGATCGAATGGGTGCGCACAATATTCCAAGCTTGTAAGCGCGAGGGTTTCCACCCAGACTTCTACTCCTGGCACCGTTACGGCAGCTACCCCAGTGATCACGACATGCTCGATGTTCCTGAATCGCTGATTCGCGTTGCCAATGAAGTTGGGATTCCGGCTCCAGATATAGTCCTGTCCGAGTGGAATATCGGCCTTCCGAAGCCGACCTACCCAGCGCTCGACGACCAACGCGCAGCCAACTACTACATGGCGACGGTCATGGCGTTGGCCCAGACCCCCGGCACGGATGCCCAGTTCTTCTTCCTTCAGGATGCCCCGTGGGACACGCACAGTGAGTTCGCTGGTGAATCCGTAGGAGTGTTCTCGCTCGCTGGAGCTCCCAAAGCACTGCTTTCGGGCTTGCGCATGTTGGCGACGGCCGCGGATTTGCCGATGGTGCCAATGGAGCGGACTGGCGGTGCTTCGAACATCAGTGTGTTCGGTTCACGCCAGGGTAATCGCGGTTACTTACTGGCAGTCAATACATTCGGTAGTGGCATGGATAAGCACGGCAGCATCATGATGCGTGCAGCTGGTATCGACCTGTCGGAGCTGAAGCGCGAAACCAAGGCAATCAAGGGGTACGTCGCTGGCAAGACCAATCGCGCATCGGTCGAACGACTCGGGCTTGAGGAATACATCCTCGATGCCCTTGATGTCGTCCGCGCGGAAGCAGCTGAACAGTTGGCTGAATCCAAAAAGCGCGACCGCCATGTGCGCATCAAGCTGGAGGATTCACCACGCAAGATCGTTTCGGTTCAACTTCTGAGCGCCAAACATGGCAACCCAATCGTCGACGCTGAATTCCTGCGAGCCTACAAGCCATACTCCAATGGTTTGAACAATGCGGCTGGGGCAGCAACCCTCGAGCAGCTACGTTCCGAGGGAGTGGATGAGCAGACCCTGACTCGTTTGGAGCAGGGGATGAAGCAAAAACAGACCAGGATCGCGGGGGTGGATGCAGCCACGAGCAGACATGCTCGGGAGCTGTTCGAAGCCAACTACGAATCCATGCGCGACAGCGTTCCTCAGACCCTTGCGGACCACCCAGCAGCCAAGGCTCAGGGGGTCACCAAAGCAAGTTGGTGCACACTTGAGGATGGTATACTCGACCTCCGCCTGCCGCCCGAGACATCGGTTCTCGTCGAGTTCGCCTGGTAAGGAAGTAGGATTTAAAGATCGATGTTCCAAGTTGCTCCTACGAAAGAGCCCGCTGATTATGGGCGCGTAGGTTCAGCCATTTTCGCTTTCATTTGCGTATTGGCTGGAGCAGGTATGGGGTGGTTCGTCTATCAGGATGGAGCCGCTGGTTTCCGCGACGACACCGAGAATCCACTGACGCTGTTCCTAGGTAACCTGCCTTACCTAGGAACGATCTCACTATCGGCCTTCATCGCGGTCTTGTGCCTGATCCTGGTCGCCGTGTGGCGCACCTGGTCGATCGACAACATGGTGATGATCTTCTGCGCCTTCTTGATGGTCGCAGATGTGGTGCCGGCACTCTCCAGTGTGATGGGCATCCTGATCGTCTTCAAGCTGTTCCAGAAGGTGCTGCGGAGCGGAGATGTGCATTGGCCATTGAGCCCGGTAGTGTTCCCGATCCTGTTGGTGTTGATCGCGTATTTCACCACCTTCCTGCAAGTCGATAAGCCCATGTCGGCGTTGGGGCAGTTCGCCTTGCGCGGACCTTACATCGTGCTTGGTATCTTCCTGCCGCTGATCATCAACAGTCGTAAGCGCCTCGAGAGCTTGATCGACTTCATGATCATCGCCTTGATGGTGTCCTTGGTGGTCGAACTGATTCAAGGTCTGGCCGGCTCTGCGACCGGCATGATCATCACCTTCGGTCCGCCGGAAAGTTCCAAGTTCGACACTCCATGGGGAGTGATGGGTCGCCTCACCGGCTTGATGTCTCACCCCAACCGGCACTCCAACGTCTGTGGAACCATCGGCATCATCGTGCTGTGGATGCTCACCCGTCCGAAGAGCATGATCACTCGTGAACGGCGGGCGATGTTGATAGTGGTGTTCCTGCTGATCTGCGTCGGCATCCTCTATTCATGGTCACGTTCGGGATGGCTGGCCTTCGGCTTGGTGGTGATGATGGTGCCATTCTTCCGCTGGCCACACCTTTCACCCTTCTTCATCGCCGGCGGCGGACTTGTCGCCTTCGCTGGACTTTCGACCGGGGTGATCCAGGAAGCTTATGAGTTCGTTCGCGACCTCAACCGTTCGTCATCCGACTTCCGCTGGCACATCGATCACATCGCCCTGCAGGCCTTCTTCGAACATCCATGGATGGGCATCGGGGTTGGGGGAGAGAAGGATTACTTCAACGCCTACGAGCTCGGCATCCACAACGCGATGTTGCAGGTGGTAGCTGACATGGGAGTGATCGGGATCGTCGCGTTCACGACCTTGCTAGGTACCGTGATGTGGATGATCTACAGCACAATCACCACCGCCCTGGATCCGCGCTTACGGGATCTCGCGATCGCCATGGGCATCGCCAGCATCGTTACCCTTATCCAGGGCCTCTTCGGCGAAATGATTTGGCTGAAGTTCCTGTGGGCTTACATCGGCGTACTCGGCTGTCTGTACGTCATCAACCAGGAAGATCTCGCCAAGCGTCGCCGCGCTGGCCAACTTCCTGAAACAACCAAGGCAGCAACCGCTTCAACATGAACCAAGCCACTTCGATTTTTGGTGCACTTTACCGACGTAAGCATGTCGTCTTGTTCGTCATGCTCGGCTCGATTGGTGTGGGGCTTTTCTTGAGCAAGATGTACCCGCCAGATTACGTCGCGGCTGCTGAGATCCTGGTCCCGACCCATCCGTTGGGTTTGTCGATCTCCAGTGAGGGTGGCAACGTCCCGAGCGGACCATTGCTGCCGGAGCAACGCGAAGGTGAGTTGATCGGTATCGTCGCGATGCTGCGTAGCCGTGCGGTCATGAACCGCATCGCCCTGGATTTCCCCGGCATCAACCCGTCGATGCTGAAGAAGAACATCCGTGGCGACGTCACCAAGGATGGAGTGGTCGAATACCGAGGTTACGGTCGTACCGCGGATGAAGCCGCTGGCATCGCCAACGCAGCGGTGAAGGCTTTCTCATACGTACTCGAGGAGAACGCCAAGGAGGTGATGAAGGCCAACCTCTCGACTTTCGAGAAGCAGAGGGATAGGGCCTGGAAGGAGGTCGAGGATGCGACCGCCGACTTGACTGCTTACCTGACCAGCCTCGAATCAGCTGACTACTCGGCGGAAGTAGAAGCTTGGTTGGAGGAACGTGGCCGGATCGAGACTTCGCGTTTCCAGCTGGAGGTGCGTTATCAAGAAGCACTTGTGCAACGTCCCGTGATCGAGCGCGCGCTCGAAGGGCGCCCTGAGTTCGTCGAGAGCCAGCGCCAACTTTCCGTGCCTACCTACTACGCCGATGCACTTTCCCAGGTCGCTCGGTTGTCTTCCGAGTTGGCAGTTGCACGGATGCGCTTCACCGATGAACACCACGAGGTCAAGCGCCTGTTGGTGGAACTCGAGGCAGCTCGTGTGCGCGCCGAGGAGCAGGGTGAACTGGCCCTGTCGTCTTCGACTACCACCCAGGATCGCACCTACTCCAACTTGGCCACCAAGTTGGTCGACATGGACATCCTCGAGGCAGGCTACATCCCACAGCGCGATGCATTCGATGCCCGCAAGGATGAGCTCGACGCCAAGCTCGCTGAAGTGCCTGGTTACATGCAATCCATCCAGGACCTGCAGGCCAAGTACCGTGAGCTGCGCGCCATCGCGGAGCGTCTCTCCACTCGTGTAAGCGAGATGGAAGTCCACCTCGATCACGGCCTGAAGTTCTCCATCATCGACCCCAATGCAGCCGCTTCACCTGAGCGCGCCAAGCAGTTGCCTACTCCCCTGGGAATCGCGATGTTCACCAGCATGGCTGGGTTCCTGTTGGGTATCTTCGTCGCCTTGGGTTCGGCAACTATCGCTCGTATGCGAGCCACCAGGCCTTACTAGGCAGTCGTTCCAGGCATGGGAATCTTTGGCTCCATAGTCGGCGGTACGCTCGGTTTTCTCGCTGGCGGTCCGCTCGGCATGATCATGGGCAGCGTGCTCGGCTCGAAGCTCAGTTCAAATGACGGCTTCGGCGGTAGTTACGGCACAGGCACCGCACCAGGCGGCGGCTACGCTCGTCCGGGGGGTGCGCGTAATGCACAACAGCATGTCCAAGAACTACAGACCGCATTCGCGGTGGCGCTGACCAGTCTTGCAGCCAAGGTCGCGAAAGCCGATGGCAAGGTGACTCAAGACGAGATCCAGGCTTTCGACCATTTCCTCAAGGCATCGATGCAGATGTCGGTCGAGGACCGTAAGTTCGCGGCCAAGGTCTTCAACGAAGCCCGTCACAGCGCTGCTCCGACCAGCGATTTCGCGCATCAGGTGCGATCGATCTTCCGTCAGCAACCGGATAGACTGCGTGACATCGTCACCATCCTGCTGGCGATCGCTTTGGCCGACGGGCACTACCACCCTGATGAAGAACGCGTCATCCGGCAGATAACCCGCGAGCTGGGATTGAGTGACCGCGATTACCAGTCTTGTCGTGCCACCTTCAAGGCGTCCCACGGTGAACCTGATGTCTCACCTTATGAAGTGCTGGGTGTGAGCAAGACCGCTACCGACGCTGAAGTCCGTAGCGCACATCGTCGTCTGGTTCGTGAGTACCACCCTGATGTCCTCAACGCCAAGGGCTTGCCGGATGATTTCAAGGAGTTCGCGCACGAGAAGATGACTGCCATCAACGATGCCTGGTCGCGCATCAAGAAACAACGTAACCTGTGAGCTCATGAGATTCATCGGCATGTTACTGATCTGGATTGGCGGCGGCCTGCTGCTGTATATCGACCTTGAGTACCCCATCCGGATCGTGGTCGAGTATTGGAAGAACAAGACTCAACCCGAGGACTTCGATGTCCTGACATGGGTGCAGATGTTCGCTCGCCCGCTGTTCGTGTTCGGCGTGATGTGCGCGGTGGCCATGCCGAAACTGCGTGGCAAGAAGAAGGGCGGCAAGAAGAAAGTCGAGAATAAGAAGGGTGACACCAAGGCCCAGAAGCCGTCTACCTAGGCAGGATGTCGGACAACTCGCCGGTTTTCGGGCGCCAAAAGGTCTATGGGTATCTGCAGCGCTACTTCGGTTTCAGCGATTTCCGCTTGGGCCAAGCGGATGTGATTCGTTCCATCCTGGGCGGCCGTGAAGCCATCGCGGTATTGCCGACCGGCGGCGGCAAGTCGTTGTGTTACCAGCTTCCCTCGATCCTGCTCCCTGGAACGAGCCTAGTCATTAGCCCGCTCATCGCACTGATGCGCGATCAGGTGATGGCACTGCGTCAGCGCGGCATTCCCGCCGCCAGCATCGACAGTAGTCAGGATTACGCTGAGCGCGAGGCAGTCGAGCAGGCCTTCGTCGCCGGTCAGTTGAAGTTGCTCTACGTTTCGCCGGAGCGTCTCGCATCACAGCGCTTCCTCGACATGTTGAAGCTGATCGATGTCCCATTCGTGGCAGTCGATGAGGCTCACTGCGTGTTGCGTTGGGGGCATGAATTCCGCGAAGCTTACTTGGGCATCAGGCCGTTCCTTGAAACCCTGAAGCCGCGCCATGTCGGAGCGTTCACGGCGACGGCAACCCCACAGTTGCGTTCGGAACTGGCCGAGTGCCTTGGTCTGGAGGATCCTGATGTATATGTCAGGGGGTTCTTCCGCCCGAACCTGCACCTGGAGCATGAACGGATGGATTCCGAATCCAGTCGTCACCAGAAGCTGTTGGGGCTGGTGCGGGAACGCGAGGGCAAGGCGCCGGCATTGATTTACGCTGCAACCCGTCAGGCAACTGAGGATGCTGCGGCCATGTTGTGCCGCGCTGGATTGAACGCGAGTTATTACCACGGTGGATGCGAGCCGGAGTATCGCACTCAGGCCCAAGACGAGTTCTTGGCTGATGAACTCGATGCATTGGTGGCGACCAATGCCTTCGGGATGGGAATCGACAAGCCTGATTTGCGCTTGCTGGTCCACCTCAGCCTGCCGCGTAGTTTCGAGGATTACTATCAAGAGGTCGGCCGCGCCGGTCGCGATGGGCTGGATTCCCAGGTAGTCACCTTGTGGCGCGGCGCAGACTATCGCACGCAGAACTTCCTAGTCGACCAGCAACCAGATTTCGCCTATCGCGAAGCTGCCAAACGCAGGCTCAACCGGATGTACGACGCCATGCGCAGCACCCATTGCCTGTGGAAACGCATCCTCGAATACTTCGGCGATCCGGACGTCTCTGAACTCACCCAAGGATGCGGGGCGTGTGCATCATGCGGGCAGCCGCCGCGTGAAATCCGCTCCCTGGAAGGCGAAGACCTCGACTCCTGCCTAGCGATACTGCAATGTGTTCAGGAGTTGGACGGTAGGTTCGGCCGCACCAAGATCGTGAAGATCCTCAAGGGCAGTAAGGCCAAAGGGGTGCCGGATTGGCCTCAATCCTATGGTGCGCTGGCGGCCATCAAGGCTGCACAACTCGAAGTATTCGCCCAGGAGCTGCTCGATGGCGGCTACCTAGAGGTTGCTGGCAGCGAGTATCCAACACTTGGCCTGGCTGCACGTGGTAAAGGTGCCCTCGAAGGCGTCGAGGCTATCTCCTTAGCCGCCTCCTTCTAGGGTTCAGGCACTCCCCCCGAACTGGCAAAATCCTGCCCCAGGACCATTCCATGGACAATAATCGCACAATTACGCTTCTCGTCGCCGTCATCGCATTGCTTGCCGGTGTAGCCATCACATCCTTCTCAGCTGGTGACGACGGTGCTGATTCCGACGACACCAATACTCAGTTGCAGGCCGCCGTTGATTCGATGACCACGCAAATGACTCAGATGCGCGAGCAGATTTCAGCGCTGACTCAGCAGGTCGAAGCCGGCGGTGAAGCCACCCTTGAGCCAACTCCAGCCGTGCGTCGCGACGTTACCCAAGAGCAGATCGATCGTATGGTCGCAGCTGCGATCGCCAAACAGGCCGATTACGTGCTGGCTGTAATGGGTGACGAGGAGCTTACCGAGGAACAGAAAGCAGCAGCGCGCAAGAAACAGATCGAAGAGGCTTACGCTACGTTGCTTGGTCCTGATGTAGACGGCGACGATATCGAGAAGGTCTGGGCAGAGTTGGCTGAGGCCGGCCTGCTTGAAGAGGCGATCGCCTATCTCGAGGAGCAAGCTGAGTTGTATCCCGAGAACGAGGATCTGCAGTTTCAGCTTGGCGTCGCTTACTTGCAGCCGATGAACCATGGCAACGTAGCCGGCGCGGAAGCGGGTCAGTGGGCGATGAAAGCCGATGGGACCTTCGACCGAATCCTGAAGTCCAACCCAGAGAACTGGGAGGCTCGTTTCACCAAGGCAGTGTCCTATTCATTCTGGCCACCGGTGTTCGGCAAGCAACAGGCCGCCATCGATCACTTCGAGATCCTTGTGGGTCAACAGGCCAACCAGGCCTCGAATCCCAAGTTCGCACAGACGCACCTGATGCTCGGCAACCTGTACTTCCAGACTGGCCAAGGCGAGAAGGCCAAGGAAACCTGGTCAAACGGCTTGGCCCAGTATCCCGAGGATGCCGAGCTGCGTAAGCAACTCGGCCTCGAGTAGTCGCCGTCAATCCTAGAGTTCGCGGATATACAGGTTCGCGAACTCGAGTGGCGCGCCGTGGTTCTGTAATGCGATCCGCCCGCGTTCGGCAACGCCAGGGAGCTGAGCATCCTCGATCACGGTCTTGCCGTTAAGCACTACGGTCAGGCGGTCACCGACCATGGTGATGTGAAAACGGTTCCACTGACCCAATGGGGCGTCGGCATTCTCGCTCGGGGTCAATGCGGCCCTTACTTCTGGACTCATGCTGCCATCAGTCCGGTATCCGTATACCTCGCCGGAGCCGACCGGCCAGCACCAGATATTCACTTGGCTCTTCGATGAGCCACGCAGGTATATGCCGCTATCGCCGCACTCATCGACTTCGGCCATGACGAGCTGACCGTTGGAGTCGCGTTTCTCGGTGCCGTCAGGAAGGACGATCGGAAGCTTGGCCTTGTGCGACTCACCCGACCAGCGCCAATCGACCATCATCTCGAAATCGCCGTACTCAGCCAGCGACCAGAGATCCGGACCCTTGCCGTCGTAAGCCAAACGCCAATCGCTTGAGGCCCAGTGGCCTTGGTGAGCGGGGCCATGATCCCAGCCTTCGAAGTCACGACCGTTGTAGATGGATTCGAAGCCAGCATCAGCAGTAGCGATGTTCGCTGCAGGCAAGTCGCCTTCGTGGGGTAGCTCCTTGATGCGCATGTTGCGGTAGTAGACCTCTCCGCCTTCGGATTCGATGCACAAGTAGCCCATGCTCGGGCGGATGTCATAACCCCCTGAGACCTCTTCGCCGTTGACGGCGAGTTTCATGGTGCCGTCGATCGCGGTGATGCGGAAATGGTTCCATTCACCGGTCCCAT
>CAZJGH010000019.1:0-20982 GCA_964545405.1 uncultured Planctomycetales bacterium
GACGGGGCGCATCGTACTCTTGCAGTTCTACCACCTCAGGTGGCTCAGGTTCATGCAGGGGAGGCGCCTCTACCACCACCGCCGGGATTACTTCCGGCTCTGGGTCTGTCGGTGGTTCGATTTCAGGGGCAAGCGGTATTTCCTCCTGAACATTCACGTTGTCGGTGAGTTGAACCTCGAACTTGGGTACCTCACGAACATCCGGTGGAGAGCTCCACCATGCCCATCCCAAGACCAAGCCGACTCCAATCCCACCATGCAGCAGCACGGAGCTACCGAGTGCCTTGAACCATGGTCGGTTGGTGGAGCTAGCGGGGCGTGGGTTCAGAAGTTCAGGTCCAGAGTGGTGATGATGTTGAAGCCAGGGCCGTTGAGCCCTGAGCCATGAACGCGATAATCCTTGTCGCCAATGTTATCAACCGAAACAGTCCAGGTTGCATCCTTGGTGACCTCCATTCCGCCACTTACGCCGAAGATCGCATAGCCAGGGGTTCCTCCCGCTGGAATTCTCGAGGTGTCGCTCACATCACGAAGCGCCAGTTCATCCTGGTTGTCAACCGCCCACATCCAGCCTTCAAGCCACAAGCGTTGGTCATCACTGGTCCAGCGTAATCCACCGGTGGCTTGGAGGGGAGCCAGGCGACTTACTGGTTCGCGCGAAACAGTGCCAGCCGGCAAGGTTACTTGGTCGACCTCTCCGCTCATCCAAGCACCGAAGCCGAACAGGCTCCAGCCATCTTGCAGGGCGTAACTGATGTCGACCTCGACTCCACGAATCCAACCATCACCATCGTTGGACTTCTGCACCTCAGGCACGCCGTTGATCAAGTCGCCGGTAGGTGATTGCACGATCATGTCATTGATCCAGGTGTAGTAAGCAGAGGTCTGCCACGACCAAGCGCCGTCAGCTCCCTTGCTGCCGACTTCGAATTGCAGGAAGTGTTCAGGTTGCAAGTCCGGGGACGGCGTCTCGACGGCAGAGGTCGCGTCCAACGAAGTCAGGTCGGATAGGTTCGGCGCGCGGAAACCTTGTGAGAGTCCGGCGAAGGCAGTGGTGCTGTCTGACAGATACCACATGCCACGGATTCCTCCTGTCAGCGCTGTCCAATCCTCATCCACCTTGATGGCTGCAGGGCCACCGGAATCAGGATTGTCGACCCGGTTCGACTCCAGTGAGAACCAGCTGGCGCGAACTCCAGGAATGAAGCTGAAATCCTCATTCAAGGCAACTTCGGTCTGTGCATAGATGGCTGCACTGTCGTAGCTGCTGTCGTCGCCGATGGCGCCTTGGATGGCAGTGCTGGTCAAGGCGCCATCAACATAGTTGCGTCGGTAGCTGTCCGCGGTTTGATGGTGGATTTCAGTACCCCACGACCAGGTGCCGGTGGCGGTGGCTTCCGATTGGAAACGAGCGGTCAGGCCGTAATCAAGCAGTTCGAATCCTTGCAGGTCGCGGCGCGCACCACTGCGCAAGCGATCGCGATCCTCGTCGTGTCGTTGCAAGCTAAGAGTGACCTCCCCGTCATCAAGGGCGCCCTTATGGCCGTTCCACTTGATGCGCGAGTAGTAAAGGTCACGAGTCTGATCGAGATCACGACGTCGCTCACTGCCGACACTAGTGCCGTTGAATGGGACAGCGAAGACCGTCTTGTGGGTTCTTGGCACATCCTTTTGCCGCACTGTCTGCGCAGCGATGGTCCACTCGACGTCGTTGCCTAGATAGCGATCGAAGCGCATGTCGGCGTTGTATTGGCTGTATCCAGTGTTGGGTAGTTCGCCGCTTCCGGAAGTAAGGTCGCCATAGCGCGAAACGGTTACCCCACCCAGGAATCCCCACCTCACGCCATCATGCACAGAGGTCTCGAGGCGTTGGGTCCAGGCGTTGTCCGCGCTCGACAAGCGCGTGAAACTACCGACCTCAGTGGTGATGCCAGAGCCACCGATCGCAGCCTTGCGGGCGATGGCATTGACCGTGCCACCGATCGCATCGGATCCATACATGACGCTGGCCGGGCCACGCAGCAACTCGAGTCTTTCAAGGGTGAGGTTGTCGATGGTTGCCCAATACTGGTTCGGCCCGGAACGCATGGCAGCGTGGTTCACCGGGATACCATCCATCAACAACTGGGTATGAAAGCCAGTGAATCCACGCAGGTATGGCGACGACTGACCGGGGCCGGTCTTTTGCACCATCACTCCCGGGCGTTGAGCCAGAGATTCTGCAGCAGTCCTTGCGCGATTGCGCAGCCACATTTGGCTCAGCGAATCCACCGACATGGGCAGATCGATGGGGTCATCCGCAAAGGCTGAGGCCGTCACGATGGTCTCCTCGACTTGGACTGGCTGTTGTTGGCCTTGGGGCTCTTGAGGGGCTTGAATCGCAGATAGAAAAATCAGGGAAAGCATGGCAGAAAAAACGTTCTGTTGGGTTGACGGTTCAGCGCATTTTCAGATTTTAAGCCCATGCCTTAAATCATTGGGGGAGGTGGTGAGCGAACTTGGTTTGTCGAGGCCTCCGCGCGGGTAGAATCACCCTCGCAATGGCTAAACCCGCCCCTAATGTGATGGATAAGATCGTGTCCCTATGCAAGCGTCGTGGCTTCGTGTTCGCGGCGTCGGAAATATATGGTGGACAAGGGTCTACGTACGATTGGGGGCCTCTAGGCGTGGAGCTCAAGCGGCGTGTCAAGGAGGCCTGGTGGGAGTCCATGGTCTACTCGCGTCAGGATGTGGTCGGAATCGATTCAGCCATCATCCAGTCGCCTGATGTGTGGCGTGCCTCGGGGCACGTCGGTGGCTTCTCTGACCCGCTGATCGACAACAAGACCTCCAAGCAGCGCTACCGTGCCGATCACCTTGTCGAGAACAAGATCGAGAAGTATCGCAAGAAGGGCAAGATGGACCGGGTCCAGGCCCTTACCGACAAGCTCAACAGCGTCATCTCGGATAACGAAGGTCTGCGTCAACTGATCATCGACGAGAAGATCAAGTGCCCAGTATCGGGCACCGACGACTGGACCGACGTGCGTCAGTTCAACTTGATGTTCGAGACTCACGTAGGAGCAGTGCAGGATTCGGCCAGCGTCGCTTACTTGCGTCCCGAAACTGCGCAGGGGATCTTCATCAACTTCAACAACGTCGTGACATCGACGCGCAAGAAGCTGCCGTTCGGGATAGCCCAGATCGGCAAGAGTTTCCGTAACGAGATTACTCCCGGCAACTTCGTCTTCCGCACTCGCGAGTTCGAGCAGATGGAGATGGAGTTCTTCTGCCGCCCTGAAGAAGCACCTAAGTGGTACTCCTACTGGCAGGAACAGCGCTATCAGTGGTACGTGGATCTCGGTGTCACACCAGAGAAACTGCGTATGCGTGAGCATGCCCAGGATGAACTCGCCCACTACGCAGCTGGTTGCGGTGATGTCGAGTACCTGTTTCCCTTCGGTTGGTCCGAACTCGAAGGAGTGGCGAACCGTACCGACTACGACCTGAAGAAGCATTCCGAGGCCAGTGGCACTTCGCTTACTTGGTTCGACCAGCAGGCCAACGAGCATGTATCACCCTTCGTGATCGAGCCCGCGGCCGGTTGTGACCGCACCGCGATGACTTTCCTGGTCGATGCCTACGACGAGGAAGGCGAGGGCAAGGAACAGCGAGTGGTATTGCGTTTCCACCCCAAGATCGCCCCGGTCACCGTGGCTGTGTTTCCGCTGGTCAAGAAAGAAGGCATGCCCGAGAAGGCTGCCGAAGTAGAAGCGATGCTGCGTCCATACTTCCGCACCGCGATTGAGGAAAACCAATCCATCGGTCGCCGCTATCGTCGTCAGGATGAGATCGGCACACCCTTCTGCTTGACCATCGACGGCGAGACCGCCGACGATAATTGCGTCACCTTGCGCGAGCGTGATTCGATGGATCAACAACGCGTAGCCATCACCGACCTCGTGGCTGTCCTCCATAAGGCGATCGCAGCATGGCAACGCCCGCAACCGGCTGAAACAGCCAGTTAGTCAGTTATGGCCACCCTCGAGCTCAACGGCAACTCCGTCGCGCCAGGCGTCGGAGTGGGGGCCGTGTTCGTGGCTTTGGCTACTTCCACGACCAACATCCCGGTTCGTCATATTCGAGCGGATGAGACCGAGCGAGCATGGGAGTTACTGGAGTTAGGTCGCCGCAAGGCATTGCAAAGCCTTTCGACCATCCAAGAGACCACCGCCCGGGAGCTTGGTCTCCAGGATGCCGCGATCTACGGTGCTCAAGCGGCAGTCCTGCAGGACCCTGAAGCGTTGCGTGAGTTGCGTGGTTGGATTCACGACGACCTGCTCGCGCCGGAATCAGCGATCCAGGCATTGCTGAATAAGTTCGGCAAGCTGTTCGAGAATCTCGAAGGCGGTGACATGAAGTCGTGGGCCGCCGACCTCACGGATCCATGGAATTTGGTTCTGCGCGAGCTCGGACATGAAGACGTCGAGCACGCCAAGAGCGGTGAGCTGGGCAACTTGGTCCTGGTGGCCGAGGAACTGACTCCAATCCTGGTGGTCAGCTATCCGCGCGACAAGGTCGCGGCGATCGTCTGTTCGCGTGGTGGCCGTTACAGCCACGGTGCTGTCCTGGCACGCAGCTTCGGCATTCCGACCGTCACTGGCTTGCCGCAAGTCGATGAGAAGGCTCGCTCGGGGCAGGCATGCATCGTCTTCGGCGACACCGGTCAAGTCCTGATCGGAGCTACCGAGAAGGAAACCTCAGATGCCATCGCCCTCGCTGCTAATCGCGATCATGTCCGCGAAGTAATGTTGGCTGGTGCCAAGGAGGCAGGTCGCACTGCTGATGGCACCGAGGTGAAGATTCGAGTCAACATCGAATCGCCGCGTGACCTCGATATGTTCGATATCGAGATGGTCAACGGCGTCGGTCTGTTCCGCACCGAGTTCGTTTACATGGAACGCCCATCGTTCCCTAGTGTGCAGGAACAAGCTGATATCTATGCCCGCGTGCTTGAACGATTCCCCAACAAGACGGTTGTCTTCCGTACCTTGGATGTCGGTGGTGATAAACAGCTGCGCTACTTCAAGACTCCGCAGGAAGAGAATCCGGCGCTTGGTTGGCGCGGCGTGCGCTTGAGTCTCGAGTGGCCAGACCTGTTCCTGATGCAGTTGCAAGCGCTGCGCGAATGTCGCGACCTAGGCAAAGTCAACGTGATGCTGCCGATGGTGACCACCTTGGACGAGGTGCGCCGCGCCAAGAAGATGTTGCAGGCTATCGCTGGTGACGAGGATATCGGGATCCGCTTCGGAGTGATGATCGAGGTCCCATCTGCGGCCATGGCCTTGGCGGATATCGTCGAGGAAGTCGACTTCATCTCAGTCGGCACCAACGACCTGGTGCAATATCTATTCGCCGTCGACCGCGACAATTCCTGGGTCACTGACCTCTACCAGCCGTACCACCCGGCACACCTTCGGGTATTACGCTTCATCGCCAGAACCTGTATTGCGGCTGGCAAGCCGGTTACGGTCTGCGGAGAGATGGCAGGGCAGTCCGCCGGGGCGTTTTTCCTGGCAGGATGCGGTTTTACGGGGCTGTCGATGTCCCCACTTTTCGTGCCAGAGGTTAAAGCTTTGCTGCGACAGGTCGATATTGAGGCTTTAAGCAGGACTGCGGCAGAGGCCGCTAGGGCTGATAATGCTGCTGAAGCATATGCAATTATGGAGGAATCAGTGGCGTCGGCGTGGCAAAAAGTCATCCAAAGCGTAGAAAAACACAATACTTAGATGGAATTTTCATTGCACGAACGGCTTGCTTTATTCGATACTAGATTCTCCAGGGATAACCGCTGCTTCCCCCGGTTCTCAATCACCAGCACCTCCTTGAATCGATGACCCCGACGAACGGAAATCAACAACCCGCCCCTAACGGTAAACGGAAGGGGCGTTGGTCCTTTCCTGAGATTGAGAAATTGCGTCGTCTTTATGGCTTCCGAACCGATGTCCAGATCGCCAAGGAACTAAACCGCACCGTGCAGAGCGTACGCCGCATGGTCGGGAAGGTCTTCGATGGCGAGCTGAAGATCGGACCTTGGACAGCCAAGGAAGTTCGTGAGCTCAAGAATTACTTGGGTGCCGCGGATGTCGATGTGATCGCCAAGATCCTGCGCCGTTCGGATATCGAAGTCGGCCGAAAGATCACCGAACTGCAGGGTGACATTCGCGAACGCGAATGGACATCCAAGGACATTCAGCAACTGAAGCGTTTCTATGGCACGCGCGATTCCAAGGATGTCTCCGTCATCTTAGGCCGGCCTATCGAGCGCATCGAGACAAAGGCCGAGGAGCTTTGCCTAGCCAAGGATAAGGGCTATCAGCGGCGGCGGGGAACAGGAGTTTCCGTACGCATGCCACGTTGGCGGCCAGAAGAGATCGAAAAGCTGCGTTCGCTTTATCCCAACGAGGACAACCTCGCTATCGCGACGCAACTGAATCGAACGGTCAAGAGTGTCGTCTCGAAGGCCCACGATTTGGGTCTTAAGAAGTCGGAAGGTAGATTGCGCGAGATGGGGCGTCAGAACGTGCGCGCGCGCTACGAGGCCGAAAAGGAAATGGACGCTTAGTCCATCGCCAAGGCCTTCTGCAACAATGAGTTTCTTCCTCACTGCCTTGGCCCGCGAAGAGGGCGGCATACGTCTTACATGGTCCGACGGCCTTGAGTCGGTGTTGGGGATTCGAGATCTGCGGGTGTCATGTCCATGTGCTTTCTGCGTCAACGAGTTGACCGGTGAACGCATGCTGGATCCGCAGACCATCAGCCCGGATATCGCCTTGAAGGATATGCAGCCAGTCGGCAATTACGCATATCGGGTACTGTTCGATGACGGCCATCACACCGGGTTATTCACCCTAGATGACCTCCGCGAGAGATGCCAGGAGGCAGTTGCGTGAGCCCTCTCGCTGAACTGTTCCAAGCCAATCTCAACCCATTTCTCGTCCCGATCGTCATTTTTTTGCACTGGTGGGTCGTTTGGTTCATCCTCGGTAGGGATTTCTCGACCACCCTCTGGCTGACCTTATTGGCTCGTGTGATCAGTGTCGGCGGAGGCTATGTTTTGGTCGTTTCCGGGGCTCTAGGTGGCCCTGACGCACAGCTCAGCGAGAATTGGCTTGCCTGGGTGGTTGCAATTGGAGCCGCATGGCTGTGGTTCTGGAACCTCGAGGCCGCCGTTTTGGCATGGGGAATGCAGCGACGTCGAAAAAGTTGGCGATGGAATCCATATGACTTGGCCGTACTTGGAGCCGCTCATGTGGTGTACCTGATAGGTGCCGCCTTAGCCTTATGACTGAAGGACAACGATTAACAACAACTGAAGTACTCCTAGTGCTGCTCGGCTTCCTGGGCCTGACAGCGGTGTATTTCTGGCCGATGGTTCTCGACCCTGACCAAGTTTGGTCGGTAGGTCGAGATTTTTTTCAGAACACCTGGAACCTTTGGTGGGTAGATACGGCGTTCGAGAATAGCCAGGCCTACTACCAGACCGATCGCCTGTTCTCGCCGACGGGTACCTCGTTAGCCTTCCACACCATCTCCTTCACCAACTCAATGCCAGGGTTGCTGTTGCAGCAGGGATTGGGATTGAGCCTGGGTACCACCCACACGGTGCTGTTCTTGGCCGCGTTCGTGATGTCTGGCCTCGGGTCCTGGGCGCTCGTCCGTTATATGACTGGTGCGCCCCTCGCGGCCTTCGCCGCAGGCGTGTTCTTCACCTTCAATCCTTATCACACGATGATGATTACCCAGCTCAACAACGTCCAGTTCCAATGGATGCCGTTGGTGTTGCTTGGGTTGATGCTGATCTATGACGGTAAAGGTTGGTGGTCAGTGTTGTTTACTTCGGTGATGTTGGCGCTTGCTGGCTATACCGATTGGTATCAGCCGATCTTCTGCATGATGGCCGGCGGAGTCTTGTTGTTGGTGCGCATGCGCAAGGACAAGCGCTTCCGTGACGGCAAGCTCTGGGCGCGCATCATGCTGATGGGCATCCTTGCCGGCTTGATGATGGCACCAGGCGCCATGCCCCTGGTCGAGTTGATGGGACAAGCTGGTGGTAGTGGCGAACTCGAGGAGCCGGTGCGCTACGTCGGCGAGACGCAACTACTCGGCATGAGTCCGAATGGCATGCGCGTGCATTTCTTCTGGCCGGTCGTGGTCGGGTGGTCGACCTGCCTGATCCTGCTATACACCATGTTCAGGGTACGGGCTGAGGGTGTCGGCAAGTTCTGGTGGCTGTTCGCCTTCGGTTTCTTGTTGCTGCAAGGCCCTTACCTGGTCGTCTTGAACCAGCACCTGAAGAGTATTCCGATGCCGATGGCTGCCCTGCAGCACATCCCGGTCCTGGACATGATTCGGGTACCGCATCGCTTCCTGATCCTCATGATCCTCGGAATCACCGGCCTGATCGGCTATGGATTGCGTGAATTCCAGATCCAGAGGGGTAAATTCCTGACTTTCCTGGTGGTTCCGATCCTGGCCCTGGAGCTGCAGCCTCCTCAGCCTAAACCGATCCATCTGCGCCAGGCCAGCGTCTACCCGATGATGGCGGCCGATACCGAGGATTACACCGTCCTCGAGCTACCCATCGATTACCGGGATAGCTACAGCATGTGGCTGCAGACCGCCCACGGCAAACGCCTGATGGCTGGTTACACCTCGCACATATTGCCACAGGCCCTGCCTGCGTTGGAGACCGACCTGATGCGCGCCTTGCATCCATCCGTTTCCGACACCGACGTCCTCGGCCTGCCTGAGTTCCTCGAGTTGGATCTCGAGAACATCAGTGAGGGGCAGTTGGAGGAATGGCGGCGCGAGCTGGTCGTCCAAAACCAAGTGCGCTTCGCCGTATTCCACCAGCGCGCGGATTTCTCCTCGTCCAGTGCGGGGGTCGTACTGCCTGAGACTTCGGTGCAGAAGTTGAAGTTCGCCTTCATGCCGTACCGTTTCAACCCAGGTGTTCGGATGGCGCCACAACTCCGTCGCATGGGGCAAGGTAAATTCTTCGAAGACCTAGCAGCCAACTCGACTCAAGCGCGCAGCCTGATGGTGATGATGTTCGGAGAGCCCCAACGTGACCTGGGTTCAGCATCAACGGAAGTGTGGGACTTGCAGGAGTGGGTCGACAAGTACGCCGCGGAAGAATAGCCGCGAGCACTGAGGCTACTTCACCGATTTTGCCTGGATGTTCAGTTCCGCATGAACGGCGGTAGTACCAATGGCGTCAACGCCTCGGTGCCGTCGCCCGAAGATGAACCGACATAGCCAAGTTCTTCCGCCTCTTGACTGCCGCCGGTGTTGAAGCGCTTGCTCGCATTCGCGGCACGGGAGGTGACCATGTGACCGACAAGCATCTCGTGAAGGGTCTTGTATGAGCCCAGCTGTCGACGCAGTCGCATCTCGAATGCCATTGCCCGAGCTGCATGCTCCGGTGCCACTGTCCTGCTTTCACTGCCGAGTTCTTGTGGGTCGGCATCAAGGTCCAGGAATGCTCTTGAGCCATCGCTATATGAATAGAACTTCCGATCCATGGTGCGCAATACATCGATCGTGCGCAGCCTGTATGCCAGTGGAAAGGACAATGGGTTCTCGGCATGTTCTGCCCATTGCTGCCAACCGCTCAGGTAAGCAGCTGGGTTTCCATAATGAGCCATGATCATATCTCGAGCAGGGGGGCCTCCAGGCTGCATCGCGTCGACTAGGCTCACACCTTCAAGGGAGAGCAGTTGCGGTGAGATCCGCGGAGTTGGGTTGGCCTGCTCGCGCTCGATGAGGTCGACGATGGTCGGGAAGAGGTCGACGGTGGAGGCCAAGCTGGTGACGCGTTGACCTGCCGGCAAGGACGGCGGGTAACGCATGATCAGCGGCACATGGAGCAGGGTGTCGACGGCGGAAAGCTGGTGGCCGATGCGAGTGTCGAACTCAGCGAACTCTTCACCATGGTCAGATACGATGACGACCAAGGTGTTGTCGTCGAGGTTCATCTGTTCCAGGCCATCGAACAGGCGACCAAGCAACATGTCTTGATACAGGATCTCAGCGTCGTAGAGCGAGATGTAGATATCCACCATCTCCGGAGTGAGTGGTGACTCACCCAAGATCATGCTGTGTAAGTCAGCCTGCGTGGCTGGCAGGATCGGAGGAACGGTATCGGCGATGGCTACGCCCTCAGGTAGGAATCGATCCCAATAGTCTGTTGGGGGCAAGTAAGGGTCATGTGCCTCGTTGAGGTTCATGTACATGAAGAACGGGCGTTCGGAATCACGTTCGCGGCTACCTCCGAGCCACTCCAAAGCAGTGCTGACCACTCTTGCGCCACCCTTATCAGTGGCTTGGGGATATTCATCCGAGACTGGGGCACCCCACTTGGCAACGGCCCCCTCGACTACTTTGCTGCCGATGAACCGCTCCTCGAGGGTAGGAGTCGAATAGTCATGGAACTGTTCGAACCCTTGAGTGAGGCCGACCTCATATGAAAGCCAAGGCTTTTCAGCCACACCGACGGTCTGATAACCGCGCTGGGCCATTTCCTCGGCCAAGGTGTGTACGTCATAGACCGCCAGGTCGCCGATCCGAGCTCGGCCATCCTGGAGGTGGGGCTTCTCCCACCCGGTTCCGTGAGTGGTCGGGTGCAGTCCAGTGAACATCGATGCGTGTGATGGCAAGGTCCATGGCGCAGCCGAAAAGGCATTCTCGAACACCACCCCTTGGCTGGCGAAGGCATCCAACTCCGGGCTGGTGTCACGATCGTATCCGTAGGTGCCGAGATGGTCTGGGCGTACCGTATCCAGCACAACGAACAGGACGTTGGGGGATGAGGAAGGGGCCGTCATCTGGCTGGGAGTCGCAAGTTCAGCCTTGGAAATCGGCATCAACCAAGTTGCTGCTGCGATCAAGGCAACCAAGGCCAGGCTGCCGAGGCTCACGGCAGGTCGACAAAAAAGAACCAGTGGGCGCTGCAGGATGCCGCGGCTAAGGAAAGCAAATGCGCCGTACAGGATCAAGCAGGCAGGAATGACCACACTCGTGGTGACGACAGGCGACCATCCACGAGAGTGCGCGATCATCGAGAGGTGCAGTTCAATCAACACGATGTTGGCGATGATCGCGCACAGGGACAATATCCCGATATGAACATTCAGCTTTTCAGCCTGTTCCTTCTTGCGGCGAAGCAGGAGCACGACCACCGCGCAAGCCAGCCCGAGCGCCATACCTGTAGCCGTGTAGCCTGGTATCCACTGCACCCAAGTTGAAGGGTCAGTCTGATACGGGAAGCTTGAGTGGAGAAATGCAGCCTCAATAGCGCAAAACCAAGCGGCAAAGCTGCCGCCAGTCAAGCATCCAAACGCCAAGTGCTTGGCCATTCTCACGCGATTATCGTATTAAGGTAAGGGGGGGGATTCCATGTGCGGTGGATATACTTAATCGGAATATCCACCGTTCGCACTTTAGAAGCCCAAGCGAGGGGGTAGCACGAGCTCGGAAGTAGCCTCAGTTCCATCTCCTGAGGACGTCCCTACGTAGCCGAGTCCTTCGACGCTTTGGCTACTGCCTTGGAACCGGTTCGCGGCGTTTACGTTCCTCGAGAAGACCATGTGGCCGACCAACATCTCATGCAATGTGCGGTAGGAGCCCAGTTGACGCTGCAGGCGTAGCTCGTACTGTCGAGCGCGGCCGAGATCGGCTTCTGTGATCGGGGTGAACTCGCTGCTCTGCTCGGTCGGGTCAGCCGACAGGCGCAGGAAGGCGGAGGAACCGTCTCCATAGGTGAAGAACTTCTCGTCGGCGCTGCGCAGGACATCGATGGAGCGGATGTACTTCGCAAGCGGGAAGGTGAACGGGTCGTGCAAAGTCTCCTCCCACTCGGGCCAGCCGCTCAGGTAGGCGACAGGGTTGGAGTAATGGGCAAGAACCATGTCGCGTGGGGAGTCGGCAGCCTGGTCCTGCATCACGCCAAACAAGCTGACCCCTTCAAGGGAGAGCAATTTGGTGCTGACGCGAGGAGGGTAGCCTTCCTGCTGACTCTCGATGACATCGATGATGGTCGGGAAGATGTCGACCGTAGAAGCAAGTGAATCGATGCGCTGGCCAGCTGGGAGGGCTTGTGGGAAGCGCATCACCATCGGCACGTGAATGAGGGTGTCGGTCAAGGCCAGTTGATGTCCGACGCGCGTATCGATTTCGGCGAACTCCTCGCCGTGGTCCGAGACCACGATGATCAAAGTACTCTCGGCCAACTCCATCTCCTGCATGCCATCAAGCAGACGGCCCAAGAGCATGTCCTGGTAAAGAATCTCGTCATCGTAGAGAGACTGATAGATGGCTGCGCGTTCCGGTGTCAGCTCGAGCGTGCCGAGGATGATGTTGTGCTCATCAAGCGGTTCTGCAGGCAGTACATCGGGCAACGTGTCTTCGATAGCTATCCCTTCCGGCAAGAAGTGTCCCCAATAATCCTTTGGCGGAAGATAGGGGTGATGAGCCTCGTTGAGGTTCATGAACATGAAGAACGGTCGATCAGGATCGCGCATCGCGCCGTCTTCAAGCCAGTGCATGGCAGTCTCTACGACTCGTTCGCCACCCTTGTCGGAAACACGTGGATAAGGTGAGTTGTCGCGTGGGCCACGCTTGCCGAAGCGTTTCATGCGACTGATGAACATGTGGTCGATCAGGCGCGGGATCGAATAATCGAAGTAGTTCTCGAATCCTTGAGTAAGGCCGACGTCGTACGACAGCCACGATTTTTCCGAGACCCCGACAGTCTGGTAACCACGCTCGCCAAGTTCTTCAGCAAGAGTATGGAAATCGTATTCGATCTTGTCGCCGACGTTTGCGCGGCCGTCCGACAAGCGCGGATGTTCCCAGCCGGTGCCATGGGTAGTGGCATGTAGACCCGTGAACATCGAAGCGTGGGAAGGCAAGGTCCAAGGGGCTGCGGAGAAGGCCTTCTCGAACAGGACTCCTTCAGCGGCGAGTGCATCGAAGTTGGGGCTAGTAGCGCGGTGATAGCCGTAGGCACCAAGGTGGTCGGCGCGGACGGTGTCGAGAACCACGAACAAGATGTTCGGGGAGTTGCTTGGGGCAGTCATCTCCTGCTCAGCAGCGAGGACTGCAGGAGAGACCGGGCGCAACGTAGAACCGATAGCCAACACCGAGAGAATGACCAAGCCGACGACAGCGACGAAGCCACTGGTCACGCTTGCCATCATCCAGCCGAGGGTGGTTCGGGCGAGTTGATACAGGAGGAAGTAAAGGCCAAGGCCGCCAACGCCGATGGCCGCGAAAATCATGAGTGCGGTCGGGCTAGTCGTGCGGGTGCCAGGTGACATCCAGTTGAAGCGCGCTTCGACGATCGTGACCAGAGTGGCAGTGCCAGCCAGGATCAAGAGCCCCAGGACAAGGTTGTAGTTCTTGTCACGCGCATCCTTGCGCGAAAACAACGGCAGCACCATGGCGCATAGCAGCCCAAGCACGGCTCCCATACCCACATAGGCCGGCAATAAGGTGGCCCATAGACCGGGGTCGGTCTGATAGGGGAAGCTCGAGAAAACTGAGTAAGCCTCAAGGAGGCTGGCCCAACCAGCCAAGCTACCACCTAGTAACACACCCTGGAGGAGGTTCTTGGCGTTCATCATCACCATGATAAATAGGCAAAGGAACCGTCGCAATCGCCCCAGAAACGCAGGCTGCCGTTGGTGAAATCAAGGCCTGACAGCTTGTTGCGGAGTTGCGAGAGGATCAAGCCCTTGGCTAGTTTGGCTCCTTGCAGGTCGAATTCGGACAAGGTCAGGCGCTTGGGGATGACTTTGACCTTGGCGGTGAGGGTAATCGATCCGACCATCGGGGCACGTCCGCGCAACTCGAGACGCTCGCCATCAAGATGCAAACCGCTGATTTCCACGCCTTTCGGCAAGATGCCAGCCAAGGCGTCACGGAAATCTGGAAGTTCGAGGTTAATCTGGACCTGCATACGCATACTGTAGGTGTACCCGCCGATAATGTCTTTTCTACGTCTCTTCCTGTTGGCAGCCAGCCTGCTTGTGTCTTCCTTCGCACCATCTTCTGCGTGGGGACAAGGTCCAGGTCGAGCAAGGGGAGTAGCTGCTCCCAGCCAACAATCACTGATAGCCACGCTGCGAGACCCACAGCAGGATGGCCAGAGCCGGCTGAATGCGTTGGCTTTGCTTGCGTATCAGTCACGGCCACTGACACTGAAGGCCGTCTCGTCGGTCCACCATCTGGCACGTAGAGGGTACTTGGCCGATTATGCCCGATGCCTTGGGTTGTGCGGAGCTGAGGCCTTGCCGGAGTTGCGCGCCCTCAAGACCTCTCGCGACCCTGATGCTGCAGCCGAAGTCATGTATGCAAGGGTGCTGTGGGAAGACGATGGTGTCGGATTGGCCTTGGCGACCTTGCGTGACCGT
This sequence comes from uncultured Planctomycetales bacterium, assembly GCA_964545405.1. Taxonomy (GTDB): domain Bacteria; phylum Planctomycetota; class UBA1135; order UBA1135; family UBA1135. The sequence goes on from CAZJGH010000019.1 coordinate 14,457, forward strand.
AAGGAGAAGGATCTGGTGCGCGTGGCTGCGCTGCGCGCCTTGGCCGATCGCAGCTCACCATTCGCCAACGTGGAAGCCTTGCGTCGTCTCGAGATGGAGACCGGTGTCATTCTGTTCGAGTGCTTGGCGATCTTGCGGCGCAATCCCACTAGTGACCAGATTACTTACCTGATAGACCTGATGGAGATATCTAAAGGTCGTGCCGCCAATGAGGCGGTCGCGATGCTGCAGGAGATAACCGGTTATCGCATCGCCAATGACTACAAGACCTGGAAGCATTTCTATCTCAAGCACAAGGCTGACGGAACACCGTTCAAGCGCGGCGATGACGGAAGCACCGAGGAATCCAGCTTGTCCTACATGGGGGTGCCGATCTACAGCGACCGAATCGTGTTCGTGCTGGATTCATCAGGGTCGATGAACGAGCGGATGCTGGCAGGTGAGAATGAGACTCGTTCTGCCCGCGCGGTCAACGAGCTGATCTTCCTGCTGCCACATCTACCTGAGACCGCTGCATTGAACGTGCTGTTCTTCGATTCCGACCTGGTCGCCTTCGCCGATGGGTTGGTGGACCTGGATGCCGATATCCAGGCACAGATAACATCCTTCGGCAAAGGTCATCTCGCTGAAGGTGGCACCGACCTGTTCGGAGGTCTTGATAGTGCCTTCAGCCAGAGCGGAGTAGAGGAGATCGTCCTGCTAACTGATGGCGAGCCGTCGATGGGGATGATCGTCGAACCAGTAGAGATATTGGCGCGTGTGGCGCGCTATAACCGCTGGCGCAACGTGCGACTCAGTACCGTGGGTTTGCGCGCACCTCGCCGCGCCACCGCTTTCCTGCAGCGTTTGGCGTCCGAGAACCTCGGTACTTGCCAAATCCTGCGCTAGGCGAATCGCCTAGCGTTTCGCAGCTTCAAAGGGTCGCAGGGATAGAGGGTCGGTAGAGAGAGTGGCGTCGCCGACACTGCCACCGACGTAGCCCATCTCCTCGAGTTCTTGAGTCGTCATTCCAGCTGTGTCGATCACATCCGGAGTATGGGTGTTCTTGCCTGTGACCTTGCGGAAGCGATTGAGGTTGCCGATCAACATCTCTTTCGCCGTGACGAATGAGTTCATCTGCTGCAGGAAGCGCCATTCCAGGAATGATGCGCGCTCCCCTTGGCTAATCGGGACTTCAGTCAGTGAACTGCTCTGCTCGGAAGGATCCTTCGAGAAATCAATGAACGCGCGTGCGCCATCACCATAAAGGTATAGCTTGTCAGCAGGAGTCCGAATGATGTCGATGGCACGCAGATGCTTGGCGAGCACGAACTCATAAGGGTTGGCCGCATCCCAACCCTGGAAGCTAGACAGGTATGTCGTTGGGTTGGAGTAGTGGGCAAGCACGAAATCACGTGCTGCGGGACCATCGTCCATCATCGCTTCGAGTTGGCTTACGCCTTCGATGGCATAAGCGTCGCGGCTGCGTTCGACGCTGAAGCCACGTTGGCGCTCAAGCATGTCGAGGATGGTAGGGAAGATGTCCACGGTCGAAGCCATCGACGCGACCCTACGTCCAGCCGGAACCAATGCCGGGTAACGCACGATCAGCGGAACATGTAGGAGGCGGTCGGAAAGTGAAAGTTGGTGACCGACACGATCCTCGATCTCACCGAACTCCTCACCATGATCGGCAGTGACGATGACGATAGTGTCATCCATCATTCCCAGCTCAGTGAGGCCGTCGAACAGGCGCCCGAGCAGGATGTCCTGGTAGAAGATCTCGGCATCGTAGAGTGACTGATAGAGCTCCATCTCAGTAGGAGATATCTCGCTGATGCCTTGAAGGACTTCGCGGTGCAACAGTACGTCGGAGCGCAGCGTCGGCGGACTCGTGTCCTCGACCGCGACGCCCTCCGGCAGGAACTTCGACCAGTATTCTTCAGGCGGCTCGTATGGGTCGTGAGCCTCATTGAGGTTCATGAACAGGAAGAAGGGGCGATCGTCGTCACGTGCCTTGTCGCCATCAATCCATGCCAGTGCACGCTCGACCACTCGTGCGCCACCCTTATCGATGGGGTCTGGAACCGCCCAGCCGATCTTATGACGGTACCTATCGAACAGTCGGCGCAGGAAGAAGGTCTCGATGAACAGCGGGTTCGAGTAGTCCCAGTACGATTCAAAACCTTGGGTCAAGCCTGACTCAGTGGATAGCCATGCCTTTTCGGACACGCCACAGGTGTCGTAACCAAGTAGGCTCAGTTCTTCAGAAAGGGTTTGGAAGTCGTTGTGCGCAACGGTGCCAACGCTTGCGACGCCGTCAGCAAGACGCGGCTTCTCCCAACCGGTGCCATGGGTGTTGGTGTGCAGGCCGGTGAATATCGACGCATGGGAAGGGAGCGTCCACGGGGCCGCTGAGTAGTGCTGCTCGAAAAGCGCGCCGTCACTGGCGAGTTGATCCAGTCGCGGGCTGGTTTCCCGCTCGTAGCCATAACTTCCAAGGTGGGAGGCGGCGACTGTGTCGAGGACTACCAGCAACACGTTTGGTGCTCCGGCAGCCGCAGCAGGAGCGCGACCGGGAGTCGCACGTTCGGCATCGCCGACTGGCAGCAGAAAGGAGACAGCTGCGATCAGCAACAGCACTGCAGCGGCTGAATTAGTGAAGCCAGTACTGAAAAGGAATTGAAGTTGATGAGCAAGCAGCTTGCGGCTCAGGAAGCTGAGAATAAGGAACACCGCTGCGGTGGCTGCGATGACCTGCAGGTACATGGCGATAGCCACTCCTGAAGTGGTGCGTACTGCCGTCGGTAACCAATCGATACGAGCTACCAAGAGCAGCGTGACAGTGGTCATGGATGCAAGTATCAGAAGACCTAGGACCACGCGGCGTTGTGGAATCAGCTTGCGTCCACGGAAGAGCAAAGGCGAAATGACAGCACAGCCGACCCCTATGACCGCACCAACCGCCAAGTAGAACGGTAGGACACGAGCCCAAGTCGCTGGATCCGTGTGGTAAGGGAAAGCCTCGTGGAGGAAATAGGCCTCAACCAAACTCGCCCAACCAGCTAAACAGGCACCCAGCAACGCGCCGTGCAGGAGGTAGTACACCTTCATCACCTTATTATAGATTGTGAAACAGGGGTCTGCGCTATTATCTGTCCATGAAGGCAGTTAGAGTTCATGAGCATGGAGACGAGGGTGTCTTGTTGATTGAGGACATTGCGGTTCCGGAGCCAGGTCCGGGGCAGGTGCGCGTCAAAGTGGCTTGGTCGGCCTTGAATCACCTGGATGTTTGGGTTCGAAAGGGAGTTCAAGGTCACAAGTTTCCTCTGCCGATCACTCCCGGGTGCGACTTCTCCGGTACGGTCGATAAGCACGGTTTAGGAGCAGAAAACTGGGAAAAGGGGCAACGAGTTACTGTCGCACCAGGATTCACCAGCTCTGATTCGCAGCAATCAGCTAGTGGCGACCACAATTTGGCTCGTGACTACGGTATCTATGGCGAAACTTGTGACGGGGGAAATGCCGAATATGCGGTTGTCAATGCTGAAAACCTGATTGCCGTACCCGACGACTACCCACTCGACTTGGCAGCAGCGTTCCCGCTCACTTTCCTGACCGCATGGCACATGCTGGTGGCGCGTTGTCAGGTACAACCTGGCGACAATGTGTTGATCCATGCTGCCGGAAGTGGCGTTTCAGTCGCCGCCACCCAAATTGCCAAGCTGTACGGGGCGGATGTGATGGTGACTGCCGGCAGTGACGAGAAGGCCGATTTGGGCAGGAAGAACGGTGCTGATGTTGCGATTAACTACCGCAGTGAGGATTGGACCGCTGCTGCCAAGGCCTGGACCAATCGAGCTGGGCTCGACATCATCGTCGACCATGTTGGGGTCGATACCCTGCCGAAGGGAGTGTGGGCGCTGGCAAAAGGGGGCCGCATCGTCACTTGCGGTGTGACCAGTGGAGCAGAGATGAACATGAACTTGGCTCCAGTTTTCTTCAAGAGCCTGAGTATTCTGGGCAGCACGATGGGAGGGCTTGGCGAGATGAAACAGGTCGCAGAGCTTGTCTTTTCGGGTAAGCTCAAGCCGATTGTGGCAGACAGGTTTGGAATGGATGATGTCGCATTGGCGCATAAGGCACTTGGCGACCGCACCTGCTTCGGCAAGGTTTTGCTGAGGGTGAGCTCCGAATAAGTCTGGTGCAGCCATTGCGACTTTGAGCAAGGCTGCTGCGAGAAGTCATAATGTCGCCCCACCTGTCCCCAAGAGGCCTGTCCAAGGGGAGCCACTCCCGACGACCTTAAGCAATGACTAACCAAGACTTCACCACACCTGTGCCCAGCAAATGGAAGATGCTGTTCTGGGCAGTGGTCATTTTCTGCGTACTCTTTACCTACTGGTACAAGTTCGTGGATTCCAATGGCGGCGGCGAGCCATACGATGTCAACGACCCCTTCAGCCGCGAGGTCCTACTCGAGGCTATGACCAACACAATCAACTTGGAGAGAGGTCGGGATAAATACGAAATCCTGTGTTTGGTATGCCACGGCAGTGATGGAGGAGGCGTGGATAGCAATGGTCCGAACATGTGCGATGACTACTTCAAGAACGTGGCAAAGATCGAGGACGTCGTCGATGTCATCGCCAAGGGTGTTCACGCAACCAGTATGGTGCCGCAACCGGTAAGTCAATCGGTGATGCTTGATGTGTCGGCCTATATCGCAAGTCTGCGTGGCACGACTCCAGAAAACCCACAAGCCCCAGCAGGCGAACTCATCCCTGACTGGACAGCTGAGTAGAAGAGAGTCGTTTGGTTAAAGGAGTCCAATGAAGATCGAATTTGACCTTGAGTTTGAGGATTGGGCGCTTTTCGTGATTCACGTTGGGCGTACGGATCCAGCTTCAGTCAGACTTGCGCGGCTATTTCGCTTCGGTTTCGGTGGCGCTTACATCGCATTCGGGATCTATTCCCTGGTCAGTGAGATGTACTTCGCTGGTGCCGCCATGTTGATGCTCGGCTTCGCATGGATAGTCCTGTATCAGCGCATCACAGTGGCAAGGGTGGTCAAGCAATTGCGCAAGAAGCTCAGTGCAGGTGAAGCCGACAGCATCCTCGGGCACTATGAGTTGGAACTCGACGCCAGCGAGTTACATGCCGCAGCAAACGGGGCCACCAGCTCCATCCCGTGGCAGATGTTCACTGAGATCATCGAAATCGAGGAACGTGCGATGTTGCATATTGGTCCGGTGAAGGCGGTAATCGTTCCATTGCGGGCTGATGGGGCCCGGGAGTTCGTCGATACCTGCGGCGGTTACATCCGCAGCGGCAGTTCTTGACCAGGAAATCCTGATTTCGGCGCTTTCACCCATTTGGGACGGAGCATTTGGCGAGCTATACTGCCAGCGAGGAAATTCCATGACCAAATACTCCGCCTTTGCTCTCATCGCTCTCCTGCCCTGCGCTTACCTATTCACCGCCCAGCAGGACCCGGTCAAACCCAAGGAGGTAGCTCCGACTGTCATCGAGGACGAGACAGATATTCCGTTCCCGATCTGGATGGACATGTTCGCCGAGGACAAGAAGAAGAGCGAACGTCATCACCTGCTCGGAACCGGTGTGCGCGAGAAGTATTTCGTCGGCATCGATGTCTACGGATTCGCCTGGTATGTCGAGAAGAAGAAGGCCCTGCCGGCCTTGAAGGAGTCCTACAGCAAGGGCATCAGCATGAAGAAGCTGCTGAAGGACAAGCGTTTCCACAACGCCATGATGTCCGACACCTACAACAAGTCGATGCGTTGGGTAATGGCACGCGACGTTGATGGCGAGGATGTGGCTGAGGCTTTCGATGAATTCCTTGAGCCTGGTATCCGCGACATCACTGAAGACGACAAGGCACTTCGGGCAGGGCTCAAGGCAATGGCCGAGATGCGCGCTTACTTCGCCTCGGGTGAGTTGGAGGAAGAGGATGAGCTGATCTTCCTGTGGGAGACCGGCGGCCATATGCACACTTACCTGAACGGCCGCAAGCTCGGCAAGATCTCAAATGTTCACCTTTCCCACGCATTGTTCGATGTTTTCGTCGGATTCGACCCGGTCGATGAGGACGGACGCGAGAACATCTACGAAGGTGCTGTCAAATTGGTCAAGAAAGCCAACTAACCCAGTCGATACAGAGAAGTCATGACTGAACGAGAAAGACGTCGGAGCGAGCGCAAGGATTACCAAGCGCCTACTGCCATGATGCTGGCGGCTGGATCGCTGGAAGGCGAAACGGTGAATGCCAGCTCACACGGATTGCTGGTTCGCGCTACTGGGCGAATTTCGGTAGTCGTGAAGATCTAGGGCAAGGAATATAGAGTACACCTCGTTAGGGCTGAGCCAATGGTCGATGGCGGGACCTATTACGCCCTTGATCTAGACGATCCATTCCAGGAAGGCTAGGGACCCTCTGGAGAGGTCCAGTACAAGCAGCCTGATTCGCCTCGGCTTGCTAAAATGGGGGTATGACCACGCTGCTCCTCACCTTCGCCGTTTTCGTCAT
>CAZJGH010000020.1:0-20552 GCA_964545405.1 uncultured Planctomycetales bacterium
TGCAACGACCCGGCCGTACAGAGTGTCGTGTTCACCGCGGTCGGCGATAAGGCTTTCTGCACCGGCGGCAACACCAAGGATTACTCGGAGCAGTACTCCGGTCGCCCTGACGAGTATCGCCGCTACATGCGTTTGTTCAACGACATGGTCTCTGCCTTGATGGCTTGTGATAAGCCTGTCATCAACCGAGTCAACGGAATGCGTATCGGTGGTGGTCAGGAAATCGGCATGGCTTGTGATTTCACCGTTGCCGCAGACACCGCTCGCTTCGGACAAGCCGGACCTAAGCATGGCTCCGCACCAGTCGGTGGCTCCACTGACTTCCTGCCGGTCTACGTCGGCTGGGCGAAGGCTGTCGAGTCTTGCACCTTGTGTGAACCTTGGACTGCACATGAGGCACTGGGCATCGGCCTCATCAATGGCATCGCCCCTGTCATGAAGCATGACGGCCAGTTCGTGCCGAACCCGATGGCATACACCGAACAATGGTATGACTCCTGGGGTCGCCCGATGTGGGGCAAAGCCAAGACCGGCGACGACCTCAAGGCCGCTAAGGCGTTGATGGCCGAGTGCGAAGTCGACTTCACCTTGCTCGATCAGGAGACCGAGCTGTTGGCGTGGAAGTTGGCGAACACCATGCCTGACTGCACCACCTATACCTTGGAGAACCTACGCAAGCACAAGCTGGCTCACTGGGACAGCAACAAGGAAAGCAGTCGCGCTTGGTTGGCGTTGAACATGATGACTGAAGCCAAGGCTGGCTTCCGCACCTTCAACAATGCACCGCGCGCGGAACGCGAAGCGAACTTCATCGAGATGCGCCGTGGGCTCGCCAATGGTGCGCGCTGGAACGACGACTTCATCGAGACCTTCGCACCGTACGCTACCGACGCCCACTCCCTGAAAGAGGAAGACTAGTGAGCGCCGTCGCAGAAGTCGCAGTCTCAAAGATTCTTGATGGCCAAGCGGCTGTCATCGAGTTCGGTCCCATGCCGGCAAACATCGTCGACCGGGCCACCATGGCTGGCATCGTCGCGGCATTGCGCGAATGCGCAGAGGACAAGGACCTCAAGTGCATCGTGATTCGTGGCGAAGGCAAGCACTTCAGCTACGGCGCGAGCGTTCCTGAACACGTGCCGGGTGAGTTCGAGAAGATGATTCCCGAATTCCACGAGGCGTTACGCGCCTTCAATGCGGATGACCTGCCGCCAGTGATCGCGGCCGTTCGCGGCCGTTGTCTCGGGGGCGGTTTCGAGTTGGCCATGGTCTGCGACATGATCGCGGTCGAAGCCGAAGCTCAGCTTGGGTGCCCGGAGGTGATGCTCGGCGTATTCCCTCCAGCGGGTGCTGCACTTCTACCGCTGCGCGCCTCAGCGGGTCGCGCCGCAGCAATGCTGATGACCGGTCGAATCATCACTGGTTCGGAGGCCTTCCGTCTAGGCATCGCTGACATCGAAGCCCCAGTCGATGGCCTCGATCAAGCCGTCGAATCATGGATCGGCGATCAACTCGGCAAGTTGTCAGCGGAAGCGCTGCGTCAGACTCGTCGTGCTACGCGTCATCCTTGGCGCAACGCCTTGGGTGATACGCTCGACCAACTCGAACAACAGTATCTCCACGATCTGATGTCCACCGAAGATGCCGTGGAAGGACTCAATAGCTTCATGGAGAAGCGTCGTCCGGAGTGGCGCAACAAATGAGCGTGCGCGCGGTGTCAGCCCTGGTCACTGGAGGCAGTGGCGGAATCGGTGCAGCCATCGTGCGGTCGCTGGCCAGTGCCGGCCATGATGTGGTCTTCACCCATGTCGGTCAGCAGGCGGAGGCTACTGCATTGGTCGATGAATTGACCGAGGCCGGCCTCAAGGTGCGCGGCCTGGAATCGAACTGTGCTGATGAACAGGCGGCCAACGACTTGTGCGCCGACGTTCGTCCACAGATCCTGGTTCATTGTGCCGGCATCACGAGAGATCGTGCCATCTGGAAACAAGACACCTCTGATTTCGATGCGGTCATCGGAGTCAACCTGCGTGGCGCCTGGCTGCTCACTAAGGCCGCCGCCCCCACCATGCGTGAAGCCGGCTGGGGTCGCGTGATTTACCTCGGCTCGATCAATGGTTCGCGCGGCAAATTCGGCCAAACCACTTATGCCGCAAGTAAGGCCGGATTGATTGGCCTGTCGCGAAGTGTCGCGAAGGAACTGGGGCGCAATGGTGTCACTGCCAACGTCATCGAACCTGGTTGGATCGACACACCGATGACCCTCGCGGTTCCAGCTGAATTCCGCGACGCCGCCCGTGAAGAGACCATCACCGGGGAACTCGGTCAGCCGCAAGACATCGCCGACACCGTCGACTACCTCATCAGTGATGGCGCTCGCCAAGTCACTGGACAGGTGATCCGCGTCGACGGCGGCCAGCTGTGGAACTGATTCCGCTGAGCACCAAGGCTCAGCTCAGGTAGGCGGCAGGCAATAACCTCAAGGCCTTGCCCAAGGTCGGGTTGTATTCGTAGTCAACCAAGTTCTCGGCTAGAGAGCGCAAGTGTTTATAGCCTGGTGTCCAGAATGGCTTCCGCGATGGCCTGAACTTCGACCTGATGACGGTCTTGATCGGATGGTCGAACAAGAAGGTGTTGTGCACGACACCTATCCCGGAGCCCGGTTCATCGATCGTGTGGCCAGGGAACGCACCCCATGGGGTCGGGCCGAAGGCGAAGCCGATGCCGGCCCATGTATTCACCGCGACAGTGCCGTAGTCGAGCCTGTCGATTGCGGTCTCAAGTGCCGCCCGCGGAGTGGCTGGGGCGGCAAGAATCGTGCAGGAAAGCGTGCCTTCGATATTGTCGTTGGCGACCTCCACAGACCTCTCCAGGAAACTCGCTTCACTATCTGCATCAATCGGGCACTCTGCCAGGATTGGGCAGAATGCCTCTTCGCTTAAAGCCAGTTCGCCAGCGTCAGCGGGAACGTTCTCCAACAACGTCAAGGGAAGTTCGTCGGCTCGTCGTGGCGGAACTTCACCTGAGTATTGGCGGATGAAACGTGAATAGCGCTCCTCTGAACCTGGATACCATGCCTTACGTGGGGGCATTTCGGCAAACGCCTTGCGTAGCTCGGCCAGGAACAATTTCCTTTGGGGCCAACTTCGCGCCGTGACCAAGACCTTCGGGGTGTTGCAGTTGAACCCCCCATTAATCGCCAGTATCCCGGCGATTTGTCCTGCTTGGAAGGTAACCATGCTCCTTGACCAAGCGCCGGGAACAACCAGTATCGGGGTCACGCAGCCGAGTTCACCAGTGATGACTTTCGTGCGCACGACTGGGTTGGCGACCACAGCGCTCAAGCTGTGAGAACTGCCTGTTATGTGCACCGCATCGACCTTCTCATGCGCAACCAATTCCGCCCCAGCCCCTGCACCGCCGTCGACGAAACCTAAGAAGCCTGCTGCCACTAATGGGGCGAACGCCTCCTCAAGGATCGGACGCATGTAATCATTGACTGGGTTGAGCTTCATCACCACGACCCGATCTTCCTTGATCAACTGATACAGGAGGTCGAGGGGTGGAATTGAGTTAATGTTGCCTGCTCCTAAGACCGCCGCACACCCTCCCGAGCCAAGAGTCCAGCATGTCGGTTCACTATCCTTAGCGCCGCGAACCTCAGCGGTAGTGCCGGGGTAAAGCGCGAAATCCCAAGTCTCTTGAGGAAACACTTGTGCTGCCCATCCGCAGGATGAATAGTCTGCGCCGCTGGAGAATGGCTTGAGACGTGACTTCGGAATCCCACCGCCACGCAGCAATGTGTCACGATAAAGACGCAGGAAACGCAAGGTCAGGGCTGGCCCAGTGAACCATTCCTCGCCTGCCGCAGGCGAGTCGAATGGAATTCCTTTTGCCGCACAACTTTGGTTCGCCCAGGTCTCTGCCGCCGCCAAGACCCGATCGCGACAGTTGTTGAGGATGCTCGCACGTTGCTGCGAATCAAGTGCGCGCCAAGTGCGTGCCTGGCCAGCCACTCGTGACACGACTGAATCTACATCACTCATGACCTCAGTCTTTCCTCCAGAGCTCTCCACATCTCGTGACAGCGCGGGGCCAGTTCATGGAAGCGGTGTGCATCACGACTCAGTTCGAAACATGCGGGAACGGACAGCCCGCTTTCTCCAATCGTCGTCGCGAGATCGAGCCAATCTACATCACCTTCCCCGGGAGCAAGATGGAAGTGCTCGCCATGACGCATGTCGTCGAGCTGCAGGTTGACGATGTCACTTCTGAATTCCTCGATCGCCTCGCGGGGTGAACAGCTGTCGTTGACCAACAAGTGCCCGACATCGAGAGTCAAGCCGACCTCATCTGGTAGTTCGTCGCTCAAGCGTTGCCAATCACCAAGGTTCGCTAACCAATGACCCGGCTCTGGTTCCACCCCAAGACGGATTCCAGCTTGTTCAGCGTGCACAGCTAGCTCACCTATTGCACCGGTGAATCTCTCGCGTGCTCCTTCATCGGACTGGCCCTCCGGCAACGCTCCTGACCAGAAGGACAAGACTTTCGACCCAAGCAATCCACACCACTCGATCATCCTGTGCAGGAAGTCCAACCTGAGTCGATACGAATCGTCGAGCTCGAGCAAATTGGGCCGGTGCTTGCGCCGAGGGTCGAGCACATAACGCGCGCCGGTCTCGACGACTACCTCGAGTCCGTGCGCACTACAAAGAGAGCCGACTCGTTCGACCTCACCGTCATCGACCATCGCGGGATCGAGGTGACCGACATCGGGCGTGATCGCGATGGCTTCATAACCCAACTCTGACAACCACGGCACCACGTCTTCGAGGCGATGCGAGGTGAAGCCATTGGAGTTATAGCCGAGCTTGATCACGGTTAGCGCCTGTTGTTCTTCTCCTGCATGTTATCCACGATCTTCGCGAATCGCTCGATCTGAATATCGAGCTGCAGGCGCGACGACTTGCTGTGCGAGTATTCTTCTCGCATCGCACGCAGGTCTACCAGTGCGTCCGTGATCTTGTCGAAGGCTTGGCCGGTCTGGTCGCGTAGCTTGAACGGATCCCCTTCGCCCTCATAGTGATCATGCAGCGCGTCCTCGCGTTGTTTGGCACCTTCTTCCGCCAACGCTATCGCTGCTGGCCAACGCGCGTCTTGCTCATGCAAAGGCCGCGTATCCGCATCGACGGCATCGATATGACGCCCACCGGTCAAAGGCCTGACCGGCTCGCTCGGCTCCTCGCTCTTGACGAAAACGCCTTGCAGGTTCCGGACCGCATCGGCGAACCCGACTTCGCGCACCTCCATGTAGAACATGGTTCCGCCGACGCCGACAAGCAGGAAAACGAATCGCCCCAACCACACACCGCGGCGTGGCGGTGGTGTCTTCTGACGTCGTGGTGGCGAGGACTCCTTTTCTTCAGGCATAATCAATCTTCATCAGACAGTTCAAGCGTAGCGGCAAATCCGCCCGCCTGCTCATCCGTCGGCTCGAATAGCATCCTATCAGCCACCCTGCGCTTGCCATGCTTGGCGACGCGCTCGGCAGCCTCGATGTTCTCTTCCGGCTCGAGAGAGCATGTAGTCCACAGCACTCGGGTGGATTCACCCATACAGGGCAGCAATAGTTTCTTGCGCAGCAGGTTCTGGATCGTCTCCAGGCGATGCAGTTCGATTTTTGAGAAGCGCCATCGTGCCTCGGGACGCTTGTTCAGCACCCCTGTATTTGAGCACGGAACATCACAAAGGATCAGGTCCCATGGCCCATCGGGAAGGCCCCCTCCATCTTCGGCGATGGGTCGAATCTGCAGGTCGTGCCCCAGACGCCGTGTCTCTTCTTCCATCTGCTTGAGGCGCCCCGCGTTGATGTCACAGGCGACCACTTCGGCATCACCTCCGCACATCTCGAATGCGGCGAAGCTCTTGCCGCCAGGTGCGGCACATAGATCCAGGATGCGGGTTCCTGCTTTAGGCTTTCCAAGCGCAAGCGAACGATACGAGGTGCGGTCCTGGACGGCCCATTCTCCTTGCTCGAACCCAGGCCAAGTTGGAAGTGGTGAACGGTTGTCACCGGGCAAGACGCGAAGCATCGGCTCGCCATCGTCGACCTCATCTTCAAGGACTTGAACACCGGCCTCTTGCAGTTTTTCGCACACATCCTTGACGCTCGAACGCAGTGGATTCACGCGCAACCAAAGTGCCGCCGGCTTATTGAGCGCAGCCAACCGTGAGCGGGTTGTTTCTTCCCCGACTTCTTCCATCCACCTCTTCACCAGGAAGTTGGGATAGGAGGTGGTCTCGGCCAAGTACCTGAGCGGATCCTTGTCCGGGTTACTGAATACCCTGCGATTGAAGCGCCACGGTGGCGAAGGCAAGGCATGGGCTGCCGCGTAGTCGTCCTCGGTGCCAGCGTTCGAGCCGCGTGAGACGGCACGTAATACCGCGTTGAGGAAGCTGATCTTGGCCGGAACTTCTGGCCTCACCGCGCGCAAGGTGGTATCGATGGCGGCGTGCGATGGAATCCTATCCATGTACAGCAATTGATAGATGCCGATTCGCAATGCCACGGCTAGCATCGGATCCTTGACCTTCTTGCTGCAGAAGCTGGCGGCGATCTTGTCGAGTGTTCCTTGAGTACGCAAGACGCCAGCGAGAAGTTCGCGTGCGAGGCCACGATCAGCCGCTTCAAGTCCTGCATCTTCGACCGCACGTGAAAACCTGCGGGTAGGGAAATCGCCTCCCTCCAACAACAGCTCCCACACGACTCGGCGTGGACCAAACGGAAACCCGGATTTATCTCTCACTTCATTGCTCCCAAAACACTTCCGACTTCTAGCTTATTGCCGCGCAGGAAGTCCACCGCCATCATTCGACCTTTGCCTTGTCGTTGCAGCTCGTTGATTCGAAAAACACCTTCACCACACGCGACGCTTAAGCCGTCGTCCAGTGAGACTATCGCCCCTGGAGAAGCTCGCATGGTGTCGTTCCTATAATCTCCGCCATGCACCTTCAGTGGGGTGCCGTCGGGAAGAGTGGTCTGCGCACATGGCCACCCAGCCATCGCTCGCACTCGACGATCGACATCTGCTGCGGTGCTTGACCAGTCGATGTTGCCGGCATCCTTGCGCAATTTCCTGCACACGGTGACGGCCGATTCATCCTGCGCCGTTCCGGTCGGGAAATCCCCGGCGGCGACCCCATCCCTCACGACTTGCAACGTCAGCTCAGCTCCGGCTGTGACCAGTCGGTCGAAAAGCTCCGGAGAGCTTTCTCGTGGCCCGATGGGAAGAGCGGTTTCGGCGATCACGTTTCCGGCATCCAGCTCCAGCACCATGCGTTGAACACTTACCCCAGTGACATCGTCGCCAGCAAGGATCGCGGCCTGAATAGGGCTGGCCCCGCGCCATCGTGGCAACAAGGAGCCATGAAGGTTCAGGCACCCACAACGCGGCAAGGCCAGGAACTCCTCGTCGAGGATCTGACCGTAGCTAGCGACCACGCCGACGTCAGCGTTCCACGCCGCGAAGTCATGTTTGAATTCGGGACAACGCGCCGACTCTGGGCGCAAGGCCGGGATTCCGGATGCGTCCGCCAACTCGACCAAGGGGTTGGCCACATCCTTACGCCCACGACCCGCCTTGCGGGGTGGTGCGGTAACCAATCCTACGACTTCAATCCCCCCCTTCAACAAGGCGGCGAAGACCTCAGTGGCGAATGGTGGAGAACCGAGAAATGCTACGCGCAAAACAGTGAGCAGTAATGGATTGGCTCAGGCGCGAAACGCCTCGCCTAAATGTGTGGCTCAACGAAGGCCTTGAACTGTTCGTAGTTCATCATGCCGGCGTTGCGCGCGACTTCAGCGCCGCCCTTGAACACGATGAAACAAGGAATGCCCATGACGCCCAGCTCACTCGCGATTCCCGGGTCATCTTGAGTGTTGTGCTTGACGACTTTCAACTTGCCGCCCATCTCGTCAGCAAGCTGATCGACTGCAGGGCCCATTGCCTTGCAGGGACCACACCAGGGTGCCCAAAAATCAACCAGTACTGGAGCGTCTGACTTGAGAACTTCAGCCTCGAAGGTCTCGTCGGTGACATCGATTGCGTTCGACATTTTCTTTTCGTAATTTCAGTTGTTACAACGGATCGTCGCCGATGAGTTCACCCAACTCGGGATTGAAATCATCGTATTGACGGTCAAAGGTCTCGTCGATGTCTTCAAGATGCAAGACGCCGGCTTCGGCGCGATGCTTCACGAGTACATCAGCGAAAGGAGCCTCCTGTTTGATGTCGATCTGCTGCTGCTTTGCCAGCTCCAACAGTGCGACCAAATAGTAGGCGGCACCACCACGCGAACAACCATCCTCCTTAAGGATGGTTCGCAAGGATGTTTCTGCGACTTGCTGCACCTTGTGCCACAAGTCTTCCACGTAGGCGCGCAGCGGCTTGCCCGCGGGACGAACGTGGTGTGGGCGCATGAAGCCTGTCTCGGCTTCCAGGCGAGTGAAGACCTTGAGCAGATCCCAGATCGAAACGTCTCCGAGGTCCCAGTTGTTCTCGTCTTCTTCGCTGACTTCAGGCTCATCGCCTTTACCGAGCCAGCGGCCACCCGCTGGCATCATGCGACTACGCCGATCCTTAGCGCCTTGGAGCAACTCGGCAACTCGCCGCAACTCCTTGTAGGCCATAAGCTGTTGAACAAGCTCATCGCCTGGATCGAACGGATCTTCATCAGCCGCGATCTCTTCCTGTGGCAGCAAGGAGCGACTCTTGATCGAGAGCAGGGTAGCCGCGATGACCAGGTAATCAGCGGCCTCGTCTACGTCGACATCTTGAAGGTTGCGAACGAAAGCACAGTAGGCGTCGCAGACCTCCGCTAGGGATACCGTGTGGATCTCCAGTTCCTTGTCACGAACCAACTGCAGCAGAAGATCAAGCGGGCCGAAGAACACGCGATCCAGTTCGACCGTAAACGCCGGCTTGGCGCTTTCTGCAGCACTATCCTCCTCAGCCGGGTGAGGGCGAGATGGCGGCAACATTTCCGGGTCTACTGGTTCAATCATTAGTGGCTCCACATGAAGGATGGAATCCATGCCACAGTATCAGGAAGCATGGTCACCGTGGCCACAAGATTGCCGACCGCGATCAGGCAATACAGGAGGATAGTCCTCATGCCGGGCACGAAGAACAGCAGCGCGATCAAGATAATGAAACCGTGTCGCTCGAAGCCCATGTAGGTGCGCCGTGCATCGCCCTTCAGGAAGTACATGACTACCCTCGATCCATCCAATGGCGGGATCGGAATCAGGTTGAACACCATCAGTAGCACGTTGGCGAAAATGCCCGTCTGCAGCACTGTCGCACCACGCGAATCTCCTTCCCAAAGCCCCGCATTCGTGAAGATGCTCAACAATCCCGACCACAGCAACGCCTGGAGGAGATTGCTGGCCGGCCCGGCAAGGGCCACGAACGCCATCGACCGCATAGGATTACGCATTCGATGGAGCTGTACCGGCACCGGCTTGGCACCCCCCAAAAACCATCCGACCGAGAAGAACATCAGCAATGGCATGATAATGGTCCAATATAAGTCTATATGGGGAAGTGGGTTAAGCGTAATTCTTCCCATCATGCGTGCCGTCGGATCGCCAAGGCGGTCGGCAACCAGAGCATGCGCGGCCTCATGAGTCGTGATTGCAAAAACCACGATTATGATGCCGCCGATGAGGATGAAGGGGTCCATAAGGTGGCCGTCATTCTCCCACGGCCAAGCTTCCCCTACAATAAGCCCGGGCGTGGCCTTTCCCACCCCCTTTCATGCCAATGCCAATGGTTTTCGACGCAACTCGCGCTCTTGCCCGTGGACTCGAAGTGCTGCGACTCGAGGCTGAGGCCCTCAGCTCCCTTGCGAGCCGACTTGGCCCATCTTTCGGCGCTGCCTGCGAGCAAATATTGCGCTGCGAAGGGCGCGTGGTGGTGAGCGGCATGGGCAAGGCCGGAATCGTAGGTCAAAAGATCTCTGCGACTTTGGCCAGCACCGGCACCCCAAGCCTGTTTCTCCACCCTGGAGAGGCCTTGCACGGTGACCTCGGCCGCCTCCGCCCCGAAGATGTGGTGCTCGCCCTGTCCAAGAGTGGTGCAACCCGAGAGGTCGTCCAGTTATTGCCCGCTGTCCGCTCCATTGGGGCGATGGTGATTGCGATTTGTGGCTCACAGATGTCGGCTCTCGGCCAACATGCTGACCTGACCCTTGAGCTCGGTGATGTGCCTGAAGCCTGTCCGCTTGGCCTCGCTCCAACCGTCAGTACTACCCTGATGCTCGCACTCGGTGATGCCCTTTCCATGGCGGTCCTCGAAGGCCGAGATTTCACCCGCGAGGAGTTCGCCCGCTACCATCCTGCCGGTTCTTTGGGTAAGTCGCTCATGAAAGTGGGCGAAATGATGCGCACCGGCGAGCAACTGCCGCTGGTTCCGGACGTCAGCACGGTCAGTGAAGTGTTGACCGTCATGACCCGCACCCCCGGTCGTCCAGGAGCTGCGTTGGTGATCAACTCGGCCGGAGAGCTCCTCGGCATCTTCACCGATGGCGACTTGCGCCGGCTTGCCGAAAGCGGCAGCTTGCCATTAGCCGACAACATCACTGAACATATGGCTGCGGATCCACGCCACGTGAACAACGACATGCTTGTCGGTGAGGTACTGCGCCTGTTCAAGGACTCGCACGTCGACCAGATGCCCGTCGTGGCAGCTGGCTGTCGTCGCGTGGTTGGCTTGGTTGACGTACAGGACCTTCTGGAGGTGCGAATTTGACTTTCCCGATCGACTTGTTGCAACGCGCCGCCAAGATCAAGCTATTCGTTTCCGATATCGATGGGGTTTGGACGGACGGACGCATCACCGTTCACGCTGACGGCACCGAAAGCACAACCTTCTCGATCTTGGATGGCCTCGGAGTCGTGCGATTACTTCGCGCTGATGTCGAGGTCGCTGTCATCAGTGGACGCAAGAATCCTTCCGTGGAACATCGCGCGCGACGGCTTGGCATCGAGGAGATTCACCTCGGCTCGCTCGACAAGGGCCCTTTGATTCGCGAGCTCATCGCATCGCGTGATCTTCAACCTGAACAAGTTGCCACCATCGGCGACGACCTCCCAGACCTGGCCATGTTCAAAGAAGCTGGCTTGTGTTTCGCGCCACCAAGCGCGGTCGGCGAGGTACGTGGACACGCCGATTGGGTAACTCGCGCTGCCGCTGGGCATGGTGCAATGCGCGAAGTCTGCGACTTGCTCATTACCGCGCACGACCGCGCACGCACGTCTTGAGTCGGATCCTCCGCCTAATCGGCTTCACCGGCGCGATCCTGGTCACCTTCTTGGTTGGACTGGATCTGTTTCAGCACGCGCGCGCAGCGGCCTTGGTGAGCGAATCGGCAGAGCCTGCACCTCCCGGATTCCGTCAGAAGCTGCCCGGTATCGGCACGGTCGTCACCGCCTTCCGTGGGCCAATCAATATCGTCGCCGAGAAACGAGTGCCTCAAGAATCTGGCACCACCCTTTTCGTTGAGCGCTTCCGCGTTCAAGGGGACGACCCGGAACCATTGGCCGAGGGCGTCTCGATGACCGACGCGGTCATTGATTCACTTGATGCCGCACCAGGCCGACCGACCCGCACCGCGTTCACTGTCGTAGCGCCGAAGGCATGGATGCCGTTGGATGAAAACGCCGACCGCTTCACTTTCGACATGGAAAAGCTGTGGCAACTCGAGCAGCCCATCTTGACCATGCTGGATTTCAATGACGGCCGCTCACTGGTCATCGAAACCGAACGCGCCGACCTTGATCCTGCCAGCGACCAGGTCTTCGGACGCGGCCCCTTCACCATGACGTCGGGCAACCTTGACCTTGAAGGCGCCGACTTGTTCTTCGACCCCAACCTCTCGAGAGTCGAATTCCAACCACTTGATGGAGTACTGAGCTGGAAGATCCGTGGCAATGACGGCTCGGTTTATCGAGGTGAATGCGATGGACCTGGTGCCTTCTTCCCTGGCGAGAACGGTGGCTACCGCCTAGAGCTCTATGCCATCGAACAAGTCACATCTTGGTTCCCACCGGATTCCATCATGCCCGGCAAGCTACTCACTAGGGATCTGGTGTTGGAGCTGGTTCCTGATGCCGAAGGCAGCTGGAGGCCGGATAGTGCGACCGCCGATGGCCCTACCGACTGGACTGGCAACACCCTGCATATGCTCGGCGTCGATTCCGTCATCGCTTGGGATGATGCCGGTGGCTTGCAGGACTTGACGGTGCTTGGTCCGGTTCGTGTCGAGCCACACGACCGTTCATTCGAGTGGGCTTCGTCGAACGAGTTTGCGCGCTACACGCCAGCGACCGATACGGTTCGCCTTGAGGAGAAGGTCGTCGCCAAGCATGACCGCGGCACCTTGTACGGTGATTGGGCAGAGCTTGGCCCGGAGAAGTGGCTGGTGGGCGGCAGCGTCACGGCGAAGGGAGTTGATGGAAGTGGCAGCGCCGACCTCCTTGAGAGTGACAGGAAAGGTAATTGGTGGCTGACCGGTAATGCAGAGCTGCGTCCGCTCGAGACCGACGTCGAATGGTTGCGCAGTCCCGTGATTCACTTCACTGAAGATGGTTTGGTCGAGACTGACGCGACCTTCAAGTCGAAGGCGATAATCGATGGTGAGAAGTTGTTCGCAAGTGGTGACAGCTTCCGCTCGATGATGGTCGCTGGCTCCACCTCCTTAGAGCCCTATGTCAGGCGCAGTGAAGCCGACGGCAATCTCGATGTCGTCTTCCAAGGACGCACGTTGCATGGCGAGCACTTGAGGCAGACCGGCGACAAGTCTTTCCAGATGACGGGGGGGCCCTCTCGCGATAGCCGTGTTCATGGCACCTATCAGTTCGAAGGCCACGAAGCGCAGTTGGATTGCGGGTTGTTGATCTGGGACGGCAAGCAAGTGGACGTGTTGCAGGACCCGATGGTCAGCTTGCCGGCTGCCGCACTGCGCCTGAGTGGCGACAGGGTTCTGGTGTATGCAGATCGAATCCTCCAGGATGCGGAGACCCAGACTTGGGAGCTGATCGACAACGTGCGGTTCGCTGGCGCGATGACAGGAGCTGGAGCTAAGGCAATCCTGGTCCCGGATATCAAGCTGGAGCTTCTTGCTGGTGAACGATTCCGTGCGGGGCGTAACGAGACTGCGTGGCTTGACGGCACGCTGGAGAACGGCGCCCTCTTTCGCGGACGCGGTGAGGTTCTGCGTTATCTTGCCGGTGGCCGCTTAGCGATTGATGGCCAGGCCTTCGCTTCCTACCAAGGCCTTGAGCAGAAGAGTCCCGCTGAACTGTCCGGGGACCGTCTGGAGTTCGGTGAGAATTCAGGATGGGCTGAAGGAAAAGCCAACTTCAACTCCGCCGATATCTCTGGCAAGGCCGATCGGGTCGATTGGACGCGCGTTGAAGTCGATGAGCACTTCCTGTTGCTGGTGGGCGACGCCCTGTTGCGGCGCGACACCGTAGAGGCACGCGGCCCACGTATCGAAATGGACACCCGCGCTAGTACTATCACTTCCATTGGTGCCGAAGGCCTACCAGCCAGATTGCGCGCCGCCGATGGCCGCCGCATGATCGGTGAGTGGTTGCGCTACAACCTTGATTCTGGTTTGTTCGATTCGCGCGGCGCCAAATTCGAGACCGACTAGATGCTTCCCCTCCTATGCCTGCTACTTGCCGCCGCGCAAGAACCAGAGCCACCGCAGACTCCCGACGATCAAGGAGGCACGGTACTCGAAACCAGGGCTATTGATTCAAGTCAGGAAGGCGACGCGGTCGTCTATAGAATTGAACATATCCACCTGCAGGCACCCGGCATCGAAATGCGAGCCGACCGTGCCACGATTTGGCTGGATGCTGCCGAATACAGCAAGCTAGTCGGAAGCGAAGGCGAGCAGGCGGAAGCCACGCGACCTGATCTCCCCGTGGGTGAGGGCGACACCTTCTTCGGCGGCCTTTGGAGTCGACAGATTCTCGTCAAGCTCGGTTTGCCCGAAGACGATCGACTCATCCGGGAAATCCGCCTTGACGGTCATGTCGTGGTCGCTGCTCAGGGCTTGGTCATGCAGTGCGATCGCCTCCAGGACTGGCCCGCCGACGGGCGCAGCGAAGCCAGCTCCGCAGTCCTTGATTTTCCACCTGGCGCTGGTGGCCCTAACGGTTGGCCGATGCGCTTGTCCGCAGTCACGATCCGGGAACATCCCAACGGCGATCTGCAGGCTCTTGATGCGGTCGTATCCACATGCTTGGAGCGCCCGCCTCACTACAGTGTTTCGCTCGGGGAGCTGGTCGCACATCGAATCAACGAGGATGAATTCGTGTGGCAGCCTTCACGTGGCTGGATGCAGATCCTGGGCTTCTCGCTGCTGCCGGTACCGACGCCTGACTTCGCCCCAGGCGATAGTTTCATGGGCTTTCGGGGAATCACCTTCGATTCATCGCGATCGTTCGGCAACACCGTTACCCCCCGCTTTGGCGGCATCTACAAGCCTGGTGATGGCGGCTTGGAGGTCGATTGGAATTTCACTCCTGCCTACAGCGAGCGTCGCGGCTTCCCCCTTCACCTGCGACTCGATGCCGGCGGCCCTGACTACACGGGGTATCTGGATGTCTATCACCTCGACGACGGCGCAACTGACAAGCACAGCTTGAAGGCTTCCTTGGGACGGAACTCCGATACGCGCCAGCGACTTCGGTGGTACAACCGCTGGGCTCTTGGCGATGGCTGGGATATCGACGCCAACTTGGCCTACACATCTGACCCGTTGATCGATCCCGAGTTCTTCCGTCACGAGTGGGAAGAAATGGATGATTCCGAGTCGCGGATTTACCTGCGGCGCGGCGGTGAAGACACCTTCATGGTCGCCGAGAGTACTTACCGCCTTGATGAAGTCGGCTACACCCCAATCGAAGGGCTGGGGCGCGCTCCTGACCCCGCCGAACAGTCGCTCGATGTCTTGCCGCGTGTAGCGATAGATTCATTCTCGAGTAGCTTGTTCGAGTTACCGACCGGCTTCCTCGGCGGCACCCGCCACAGCAGTCCGGTTAACCTCGAGTGGGGTGCTGACCTCGGTCTTTACCGTTTGCGTGACCGTGAGTTGGTGGCGGCGGGCGCTACACCCTTCGGCAGCCTGCCGACGGTAACGCGAACCCGTGCCAGGAGCTGGGGCGAGCTTGCTGTTCCTATGAATACCTCGGGCGTGTTTCTCCGTCCTGGATTGCGGGTGAATGGTTCGCTTTGGCAAGACGACACCAGTGGCGCCGACCAGGATGAACAGCTCCACACAGAAGCCTTCTTCGAGACCGGAGTGGTTCTGGAAAAACGCTACGACGATGGATGGCTACACAAGGTCTTGCCGCAGCTGAGACTGCGCAAACGCACCGCCAACCACGAGGCTGCTGGAATCCTGTTGGATTTCGACGGCAACGACATCGTCGTCGATGGCGAGGTCGCAGAACTATCGCTACGCCAGTTCTTCTACGCGCCCGACACCACCTCGCCTTGGCTTGACGTCAACCTGCTGATGCCGTGGTACACCGACGGCACCGAGCTGCTCTACTCCCCTATTACTCCCTTCCCGCGCGCACAGAAAGGTGCTGGCATCGGCCCTGCCGAATTGCGCGTGGTCTGGACTCCAGGCACCTATGGCGAGACCTTGCGTGGGCTTCGTTGGGACGCCCGTATTCGGCATGATTTCGAGGTCGCCGAAACCGAGGAGATCTTCACGCGCTTGATGATTCGCCCCAACAGCAGTCTCTATTACGGAGCGAGCTACTTCGAGACTAACCGTACCGTCACCGACGCCGCCTTGGGAGCCGTGTTCGGAGGCCTTCGATTCACGGAACAGTGGGCTCTCGGCTTCCAGCAATCGGTCAACTTCGACGGCAATGCCGGAGTGCGGTCGGGTTTGGCCGCACAGTACTATGGCCACGATTTCCTCTTCGAAGTAGGCTATACCAAGATCCAATTCACTGGGGAGACCGGCTTCTACTTCAACCTGAGCCCACGCTTCTTCATGGACTCCTACGGTAGCCGGGATCTCGCTAGACTAAGGTTTAACTGAGCCATGATCGCCTTCATCGGACCCTCCGAACTCACAATCGCAGCCCTCGTCGGCTTGCTGTTGTTCGGCGGAAAGCTACCTGAGGTAATGCGTCAGGTTGGCCGCGTTTGGTTTGGCTTCCGGCGCTCGCTGAACGACCTCAAGCGCGAGACCGGATTGGAGGATGCACTGCGCGACATCCGCCGCGACACCGGTGGCATCCGCGACATAGCTAACGACATCAAGACCGACATGGATCCGTTCGCTGGCCCTGCGCCGAAATGGCCGTCCACCGAGAGTGATGAGGCGGAAGATGCTGACGTCGAAGTCGAGACGACCTCAAAGACTTGGAGTTCGCCAACCGAGACCGTCGCTGATGGCGATGACCTCGGTGATTCCAACAGCGAAGATTCCGCTGGCCCCGACAGCGACCGGGAAAGCGACGACCCTAAGCCGACGACCTAGCCGTTAAGTAGGCCTGCGAACGAGCAAGGCTTAGTCCTTGCGTCGAGCTGAGGGAGGATGATGCTCTCCATTCCAAGTCGACATGCTCCGGTGCTGCCAGGAATGACGAAGACTATGCAGTCTCCCACCAAGCCTGCCGTGGCACGCGACTGAATACATGATGTGCCGATGTCCGAATATGACAGCATCCGGAACAGCTCGCCGAAGCCTGCCAGTGGTTTGCTGAACAATGGCTCGATGGCCTCCGGGGTAACGTCACGCGGAGTGACGCCTGTGCCGCCGGTGACTATCACCACCTTCACCGATTCTTCTGCGCTCCACTCGCTTGCGATTGCCGAAATCTCTGCGGCATCGTCGACCACTATGCGACGCTCGATCACATCGTGGCCGGCTTCACGACATGATCGTTCGATGAACTGGCCGGACTTGTCGGTATCAAGGGTTCGTGAGTCGGACACCACCAGCACCTTGATTCCTAGGGCGATGAAGTCATGCTGTGCCCCTTCGTGGGCGATGTGGGTTTGTTTGTTCATCTCAGTTCGAGGCAAGAAAAGCCTGCACATTCTTGAAGTGTATTTTCGCCACCTCACGCATTTCGGCTGGCGAGTGCAATTGAAGGAACCGACGCATCGCCGGAGCGACCGGGCTGCCGCTGCCAAGGGGAAGGTCGAGCCCCCACTGCCCTGAAAGTTCAGCCAGGTTAGTGATGAATGCCTCGCGGGCTATCACCGAGGCTGCCGCGACCGCCGCGTGGCGCTCTGCACGAGGAACCTCGCATACGGTCATCCCTGGTGCAGCAACTCGCAAGCGCGAGGTGACCGGTGAAGATGGGGAGAACCTGTCGACGACCGCTGCCCCGAACTTGGTCTTATCGTGAAGCTCGAGAAGGCACTCGCAATGGAGTTCCGTAAGCAGCTTGTTCACGTTGCTTCCGGCCTCAGCCCAGCGCCGGTTGTATTCCAGCGGTGGCAAGACCCGCAATGCGAACGGGAAGTTATCCCGCAGCCAAGGAGCAATAGTGCGGATCAGGTCATCGTTAAGACTCTTGGAGTCGGCGACCTTACTGGCTAAGAGTTCCTCGGCCTTCTCGCCAGGAATCGCTATGGCGCATACGACTAGCGCGCCGAAGGTATCTCCTTTGCCGGCCTCATCCGATCCGAAACTGTCGGCGACCGGCGGCAATGCCTCTGCCTCGTTTCCTGTCTTGGCCTTAGCCTTGTCGGCCGACGGCAAGGCTTCTTGCGCTCCCAAATACCGGGTATGCCATGCTTCTGCACCGCTGCCTTGAACCACCAACTTGCCGCTCTTGTACATGCTGGCGACAACGCCCTCGCCGCGGGCCTGGAATAAGGCGTGTTGCAATGAACGGAATTCTAAGCCGTCACGATTGAGCGCGTCCCTGAGTCGTTGAGCCGCGGCGGGCGTCAATTTGAAAACGTGAGTCGAGTTGCTCATTCTTCAAGCCACCTCTGCAGCTCTTGTTTTGCTTCAAGCTCGCACTGATCCATGCCGGTGCGGATGTCGCGCAGGAACTGCTCCTGCTCCTCCCCTTCTTCTCCGACCTCCTCGCCAGGTACACCGAGGTGATTACTGTAGGTCACGACGACGCGCGCGAATGGCTTGGGGATTACCATCTTGTCCCACGAATTTGCTTGCCAGTACTTTGACGATGCAAATCCTGTCAGCACCACCGGTCGGCGGCTTTTGGCGGCGATGAATGCGAGTCCCGGCGCCACTGAGAAGCATGGTCCTCGGGGGCCGTCCGGAGTGAAACACAACGCATCTTCGCCGAAGTCCCCCTCCAACATCTCGCGCACTACGCGGGAGCCGCCTGAGGACGATGAGCCGCGAACGGTCTTGAACTTCAGCCGCTGCGAGATGGAGGCGATCATCTCGCCGTCGCGATGTTTGCTGACCAGGACCCTAGCGGGGTATCCGATGTGGGTTCCAATCCCTGCTGGAATCTGCTGGTGCCAGAAGCTGACCACCGGCCCGATGTTGCCTGCGTGCATCTCCTCGATTTCACTGCGCCCGATGAAGCGAGTTTTCCAGCTCCAAGAAAGCAGGCGGATAACCGTCGGGCCGATCGCCTTCATTAAGAAGCTCGATGCCCGTTTCGTCCAACGGCGGCGGAGGGATTGTTTGGCTTTCACAGGAGGGTCTTACGAAGACGGCTGCTGCATATCGTCCTCTGTCTGCCCATCCGCGTCGAGTGCTTCCTCATTTTCCAGTTCCTCAGCCTTCCAGCGCGCCTGCACCCGCTCCCATCTGAGGCGGCGGCGGCGCATCGCGAATGGAAATCCGATGAGCAATGCCAGGGTGAGGAGAAGAAAGAACTGCGGATATAGGTCTGCCAACAACCTATTCAACGAGCCCAGCTCGGCGCGCATTTCCTGTTCGAAGTCGACTATCCCGAACCCAGTCGTGTTGATCAAGGCCGAGTCCAATGACTTCCCCATGCGCAACTCCGACATGACCCTCGCCACGATTCCCTCGCCATGACGACGCGTCAACAGCTCGACGAATTCGTATGCCAGCGCATAGCCCTCGGACGCCCGAAGTGGTTCCCTACCGAACCCGTCGTTGAATTCATAAAGAAGTGGCAGCTCGTTGCGAAATGCCCTGAAGCCGAGCGGCGCACTGACTGCCCCCAGAAGGTGATGATCGACCCAGGCTTCAGCGACTCCTTCATGGAACCATGACGGCAGGCGCGTGAACGACTCGGTCCCTATACCCTGCATCGCCCAATGCACCAGCTCATGCCTCAGTGTGGTGTGCAGCTGGGTCTGGCTTTGGGCGACGTCGACCACCATGATGATGCGGCTCTTTCCCACCTGGGTAACCGCAGCGAACCACTCCGGGGATTCGTAGCCAAGCAAGGCATCGAGCTGCTCGCGGTTGGATACCCACAGCAAGTCGCCGCGTGGGACGTCGGGTATTCCGAGCCAAGCGGAGATCTCCGCAAGATCTTGTTCCACGCGTTGGCTGAGCGGGCGGGTTCGCGCAACAAGCTCCTGGGGTGAACTCCAATTGAAGTGGGTGGTGGAACCATGGACCAGCCCCCCTCCTCCTTGCGCGAATGAGGAAGAAAAAAGTAGTGGCGCTCCCAGCAAAAATGCCAGGAGCGCCACAGGGAGAATTCGACTAGACAAATGCCTGCTTAGAATTCCTCGTCGTATTCAGCGTCGCGTGGTGCATGCTCTCCATGGTGCTCAACTTGAGCTGGGGCAGCCATCAAGAAGAACTGAGCCATCGGAGGCGCAACAGCCGCCGAGCTACCTAGAACGGTGAAGATGTCAGCCATGCCGAAGCTACCCACGTTGGTGCAGGTACGAGTCGTCGCGGTTGCTCTCGAAACCGTTTCGCTGGTGCGCAGGTAACGGGTGAACAAGTCAGCAGATGGAATGTTGTCCGGGCTAACTGGCAGGTCAACGCCTTCCGGCACCATGTTGAAAGCCATTGGCGCGAACCCAGCCGCCATGCCTGCAAGTGCGCCGACTGTAGGGCGAGGATCTGACCAACCGATGGACTCGACTGATGAATCCAGGCTCTTGATGAAGCCGGTAGCCTCAGGGTTGGACCTGATGCTTTCCTCTGGCTTCTCAAGGCCCTTGAGCAACAGGTGGCGTACGCGTTGCTTCGACATCGAGAACACTAGCCATCCGTCTTCGGTCACACCCATGGTTGGCTGCAAGCTGCCGAGGATCACTGCGGCTTCCGGTGGGATGTTGGCCAAGCCATCGAGGTTCACCGTGTAGTACGCTGGGCCAGGAACGTTCTTGACGCTGCCGTCTTCTTGCTTAACGCGACGACGAACATACTTCATGTCAAGGCCAAGAGGCGCGCCTGCTTGCTCCATTACCTCGCGAAGGCGTGGCATGAGTTGCTCAAGCATCGCGGAGAACGCTGGGCCATCGCTCAACTGCAGCAGGCTCACGGACTCGCTAGCCATGCCTTGTGAGATCGAATACCCAAAC
>CAZJGH010000021.1:0-20344 GCA_964545405.1 uncultured Planctomycetales bacterium
CTCAGATCCAGAACATCATCGTTCCGGCACTGATCGCCTTGGTCGAAGAAGAAGACGACCGTGACATCGCCACTGCAGTGATGATCGCACTTGCCAAGATCGGTGAGCAACCTGACAAGTCTCGCGAGATCTTCGAGACTAACATCGATGCTCAGGTCCAGGAAGTATCCGAGACCGCCGCCCTTTCTTACGGCATCCTCAAGGATGAGTTGTCCATCCCAATGCTTACCGCATTGCTCGGCGACGCCAAGGAAGCCCAAAAAGCAGTCGGCCGCAGTGAGGTTCCTCTTCGCAGCCGCACCTTCGCCGCCTACAGCCTCGGCTTGGTCGGTCGCGCTTCCACCGATGAGAAGATCAAGCTTGAGATCGCTGACATCCTCTACCAGACTCTTATCACTGATGAGAGCGCTGCCAAGGACATCCGCGTCGCATGCGTCATCTCCATCGGCGTACTTGACCTGCCTGAGCCTACCGAAATGGTCTCCAAGCTCAGCGAGCTCCTCGAGGCCGACGAGGATGATCACCTCGTCCTTGCCCACGTCCCGAACGCCATGGCTAAGTTGCTGGCCAACGTGCCTGCTGGCGACGCGACCCGCAACGCCGCGATCGACTCCTTCATCAAGATCCTGAAGAACAAGCCTAAGCGTCAGGTCATGATTCGTCAGTCCACTGTCCAAGCGATTGGCATGGTTGCGATTGCCGGCGACGACCGCAACAAGGACATCTTCAAGAGCCTGACTGACATCTCCAAGAAGGGCAAGGATCAGCAGATGAAGCACTACACCGCAATCTCATTGGCCTACCTCGGCGTTGCCGACCCAGGCGAGATTCGCGATGACGTCACCAAGTTCTTGATGGACAACATGAAGAAGTCATCCACCCCATTCGAGCCCTGGTGTGGCTTGTCCCTGGGTGTCATGGCATTCATGCTCAACGACGCCAACCAGGCTATCCACCCGATAGCCATGGAAGCTACCCTCAACAAGTTCCGCAAGACTCGCGCACCTGAGCGCAAGGCTGCATACGCCATCGCACTTGGCCTGATGGGTAACGAAGTCGCCAAGAACGACATCCGCGATTCGATGGATCGGGTCAACGACTCGGCCTTCCGTGGCTACGCTGCAATCGCACTTGGCCTGCTTAACGCCAAGGAGCACATGCCTTACATCAGTGAAGTCGTCGATGAGTCGAAGCGCGATCCAGACCTGCTGAAGCAGGCAAGTATCGGCCTCGGCCTGATGAAGGACCGTAACGCTGTTGGCAAGTTGCTCGCCTACTTGACCCCTGAAGATGGCAAGCGCCCTCGCCTGGCAGTTCTGTCTGCTGTAGCTACGGCTCTTGGCTTCATCGGTGATAAGCAGTCGGTTCAGCCGCTCGTCGACACCATGTCGAACGATCGCTTGACTACCCTTGGCCGTGCATTCGCTGCAGTGGCTTTGGGCATGGTCGCTGACAAGGACTCCTTGCCATGGAACTCCGTGTTCGGTGAGGACCTCAACTACCGTGCGGCGGTATCAACCTTGGTTGACCAGCAAGCTGGCACGGGCATCCTGGACATCCTCTAGGATTCGGCCTGGCGGCTTAACCAACGTGCCGCCGATTCCCACCGGGAAGACCGCAAGGTCTTCCCGGTTTTTTCATTGCCCAGGCCGTGTTCTGTAAACGGAACTTAATCCTTCCTTTACCACCTATTTCCCCTGGCACGATGTTTGCGATTGTCATTATGTCCCAATTACAGGAATCAAATAATGAAACGCATTTACATCACTCTAGTGCTGGTCGCCTGCGGATTGTTCTTCGGTGCACCAAGCCTTCACGCTCACGGCGGCACCTACTTGCCACCCGGCGACATCGTTCCTCCTGGCGGATTGCCATCCGCCCCACCGACCACGGGGCCTCCTGACACCGGCCCGATCACTCCACCGCGGCCAAACCCTCCGCCTACCGATCCTAACGGACCACCGACGCCACCAAATCCTTGGGGACCTCCTAGCGATCATCCAGGCGTACCGAATCGTATTGCCACTCAACCAAGTGGACCGCCCCCGGTGGACTTGAGCACTTGGGTGTTCTGGTGGGAATTCAATAAGGCTCGATTCCTTGACCTGAAGGCCAAGGTGCGAGGTGCCGGTAACGTCACCGAAGTAGGAAGTCTCGTCGGCCTTGGCCATGGTGCAGGTGTAGCTCAATCATTCGCTCCATCGCGTGCGCAATGCGAGAACTCCATAATCCCGGCACTGCTTGAGCTTGCAGCTCAAGAGAACAATAGGGATGTGACCACCGCAGTGATGCTGGCATTGGCCAAGGTCGGCCTGGACGGAGCGGCCGCGCGCCCCTTGTTCGAGAACAACCTCGATTCTCCCGTACAGGAAATATCCGAAACCGCGGCCCTAGCCTACGGAATCCTGAGGGACGAACTCTCAATACCGCTGCTGGTTGAACTATTGCGGGATACCAAGGATGCGCAGCAAGTAGTCGGACGCAGTGAAGTTCCGCTCAGGAGCCGCACCTTCGCAGCGTACAGCCTAGGACTGATCGCGAGTGGCTCGAACGATGACCGCATCAAGAATGAGATCGCCGAGGTCCTGCTGGACATGCTGACCACTGATCAGAGTGCCGCGAAGGACATCCGTGTCGCATGCGTGATCGCCGTTGGAGTCCTGGACCTGCAGGATCCAACGATGACTGTAACTAGGCTTGGGGAGATCTTGGATGCTGACCAGGATTCCGACCTGATACTCGCCCACATCCCCAATGCCATGGCCAAACTCCTGCGCGAAGCAATGCCTGGCGACATGACTCGCGATGCGACCATCGATCAGTTGTTCGGGATCCTGAGCAACAAACCGAAACGCAAGGTTGCGATCCGCCAATCAGCGGTGCAAGCCCTCGGCATGCTCGCAACGGCAAATGACCCACGCAACCGATCGATGTATGACCTGCTGACCACGCTGGCCAAGAAAGGCCGTGACGTGCAGCTCAAGCATTACACCGCCATCGCACTGGCAGATTTGGGAACCGCTGACATGAACCTCCGCGGTGATGTGGTCAAGTTCCTGATGGACAACATGAAGAGGTCCAGCACTCCGTTCGAACCATGGTGCGGCTTGGCCCTAGGCGTGATGGCCTTCAACCTACAAGGACAAGATGAATTCATGCCGCCGATCGCGATCGAAGCGACCTTGGCTAAATTCAGGAAGACCAAAGCCCCGCAACGCAAGGCCGCATTCGCCTTGGCGCTGGGCCTGATGGAACACCATGCCGCGGCTGACGAACTCCAGATGTCGGTGGCGCGGATTCGGGATTCCGAGTTCCGAGGTTACGCCCTGCTTGCAATGGGGTTGATGGATGCCAGACAACATACCGGGTTCATCAGCGAGATCATCATGGATTCGAAACGCGACCCAGATCTGCTGCGCCAAGCCTCGATCGCACTCGGCTTGATGAAGAACCGTAACGCCGTCGGCCTGTTGCTCACCTACCTGAATCCAGAAGGCAATAAGCGCCCTAGATTGACGGTGTTGGCTGCCGTGGCTACTGCACTCGGCTTCATCGGTGACAAGGATTCGGTGAAGCCTCTGGTAGACACGATGTCGAACCAGCGAATCACGGCGCTTGGAAGAGCGTTCGCAGCGGTCTCCTTAGGCATGGTAGCCGACAAGGATGACATGCCGTGGAACTCGGTGTTCTCGGAAAACCTTAACTACCGCGCAGCTGTCTCGACCTTGGTCGACCAACAGACCGGCACTGGAATCCTGGACATCCTGTAACCGACTAGTTGCCGTCGTCGAACTGGAACTCGGCTAACAACTCGCGAAAGGACAGCACGATGAGCTGATTGTTCTCGTCTTTCGCTACGACCTGGCGCGCTTCGTCTTCGACCCGCTTGATCCGGCATGGCCCGCGACGCGGAGAGATGATGGAGTCGCCAGGGTTTAGCCATGGCAAATCCTCGGTGCAGATCTCCAAACCATGATCAGCCTCATCATCGGGGTGCACCTCACCAGCCAATCCGAACAGGTCGTCCTTGGATTGGCTCCAGGTCCTGCCGCTTGCAGGATTGAGTCTCTCCCCAGGAGCAATGACCTCGACATCGTCTAGAGGTGGCTCCGGAGTTGCTTCAGGCCCTTGCGCTGAGACTGGTTCGGACCCTGATTCAGGCTCTTGCGCCGTAACTGGCTGTGGAGGCGCCTGTGCTTCAGGAGGTGTTGAGGCTGGCTCAGGAGGCTTGCTAGGGACTGTGGCCTGGGACAGAGGGGGCGGCTTTTCCTCAGCGGCTATCGATGACTGAACCTCAGTCAACCGCTGCTCCCCCATCAAGAACCGACGCAGATCCTCACCGTATTCCTGGACCTCGACATCTCCATCAAGCTCGACCGTCAGCTCAATCCCGAACGGTTTGCGTGAGTTACGCCGCAGATAGGCAGCTGCAGGTTCATCGAGGAAGCCCGGCCACTCCTCCAGCAGCCATGTAGTGCCGATTTGCCCTGCCTGCCCCCAACTGACAGTTGCACTTATCCCCCCTCCAGCGAGAGCTCCATCACGGATATTCTGCAGGGTGCCGGGTTAAAGTTCACGACTCCAGTTACGTCCGCCAGCGTGGAAGATGGACAAGCGCTCTGGAACCTGTTGCGCTGACTTTCCCTTACGCCTCCTTAAGGCCACCGACGTACTCCTACCGTGAATATTCCAATGACAGCCAAGATCGACAAGAACGGCAACCAAGCGGTAGTGGACCGCCGCTGCAAGAATTCGGCGCGGCGCTGCTCCATCCCGTCGAGATAGTCACGAACACCACGAACTGATTGCTGCTCTATCTCATCGCGCTCGGGAAATGAATCGAGCCATAGATGCGATCGCTCCAGTCCTAACTGATAGGTCGCTGGGTTCCAGCAATCAGCCAACATGGCATAGCGCATGCTGACCGGATGAACTTCATCCAGCTTGGCTATCTCGGCACGCAATTCGCCCGCTGCGCCTGCATGAAGGTAGAAACGGGCATTACTAAGTATGGCCTGTTCATCGACACGAGTGGTCCGTGGAGAGTTAGCGAATGTGGCATGTCGTGCCAGGAACTCCTTCGCATCAGTTGGATCCGGCTGTTGGACAGCTTGAACATGCCCGCAAGCGCAGGCCAGTGCGAAGCAGGACAGGAGGGCCCTGACGCTCAAGGCGCCTCCCTCCACCACTCCATGGTCTGTTGCAACTGCAGAGGATTGCGGTCATCCGTGAACGCCACCACATGACCTATTTCACCTACACCCTCGACCGTCTGGCCTGGCAAGCATGCTGCACCGACAGTGAGAGGCAAACCAACCGGCAGCAAGGTGCCAAGTTCTTCGAGGTTTGGGAAGTCCATTCCCTTCCTGGCGAACAGCACCCAATTGCGGCTGAATGGCACTTGGTGCATTCGTTGCGTGTCGCCGAAACTTGCGGCTAGGCCGGCTCGAATCTTGGCTACGAAGCCGAGGTCTGATTCCACCGCAGCGGTGGTGCCGAGGTTGATCACGAAAACTCCACCCGGGCGCAGATGGGCATAGGCCTCGGCAAAGAACTCCGAAGTGGCGAGATGCGCTGGGATCTCGAATTGGCGAGCGTAAGCATCAAGAATGATCAGGTCCAAGTCTTGGGGTGCGCAGCGCAATAAGCTACGCGCATCAGCTCCGGCCACCACCTCGACTGCTGCCGCCGCAGTCGTGGACATAGGCAGCCATTGCTCACCTAGCTCAACTATCGCAGGATCGATCTCTACACCGACTGCCTCGAGGGGTCGGTCGGCGGCTCCACGCAATAATGGATCCATGGCACTGCCGGCCCCGAAGCCAAGTATCCACACGCGCATCGGTGATTCAGGCTGTACCGACATGCCGTACTCCGCATAGACCGGAGCGAGGCTGAACAAGTCGTAGTATCCTCCCGGCCAATCGCTGTCAGGACGATACAAGGACTGGAAGGAATCCAAACCTTCATTCATCTGAAGCCATCGCTCACCAGTATCGAAGCTGACGACGCGCAGATGCTGGTAAGGGCTATCACGGACTGCGACGACACTGCCCCCCTCGGGGAGGTTGGCTGCGTGTGATGGATCGGCGATAAGCAGCAAGAGCAATGGCAACAATGCCGCGGCGGAAGACTTGGGGCGTTTCAACAGCAACGCTCCGCCGATCAGCAAAGCCACCGTTATCACGATCAAGGTGGTGCGGACTCCGAGCATAGGAATCGCGACGAAGGAAGACCCGAATACGCCGACAAGCGACCCCAAGGTTCCGGCCGCTGAGATTTCTCCTGCAGCGCGCCCTGGACCACGTTCACTGGCCCTTATCTGAACCAGCAACGGGCTCAACATCGACAAGAAGAGCACCGGTGGCACGAAGAACAAAGTCGCCGCCGTGAAGCTACACCGCTGGAAGATCGCCGCAGCGCTGTCGAGGGTCAATCCGACCGGCAAGATCCACTGCGCGAAAGGGGCCAACAGGACCACACAAAGGCCAGTCAGGGCACCACCTACCAGCAGGCACCAAGCGGCTGATCGTCGTGGATCCGGGCTGCGCTGAGCAACACGCCCACCGACCCAGCCTCCGATAGCTATTGCAGCCAACACCAAGCCGATCTGTTGGTTCCAGACCAAGGCCGAGGTGCCGAACCAAGGCGACAACAGGTGAACCCCTAGGATTTCAACTGATAGGACAGCGAATCCAGCCAGCCCTGCGACGAGCAAAGTCATCGGTTGCGCAACAACGACCTAGTTGTCGCTGGTTTCGCTTTCCACGATCGGCAAATCAACTACGCGAATAGTAGACGGGAAAACGGTGTCATCAAGAGAGCTACCGAAGACAGCCAACATGGTGCCAGTTGAACGCGAAGCTTGGTAGGTAAGGGTCTTGCCGTTGCGCATCAAGGTGATGGGCTTATCCAAGTCGACGATGACGTCGTTGAGGAACAGCTTGACTTGGTAGACGAACTCACCATCGATGCTGATGGTGTTGGTGCTGCGGTCAACGGCGACCTTCATGCGGGCAGTCTTGCCGTCAGGCACCGAATCCGGAGGATCGAACTTGATCGCCTGGACCCAGTAGACGCGCGCTAATGATGGTTGAGAAAGCTCGACCTCGAACTCGAGTGGGTACGGGTCACGAGCTTCAGCAGTCATGCACCATTCAGTAGCAGCTGCCATGTCGACATGCTCACCACTTGCAACCAACTCCAAGTTGGCCTTCGCTGGGATATCGCCACAACTTCCGGCGACAGTCGCCAAGCCGGCAAAGAAATGCGGCAGCACGGCCACATAACGCGAAGCCAAATCGATTCCCTTCTCACCCTCCGCAACCATGAACATGCGTGAGCGATCCACCCGGAAATCGCGCGAAGCTCTTCCGATAGGTACCAGGAACAGACGCTGGCCTTCTTCGACCATCAGCTTCTCGACCGTCATGTTCTCGATATGCGGAGCGATGACGACACTGTGATCCTTCACGCTTGCAGGCAAGGCCTCAATGGTCGCAGTCGGCGTGTCGCAGACTATCATCAGGACGGGATAGCTGATCTTCTTGGGATCGTACTTGGCTGGAATGTGCATCGAGCAAAGTCCCCACCCGGCGAGATCGATCTCTTGAACAGATCCCTTCTTGATCGAATCGCCATCAGGGTTCTTGCCAGAAGTCGCGTACTTACGCCCAGAGTTGATGGCCAAACTCCAGTCAGCTACCAATGAAAGCGCTGAGCGCCCCTTGAGCTTCTTGTCGATTCCGGCAACGACCTTGTCGAGCGCCATCAGAGCCTCAGACGCCCCAGCAAGATCTCCTTCGATGGTTGAATCAACCCAAACACCAATTTGCTTGCCCATCTTCTTGATGTCGCCTGATTTGAGCTCTGGCTCAGCCTGGGCAGAGAGTGGAGCTGCCATCACGGCGATGGCAAGAAAGGTAAGGAGTCTATTCATGGTTCATCCAGCTTAGGGGCGCGCTGCGCGTGCTGCGAGGACCGCTTGGGCCAACTCGCGCGAGGTTGACGTGGCTTGCAACTCCTTTGGGGAGCGCATGTTGAGCCAATCGAGGTTGGTACTGTAACGGCTGTCGGTGGGGTATTGGGCCGCCCCTGCCTGCATTGACTGCTGACAGAGAGCTAGCTGCCCTAGCCCCCATTGGGCCAAAGAGCGCTCCAGGATGGAGCTGGCTCCTTCTGATACCGCTATTTCTGGGAGCGGTAACCCGTGGCGGCGGCAGAAGAGAATCAAATTCGCTTGCCCGATGTCGCCACTATCGACCGCCAACAGCTCCCAGGCAGGCAAAGTGATATCGACTGGAGCATGCTCAAGACGCGTCAGCGATTGATACAGGGTGTTGCGCCAACGCGGCGATGACGCCTGCGGGGTTGTCATGAGGATGGACACCCGTTCCAAGTGGTCGGCTGGATACGGGGCCTGCATCTGCGCAGGAGCCAAACCTAACCAAGCTAGTAGCAGCAGGATTAGTCCTGCCAAGCTACACCCTCAATCGCATCACTGACTTCGCCCATCAAGAAGGCAGTCTGCCCAGTCTGAGCAAAGCTCTTGAGAAAGTCGTCGGCGGTATCTGCTTCGACTGCCAAGATCATTCCGACGCCCATGTTGAATGCTTGCCAGGCGTCGTCAGCCTGCACTTCACCGGCTTCACAAAGCTGGGTGAAGACGTTCTGCTTAGGTACGGCGGTTCGTGAAACACTGGCACCAAGTCCGTTCAAGACACGAGGCAAGTTGCCGGCAACACCGCCACCGGTGATATGCGCCATGGCGTGGAGATCACGGTTCTTCAGCATTGGACGCATGGTCTCCAGATAGCAGAGATGGGGATCCAACAAGACATCTGCAGCGCTCCTGGTATCGCCTGGGAACGTATCCGTGTAGGCTATCTGGAAGCGCTCCTCGACGATGCGGCGAGCAAGTGAATAGCCGTTGGTATGTAGTCCGACTGATGGCAGGCCAATCAACTTGTCACCAGACTTGACCGCGCTTCCATCGATGATGTAATCGCGTTCGACGACGCCGACCAAGGTGCCGACCAAATCGAATTCTCCTTCGGGGTAGACACCAGGCATCTCGGCGGTCTCGCCACCGAGCAGGGCAACACCATGATCACCACAAGCGTTCGCCACTCCGATCACCGCATTGGCGACCATGGCTGAATCCAGCTTGCCGACGCCGATGTAATCGAGGAAGAACAATGGCTCGGCACCTTGTACGAGGGCATCGTTGATGCAGTGCTGGACCAGACAACGGCCGACCGTATCGAAGCGGTTGATGGCCGCAGCGATGCGGATCTTGGTGCCGACGCCATCAGCAGTGGCAACCAGGACCGGCTCATTACCGAGCCCGTCAGCACGAAAAAGGCCGCCGAAACTGCCGACATCTGCGAGCACCCGCTCGCCGTGAGTCTTGCGAATTGCGACCTTTGAGGCATCGAGAGCAGCTTCCGCAGCGGCGATATTCACGCCGGCGTCGGTGTAGCTGAGGGAATTGGTGGTTGAGCGCTCACCCATTGGAGGTGATTCTACCTGCTCGGACGTATGATTCCTGCATTCGATGGTCGCAACCCGCCGCCTTGTCATTCTTGGAGCAACTGGCACCGTAGGTGTTCAAGCCCTCCAGATCCTCGCTGCATCCAGCTCTGAGCTGGAGGTCGTCGCCCTGTCCGCACATTCCAGCTCGAAAGAACTAGGTCAGCTGGGGCCGCAGGGAGCTCAGCGCTTCTTGACCGGTCAACCAGAGCAACACCAAATCCTGCTCGACTACCTGCGCCAAGGGGACTTCGACATTTGCCTCAACGCGGTGGTCGGTGCGGCGGGCTTGCCTTACACCGAAGCTGTGCTGCAAGCAGGCAAGGATGTCGCCTTAGCGAACAAGGAATCACTGGTTCTTGCCGGTGGCCTCTTGGCTGACTTGGCTGCCACCACCGGCTCGCGGATCATTCCCGTCGACTCGGAACATTCCGCCATCCACCAATGTCTCCCTCAAGGTCAGGGCGGTGACTACCTCCGGCAAGTCTTCCTGACCGCATCGGGCGGTGCCTTGCGCGACCTTGACAGCTCTGAACTCAAGGCCGTCACCCCCGCTCAAGCACTCGATCACCCGAACTGGGACATGGGCCCCAGGATCACGATCGATTCGGCCACGATGATGAACAAGGCTTTCGAGATCATCGAAGCTCATTGGCTGTTCGGCTTGGCTGCCAAGGACATCAAGGTCCTTATTCACCGCCAATCGATAGTCCATTCAATGGTTGAGTTCATCGACGGCTCGATGCTGGCGCAACTCGGTCCACCAGACATGAGCTTCCCGATCCACTACGCGCTGCATTACCCAGAGCGCACTGCTTCACCACTGCAGGGTTTCGACCCAGTGATGTTCTCGAACCTGACCTTCGAGCATCCTGATCTCGAACATTACCCGGCCT
Organism: uncultured Planctomycetales bacterium; assembly: GCA_964545405.1. Taxonomy (GTDB): domain Bacteria; phylum Planctomycetota; class UBA1135; order UBA1135; family UBA1135. The sequence continues at coordinate 10,428 of CAZJGH010000021.1, forward strand.
TGGCGCTCGGCTGGCGCGCAGCCGACTTGGGTGGCGATTCGGGTGCCGTGTTGAATGCTGCTGACGAGATGGCGGTTCAGGCATTCCTCGACGGTGCAATATCATTCCCAGACATCACCGACCTTTGTGCTGGCGCCCTTGAATCTTGCTGTGAAGGCCCTATCAACGATATGGCCGAAGTACTTGCCGCCGACCGGCGCGGCCGGGATTACGTTACCGCTCAACTTTCGAACCTATCCAATTCATGATCGCGCTGATCGCAACCATCCTCGGCATCGGCCTGCTGCTGCTGATCCACGAAGCCGGACACTACTACGCCGCCCGCGCAGTAGGCATACGGGTAGAGGTCTTCAGCCTAGGTTTCGGCCCGCGCCTGTTCGGATGGACACGCAACGGTTGCGACTTCCGACTCGCAGCCATTCCCCTCGGTGGGTACGTGAAGGTCGCAGGCGAGGACCCGAACAGCGGTCCCAAGCCGGGTGACCTGTTCTACGCCTCTGCCGCCCAACGCCTGTTGTTCTACTCCGGCGGGATCATCATGAACTTCCTGTTCGCGTTCTTGATGGTGCCTCTGTTGTTCATGATCGGCGTTCCGTTCGAAGCGCCGGTAGCAGGCAGCGTCAGTCCTGGCGGCGCGGCCTGGAAAGCTGGAGTCCGACCTGGCGATCGCGTGTTGCAAGTCGGCGACCAGAATATCCATGGCTTCCGCAATATCGCTACGGCCATCGCTCTTGCTCCCAAGGAAGCCCCGATACCGTTACTGCTTGAGAGCCCGGATGGCGAGCAACGCACCGTTGAGTTGACTCCCGACTACGATGTCGACCGTGGCTTCCAGGAGATCGGCGTCGGGCCGCTGCTGAAGTTCATCGCCACAGCCGGCACACCTGCCAAGGAGCTCCTGGGTGATGGTGTTGTAATCGAGACCATCAATGGTTACCCGGTCGGCGACACCGCCTTGGTGGCAATGTTGCTGGATGAGGCGCGTATCACCAGCTCCCCTCTGCAAGTCGGATTCGTACAAGCCGACGGCAGCCAAGCGGTGGCGTCGGTCGAGCCGACTCCAGTCGACCTCGAAGACGTGCCTGCTCAACTTGGCATTTCGGTGTTGTTCGATGAAGTGCAACAGATCGACGGCGTGATGGTCGGATTACTACTTGAGAAGGACCGCCTGCTTAGCCTCGATGGCGAACCGGTGCGCAATCTCGCCACCCTCAGTCGCGCACTTCACGATGGCCGTAGCCTCAGCGGACTTGTAATCGAGCGCGATGGGGAACTCATCAAGACTCCCCCATTCCCTGCGATCGAGGCTTCCGACCTGGCTGCAGCCCTCAAGCTTGGGCCACCAAGTGACGTACGTTATTACGTCGATCCTCAAGGCGCCGCTGCTGCTGCTGGTCTGCGCTCGGGCGACAGGATCCTGCGCATCGGTGACCGCCCGACTCCTGGTTTCCCCGCCCTGCGAGATGCGGTTCGGGCTCATGCGGAAGCCAACTCCAAGGCTGATTCGAGCAAGCCCCTTGCGGTTACTTATCTATCCGAAGGAATGGCGGATGCGAGCAACACCGGTATCACCTTGGCTCCTGTGCCGTTGGTGGATTTCCACCTTGCCATGGAAGTCGTGTTCGAGACGGTACGTTCACCAAGCCCATTGACTGCGTTACGCGTCGGCACTGTCGAAGCGCGTCGCATGGTCACTGAGGTCTTGTCGACAGTCCACCGCATGGTGACCGGCGACATCGACAGCAAGAACTTGGGCGGCATCATCACCATCGGCACCGTCACCCATAGTTTCGCCGGCATGGGACTGATCCCGCTGCTGTTCTTCTTGTGCCTCATCAGCGTCAACCTCGGGGTGTTGAACCTCCTGCCGATTCCAGCCCTCGATGGTGGCCATATCCTGTTCGCGCTCTACGAGATAATCTTCCGTCGACCGGTCAGCATCATGGTACAGAACGTCTTCAACGTTGTCGGAGTGTTCCTGGTCCTTGGCATGCTGATCTTCGTGACCATGATGGACATCAACAGGCTGATGCAATGAAGGCATGGCTTGAGTTGATGCGCGCGGCACTCGGGCCCACCGTGGTCTGGGATTTCGCGGTCGGGGTCCTGCTCGCCGGCATCCATTGGCACGACGGCCTCGCCTGGGCACTCAGTTCCTTGCTGCTGATCTATTTCGCGGGCATGATCCTGAACGATTGGCGCGACGTCGCCCTGGATCGCGAAGTAGGCCGACGCCGACCTCTGGTCGACGGCCGCATCAAGCCGATGACCGCGCTGGTGGTAGCCATCCTGATGCTTGCAGCTGGGTATGTTTGTGCGCTGCGCTCAGGACCTTACTTGGGTGACTTCGCCCTTTGGTTGATCGGCATCGTCGTAGTCTATGACTTGGCTGGTGCGGACCTGCGCAGGCATATCGGCCCCGCCTTGCTCGCAAGTGCGCGAGCATTCAGCTTGTGCTTCGGCGTGATCGCCAGTTATGGAGCGAACAACATCGTGCCGTCGACGGGCCTGGCCGCACCATTGAGCTATGCCCTGTTCTTCATGTTCGTGTCACGCCTGGCCCAACGCGAAGAACGTGGTGTCCGCGGCCTTAACGGCATGGCTTACCTCGTGATGGCAGCAGTCACACCCGCACTGATCGCCCAGTTCGAGCGACCAGACTGGTTGTTCTATCTGGCTTGGACTGGAGTCGCGGCATTGATCCTGATGCCAGCAGCACCACGACGCCATGATGACTGGTCGCCGCAGGTCGTTCAGCAGATGGTCGGCCGAGCCTTATCGCTCGCTCCGTTGATTCCAGCTTTGGCCCTGTTGGCAAGCGACGCCGAGTACGCGCGCATCATGGCCCCCGCGGCCATCGGCGTATGTTGGCTAGTCGGCCGACTGATGCGTAGCTACTCGACCTGAGCTTTTCGGCACGAGTAGCAGGGAGCTCTAGAAGTACTCGCTCAAGATCGTGTCGATGTACTTCACGATTTCGCCGCGAGGTTCGTTCGCATGAAGATCAAGCAGGATATCGCTGGCTTCAGCACGGAATATCCGCGGCAGCATGCCGATCACCAGATGGCGAATACGGTCATCTACCTCTGATGACTCGGCCAAGTAAAGTAACTTCTCACGGGCGCTTGGGTCATCAGCGTATTTGCCGAGTCCTGGCACCACCTTCGCTCCTGTCCAGACGCCAGGTTGGTTATCGTAGATCTCGATGAAGAGCGGCACAGCCTGGGGACCGAAGTTGGCCAAGATGGTCATGGCGGTCTCGCGCAGTTGCATACCCTCGCTCTCATCCATTGCGCGGTCGGCGACGAAACGCGCACCTATCGCTGAGCTACTGCGGGTCAGGCTTCGCAGCAGGTCGATGCGATAAGACCCCTCGGAGAACTCCCAGCGGGAGATCAGGATCGGATCTGTACGTGGGTCGTTGAAGCCAGGTCCGCCAAGGACGCGTAATGCTTCCATCGACCCCTTACCGGTCGGGAAATCGCGTACTTGACGCAGATACGGATCGAGGCGCTGGCTTTGACCGCGTTCGATCAAGGCCAACAAGGCATTGGTACGTAAGTCGCCATCCTGACCGTTCTCGGCGAAGTGGTCGAGCAGTGCTTCGCCGACGTCAGCGGCGACGGCATCATCGCGACGCAACAGGCCGACCAGGGACTGCTGCATCTTCAGCTCGTCGGTGTTCTGCACGGACAAGACCGAATCCCATTCGCCTAGTTCACCGAGCAACTGCAACGCCAAGGTGCGCGTTCCTGGCGATGGATATTTCTCCGCGTTGATGAACGGGCGGATCTTGTCGGCCAAGTCGCGTTCACCGAAACGAATTCGGATGCCATAAGCCTGCAGGGCCTGAAAGGGTGCGAGCCGCTGTTCAAGCCTTGCCAAGGAAAAGACCACCGCAGGATTATCGACCATCAACAAGGAGTTCCATGATTCTTGCCCTACGCGATGAGTGCCTTCAGGTTCTAGCCAAGCCACGACCTGCTGCTCGAGATAGGTAATGCACTGCTGATCACCGATCTCGGCCAAGGCCACCAAGCCAGCGCCACGCGGAGATGATTCGGCTTCCTTCTCCAATACCGCGATGATGCGTGGCACTAGGTGCTCGACCTTGGTGCGCCCGATGGCCTCAAGCGCAGCCGTGCGGACGACCGGGGTGTCACTTACCTCAGTCAACTCCATCAACACATCAGCGTGCTCAGGCTCGGCACATTCAGTGAAGGCGTCGCACAAGGAGACCAGATAACCCATGCTGGCTGGCGTGGCCAAATGAGCACGAATCTCGCTGGATAATGTTGCTGACGCATCGGCCCCCATCTCGACCAATCGCTCGACCGCGAACCTATGCCCGTTCTTGGTGCCAGTGTGGAGTTTGTCGGCGTAGCGCTTGGCCCAGCCACCCTCCTCTGGTGGCACATAGGCGGTCATTATTGTCCCGGCTTGGGCGAATACGCCTCCACCACTGGGGCTGGCTGCAGCTCCGTTGGGACCGTTTTGGGGAGAGTCAGCAGCCTCATCGCTGCAAGAGTAAAACGCCAGCAATAGCAGGAGTGCAGCTGTTGGCGGGTAGAATAGGTGCTTCATGTCGGAGCCTTTAGCCTCTTTGAACCGCCTCGGTTACAGCCTAGGACCATTCCGTTTTGAGCACGGATTGTCGCTGGCGCCGATGGCAGGGAACACGAATCTAGCATACCGTCGGATGTGCCGCGATTTCGGTGCTGAGCTGACCACCACTGAGATGGTCAGCGCCATGGCCCTGCACCATGGTGACGGCAAGACCCTCAGCTATCTGGAGCGGGATGAGTCGACCAGCCCAGATGCCGCCCAAGTGTTCGGGGCTGACCCTGAGATCCTGGCAGCTGCGGCCGAGAAGGTCGCCAAACGCGGTTTTGACGTCGTCGACCTGAATGTCGGTTGCCCAGTACCCAAGATCACAGGCGGTGGCGGTGGCTCGGCTCTATTGCAGGACCCCGATCTGGCAGCTGACTGCGTGAGTGCGATGTCTGAAGCTGTCGATATCCCGGTAACGGTCAAGATCCGCGCCGGCTGGGATGACGACAACAAGAACGCCCCCCAGTTCGCTAAACGTATGCAGCAAGCTGGAGCGCAAGCGATCACGGTCCATGGCCGCACCCGTGAACAGAAGTACAGCGGTCATGCCGATCTTGAACTCATCAAACAGGTCGTCGACGCCGTCGACATCCCAGTAATCGGCAATGGCGACGTTATCGACCTCGAGTCAGGCCGGAAGATGGCCGCGACTGGAGTCGCAGGAATCGCGATCGGTCGCGGCGCACTGGGACGGCCCTGGCTGTTCGATCAACTGCACGCGCTGTTCAACGGCAACGATATTCCGGATGCACCTGGATTGGAGACTCGCGCTGGTCTCCTGCTTCAACTTGGCCAAGGTGTTTGTGACCTCTACGGTGAGCATCGCGGCATGCGCATCATGCGGCGACTCGCCACAGACTTCTTCCGTGGCTTACGCGGAGCGCCGACCATGAGAAAGGACAGCAATGCCCTGACCACGATGGCCGACCTGGAAGGACTTGCTACTCGTATCGCTGACCCGGAAGGTAGTCATCGAGATCAGCAAGATCAGGGCGGGTAGCGTCCCAGTTCAGGCCACGTACCGTATTGAGACGGGTGACGGCCTTGGCGTATTCGGTTTGGGCCTGCACCTCTTGGCTTTGAGCCACAGCGAGGTCGGTCTGGAACTGCAGGACCTGGAAGTTGGTCGATGCACCCTCTGCCAAGCGACGCTGCTCAGCTTCAAGCTGGCGAGCGGCGACTGCTGAAGCGGTAGCGGTGACACTCACCCGCTCGGCGTTGTAGTTGAGGTTGCGGACCGCGTCCCGCACCTCGTTGGCGACTTCGTTCTCGCGGTCGCGTAGGATGCGCCGCGCCAGACGTTGCATCTGCCTGGAACGATTCTCAGCTCCTTCGTACTGAGCGTTACCGAGTGGGATCTCGAATACCAAGCCTAAGGTATAGCCTGGGAAGTCGTGATCGCGAAGTACATCGAGTGCCTCTCCGACTTGATCTGCCTGGGAGAAGAAGCTGCCGGTGCCGACGAAATCAAGCTTGGGCAAGGTCGCCTCAGCAGCGACATCCCAATCGAGTTGGGCCTTATCTACATCCAATCGTAACTGGCGTAGGTCAGCACGGTATTCGCGCGCCACGCTGAAGGCGTCACGCCAATCGACCTTCTCCGGCCTAACCGTCGGCGGCTTTTCCGATGTGGTCAAGCGCACTTGCCAATCATCATCGTCATCCATGGAGAACAGCAGGATACGTAAGGTATCTTCGGCCCGACGTACGTTATTGCGTGCGGTCAGCAAGGCATCGGTCCGAGAAGCAATGTCTGCTTCAGTCTGTACGACTTCTACCTCGGCAACGGCTCCGACCTGGAACTTGGCTTGAGTCAAATCGCGCAACCCCTCGGCCAATGCCAGGGAACGCTCCTTGACGTTCAGGTCGGCATAGGCGAAAGCCAAATCCCAATATGCATCAACTGCGGCTTGGACCACGTCGGTACTGGCTTGGCGGACGCCGGCCAAGTCTCGATCGCGTGCGTACTCGGCCTGGCGCAATGCTTGGGTGGCGCTCAGGCTCCATGCGCCGCGCAACAGCGGCTGGGTGAATTCGAGCACGATCGATGTGTCCGATTGAGCGACCGGCAGGTAGGAAACGTCGCTGTAGCTTTCAGTGAGCTTCAGGCTGATGTTGCCGCCCGTAGTCAAGGCAGAACGAATCCCTTGGCTAGCATCAAAACCCTTGGATTTGGTGGTACCGAAGGAACTGAAGAAGCCCCCCGCAGGTTGTTCGATGAGATGATAAGTAAAGTCTGAGAAGATGACCGGGTCGAAGGAACCGCTGGCTTCAAGTACTCCCCCCTCAGCAGCCAATGCCTGCAAGCGAGCTTGAGCCAGGGCCGGAGCCTTGTCATGCGCCATTCGGACGACATCTTCAAGGCTCAACTCGATGGTTGGAGCACTTGAAGTAGCAACATCAGTCGGGGTGGCTGGCTCCTGCGCAGCTGCTTCTTGAGCAGGTAGGCAGGTGGCGAGGAGACTAAACGGGAGGGCGATAAGCATGGGGAGTTGCACCATCGGCACAAGCACATCCTACGCGGCTCCCAGTCCAAAGTTGGCTAGGTTCTGGATCGAGATTCCAGGCTCACACGCTGACGACGGGACCGGCTCACTCGCTGGCGACGGGAGCGGCTCACTCGCTGGCGACGAACGGTGCGTCAGACCAAGCAAGCTCAACGCTTCCAGCCGCAGCAACTTCTCCATGCAAGACCCAAGCCCAAGCGGCGCGAGCAGCGATTTCAGTTGGCGATGGTGCCTCTGAGACCGTCGACTCAAGGCCTTGGTTGCAGCGTTGCAGCAAGTCTTTGGGGAGTTCAGTGAAGTCACCACTCTGGCAACGACGGCCGAACTCATTCCACAAGGAATCCCACGATGCTTGACTCCAATCTTGGGGACCATCATGGACATCCTGGAAGGTGCTGTCCTGGCCACTTGCCACCAAGACCGCCGAAGCGAACTGGAGTCGATTGCGGTAGTTGCCTTGCTGAACAGCGGCACTGCGCTCGGCGGTCCAGACGAACTCGTCGAACTCATCAACAGGTCCGACCACATTCTTCGAAGTCGAATCACCCAGCGAGCCGCCGCTTTCATCGACCACGACTTCATCCGGAATCTCGAACCCAATCTCCGGCGGGGTGCTCTTGTGTTCGGGCCACAAGCCGACCCAAGCGGCAACAGGAGCAGCAGCCAAGGATATCACCAATAGGCCCGCAGCAGCGCGAATCAGTCCATTGCGTTGGAATGCGCCACGTAAAGTCCAGGCACCGCGCATGCGAAACTCGAGCCTTTGCTGGAAGCCGTCGCTCAACTCGGTCGCAGGCATCGCGTCACGCAACTCAGCGGCAAGCGAATCCAACTCGCGCTGTTCTTGTTCTGGAATGTTGTGATCGAGGTTCAAGACAAATCCTCCTGAGGACCAAGAGTATGCAACTTGTCACGTAGCTTGCGCAAGCTGTAATAGACGCGGGACTTGATGGTACCGACAGGGATCTCAAGAATCACGCTGACCTCCTTGTAAGGCAGCTGCTGAAGGACCGCGAGCTCGAGTAGTTCACGGGTATCCTCATCAAGTTCCTGCAGAGCATGGCGCAGATGAAGGGCACGGTCGTCGTTGTCGGCGAGCTGCACTGGGCCCGGGCCAGGGTCGACGCGTTCCAGGGAGTCGTCCGCCGAAAAGACCCGGCCACCACGGCGCCGATGGTCGATCCAGAGGTTGCGCGCGATGCGCAGGCAGAATGCATCCAACCGGCCGCTCGCTTGATAGCGTGCGACGTTCTGCAGTAGGCGGACAAAAACATTCTGGACTAGGTCTTCGGCGGTGGAAGATTGCGCCCCTTGGCGCAGGAAGTAACCCTTCAGACGCGGGCCCATGCTGGCGACCAACTCATCGAAAGCGGCAGAATCGCCTGCTGCGAAGCGAATGAGGAGATCGTCGGAACCCGGACTCATGAGTGAATCCCCCAGCAAAACGGGTTTAAAGGACTTAGGTTCATTAAAAACCGCCCTTTTTCCAGGATTTTTCAAACTCAGATAGAAGTTGACTGGAGCGCTGGCCGAGTGCACTTGCGGCCACATGACGGCCATCTCCGGCGACCTCGAGGCGAAGTTCCAGGCGATCACTGGGCCACCAACTAGTGCAACGATCAGCCCATTCGATAAGCACCACACTGTCGCTATCGAAGCGTTCACACAGTCCCTCACCCAGCAATGAGTCCATTCTTACGTCGAAATAGGCATCAAGATGCAGAATCGGATGACGCCCCTCGAGCTCATGACAAAGAAGAAATGTCGGTGAGCGCAGCGGCTCGGTGCAATTCAAGCCGCGACCTATGCCACGGCAAGTGGTGGTCTTGCCAGTACCTAACTCACCAATCAAGGCGACGCAATCGCCTCCTTGCAGCAAACCACCAAGAGCCTCACCGAAGGCTTCAGAGTGCTCCTCATTTTCAAGGGTGACTGTCCAGGTAGCAGTGCTCATGACTTATTTGCCCCAACCATAGTCCCATCCTCGGCTCTTCAGGCGAGTAGTTTTGCCATCCAGGAGCCACCGCAGCCCCGACCTTTCGGTGATGTTGCCGATGCAACTGAGGCCGACGTCCTTGAATCTTGGGTCCGCCAATGCGCGCTTGGCCGTTCGCGGCGGCAGGACGACCAGTAGCTCATAGTCTTCCCCCTCTCCTACTGCCGATTCGAAGCCAGCGATGTTCGGGAGTAGACCGGGGCTTAGAGGAAGTGACTTGAGCTCGATATCGGCTCCACAAGAACTGGCTGCAAGGATTCGCGGCAAGTCAGCAGCCAGGCCATCGGAAATATCCATCATGGCCCTGGGGCTGAAATCCTCGACCAGCAGCCGTCCAAGACGCAGGCGTGGTTGAGGGAGCAGATGCGCGCCACTGCTGACCGCCCCGCCAAGAGCACCAGTGACCAAGACGTGATCACCCGTCTTAGCACCTGCCCTTCCAGGCACGCGGCCATTGGCCAGGCCGAGAGCAGTGCAAGTAAGTACCGGGACATCGGCCTGACTGCAGTCCCCGCCAGCGACCGCCATTTTGAACTCTTCCGCTGCAGCCAAAAATGCCGTCGCCAATGCGCGAACCTTGGCGGCGGTCCATGAAGATGGTGTAGCTATTGTCCAGGAAACCGACCACGGGCTGGCTCCGGCAGCGGCCAAGTCGCTGATGGTGCGGCGTAAAAGCTTATGAGCGTATACCGATGGCTTGGAATCCAGCGGCAAATGCACTCCGCCGATGACTTGATCTACAGTTTGCAGCAGTTTCCGACCCGTTGGAGGGCTGAGTACGGCACAATCATCTCCCGGCCCAG
>CAZJGH010000022.1:0-6543 GCA_964545405.1 uncultured Planctomycetales bacterium
CAACAAGATGGACCGCCCCGGGGCTTCATTCGCTACTGCTCTCGGAAAGGCTGCGGAACGCCTCCATCCTGGTGTCGTTGCCGTGCAGTTGCCACTCGGCGAGGGCCCTGAACTGGACGGTGTCCTGGACATCATCAATGGCCAGCTGCTGCGCTGGGATAAGAATGATTTCGGCCTGGCGGTCAAGAGTGAGGATATTCCTGAACAGCACCTCGAGGCCGTTGCCGCTGCGCGCCTGGAGTTGTGTTCACGTGTCGCCGAGCTCAAGGACGAGTGGGCTGACCTGTTCCTCGAACACGATGACTTGTCGAATGAGGTCCTTAACGAAGGCTTGCGCCTAGGTACCACCACGCGTCAACTCGTGCCGGCATTGTGTGGTTCTGCGTTGCACAACTGCGGAATCCAACCGCTGCTCGATGCCATCATCGATTGGTTGCCGTCACCATTGGAGGTGTCGGTGCCGGTGGCGATAGACCCGAAAACGGGGCGTGAGATCGAGGTACCACCCGAACCCAAGGATCCGATCAGCGCCTTGGTCTACAAGGTCGCCCATGAAGAGCATGGCAACTTGGCCTACCTGCGGGTCTTCAGCGGCACCATAAGGAAGGGCGATTCCCTGTTCAATACCCGCACTGATCGGCGCGAGAAGTTGAGCGTGCTGTATGCCATGCACGCCGACCACCGCGATGCCATGGATTCGTGTGGGCCTGGCAGCCTGCTGGCGGTCCCTGGATTGTCTCGGGTTCGAACCGGTGACACCCTGTGCGCCGGAGATCGTCGTTTATTGCTTGAGTCGATCGAGTTCCCTGAGCCGGTGCTGAAGCAGACGATTGAAGCGCGCGATGCATCGAGTCGCGACCATCTCGGCGACATCCTCGAGATCCTGGTGCGCGAAGACCCCACCCTTCATTTCCAGGATGACGAGGAGACCGGCGGCTTTCTCTTGGCTGGAATGGGGGAGCTGCACCTCGAGGTCAACCTTCATCGCCTGCAGCGTCAGTTCAAGCTCGACGTTCGCGCTGGAGCACCTCGAGTGAACTATCGTGAGGCGGTAGCGGCTGAATCGGCAGCTGACGGGCACCTTGAGGTCCCTGGTGACGCCGGAATGCGGATTGAGATCGGGGTCCGGTTGACTCCGACAGATGAGATCGCGCCTCAACTGGCCATCGCCCCTGGCCTCCCAGAACTACCCCCAGACTTGCTTTTGGAATTGCAGAAACCTGAAATCCTCCGTGGTTGGGTTGGTGCAGCCGGTTATCCGCTGGCGATGACCAAGGTCTTGCTGGAATCATGGCAGGCTGCCACAGAGCGCCCTCCAAGCTTGGACATCTTCATGGGGGCACTGCAGATGGCTGTGGCTGCAGCTATGGCTGATTCCTACTCAGTTTTGGAGCCCCGCATGGATCTCCACGTCGAGGTGCCTGATGAGCACCTGTCGTCGGTTTTGGCTGATCTGCAGCAACGACATTCAGAAATCCTAGAAATCGCCCTCGAAGGGGGGATTCAGAAGGTTCATGCGCGAGTGCCTCTATCCGAAATGGTGGCCTACTCCACCGCCCTGCGCTCACAAACTCAGGGTCGAGGCAGCTTCCAAATGACCACCGATGGCTTGATGCCCCGAAGTTGAGCCTGAGGGCCCCGAATTCGGCGGAAATCCTTGACCTTCAGTGGTTTGCCTTTAGAATACTCGGCCTCATTTTTGGGGCAGCCTCGTTTGATTCTGGACCTAACCACGCGCTTTTGCGTGGCGGATAGATCGACCGGGGCTTGAAGTCCATTAACTCATGGCGAATCGAATCCAAATCCGACTCGAGGCATACGATCACGAGGCCATTGACCAGGCGACTGAGTCAATCATGGAGGCTGCACGTCTTACGGGCGTCCAGGTCTCAGGTCCGATCCCGCTGCCCACTCGCATTGAGCGCTACACCGTCCTGCGCTCACCGCACGTTAACAAGAAAGCTCGCGAACAGTTCGAGATCCGCACTCACAAGCGGCTCATGTACCTGTTGGAGCCTACTCCACAGACCATTGATGCGCTTAACCGGCTCGTCTTGTCTGCCGGAGTCGATGTCCGCATCAAGCTCTAGACATTGATTCCAATTTCCCGCATGTACCGAGTGGTACCTCTGCGAATTTCCCGAGATGGAAAACGGGGCACCTCAAATGACTGATAAAAAATTCCTGCTAGCGAAGAAAAAGGGCATGACCCAGATCTTCCACGAGGACGGCCATGTCGTCCCCGTCACGGTTTTGGAAGCCGGCCCGTGCACTATCACTGGCTTGCGCACGACTGAGCTGGATGGCTACACCGCCGTTCAACTTGGTTACATTCCAGCTCGTGACAAGCACTCCAAGAAGCCGCAACGCGTCGCTGCCAAGAAGGCCGGCGTCAAGGCTCATCGCGTACTGCGCGAGTTCCGCGTCGACGACCTCAACGGTTACGAAGTCGGCCAAGAGCTCAAGTCGGATCTCTTCGAGGTCGGCGACGTCATCGACATCATCGGCAACTCCAAGGGTCGTGGCTTCGCGGGCGCCATCAAGGCACACGGCTTCGCCCGCGGTAACGAGACTCACGGTTGTATGAACGTGCGTCGCCCGGGTTCGATTGGCCAGTGCGCCTATCCAGGTCGCGTCTTCAAGGGCCAGCGCATGGGTAAGCACTTGGGTGCTGTCCGTCGCACCGTGAAGAACTCGGTGATCGAAGCTGTTGATGTCGAGAAGGGGCTGATCTTGGTGCGCGGAGGCGTTCCAGGTCCTCCTAACGGTCTCATCCAGATCTGTACCGCCAAGACCGGAGGTAAGTAGTCATGACTACCGTTAACACTTACGATGTCGCCAGCAATAAGACCGGTGAGAAGGAAATCTCCCTGGAGCTCGGCGATCAAATGCTCTACCGCACCTTGAAGGATGCGGTGGTCATGTACCAGTCCAACCGTCGTCAAGGCGATGCTCATACGAAGAACCGTACCGAGCTGGCTGGTCACACCAAGAAGCCTTGGAAGCAGAAGAAGACTGGCCGTGCACGTGCCGGTGACCGTCGTAGCCCCTTGTGGGTCGGTGGTGCTACTACTTTCGGGCCACGCAACAAACGTAACTGGTACTACAGCCTGCCTAAGAAGCAGCGTTTGGTCGCCTTGCGTTCCGCCTTGTTGGGTAAGTTGACTGATAACGAGGTTCATGTCGCGACCGGCCTGAAGTTCGATGCTCCATCCGCCAAGGCCGCCCGCGAGGTCCTCGCCGGCTGTGGCTTGGAGGGCAGTGTCCTGGTGGTCACAGCCGATCACAACGAGAACGTCTGGAAGAGCTTCCGCAACTTCCAGAAAGTAAGCATCTGTTCCGCCGCTGAAGTCAATGCTCATTCTCTGCTCGCCCACAAGTGGGTGCTCGCTGAAGAGGGTGCATTGGAAATCATCGTCGGGCGCCTCGGTAACTCCAAGGAAGCCTAGGAGGAATAGCAATGCAAAAGAGCGAAGCCTACCAGTTGATTCTTAAGCCGATCCTCACGGAAAAATCCACTTCCGAGCAGGAGCGCCTTAACTCTTACCGCTTTGAGGTCGCGAGTGGTGCCAACCGCATCGAGATCAAGACCGCCGTCGAACTGTTGTTCGAGGTTGAAGTGGACAAAGTCAACACCATGCTGCGGCCCGGCAAGATGCGGCGCCGTGGTGCAAACTACTTCCGTCAGCCGAGTGCCAAGATTGCACTCGTGCGTTTGAAGGAAGGCAGCAAAATCGACCTCCTGTAAGCCTGGTCTAAGAACCAGAGCAAGAGAAAATGGGACTCAAGTACTACAAGCCGACTTCACCGGGCCGCCGTGGCGGTTCCGTGTTGGATCGTGCGGAGCTCACAAGGCAGACCCCCGAGAAGAGTCTGCTGGCACCGCTGAAGAAGACCGGTGGCCGCAACAACCGCGGTCGGGTCACAGCGTGGCACCGTGGAGGTGGCCACAAGCGCCGCTACCGCATGATCGATTTCAAGCGTGCTAAGGATGGCGTACCTGCCACCGTCGCGCACATCGAATACGATCCAAACCGCACCGCTTACATCGCCTTGCTGCACTACGCAGACGGTGAGAAGCGCTACATCCTCTGGCCGAAAGGTCTCAAGCAGGGCGACATCGTGATGTCAGGCCCAGACGCTGAGCCTAAGGTCGGATGCTCGATGAAGTTGAAGGACATGCCTCTGGGTATGGATCTCCACAACATCGAGTTGCGTCCTAAGCAGGGCGCGAAGATGGCGCGTTCAGCTGGTGCAACTGCCCGTTTGGCCGCACGCGAAGGCAGCTACGCCTTGCTGTCGCTGCCAAGTGGTGAAATGCGCCGCGTTCATATCGAATGCCGCGCGACCATCGGTGAAGTCGGTAACTCCGACCACCAGAACGTCACCCTCGGTAAGGCCGGCCGTAATCGCTGGCGTGGCAAGCGCCCACATGTTCGTGGTGTCGCGATGTACCCGGCTGCCCACCCACATGGTGGTGGTGAAGGCCGCACCATGGGTAAGCACCCTGTGTCGCCATGGGGTAAGCCTGCTAAGGGTCAGAAGACCCGCAACAAGCGCAAGACGACTTCCAAGTTCATCGTCCGTCGCCGTCCGAAGGGAGTGAGGTAACAAGCAATGACCCGCAGCATCAAGAAGGGCCCATGGGTCGACCCGCGCATCCAGCGCAAGGTCGACAAGGCCAAAGCAGCAGGAGATCGCAAGCCCATCAAGACATGGGCTCGTGCATCGACCATCACGCCGGAATACGTCGGCATGACCTTTATGGTTCACAACGGCCGCCAATTCCTCAAGGTGTATGTCTCCGAGGATATGGTCGGTCACCGGCTTGGGGAGTTCTCTCCGACCCGGATTTTCCGCGGCCACGACAAGAAGTAGGAGTTAAGAAATGGAATTCCGTGCTTCCCACCGCTACGCGCACATGTCCGCCAAGAAGGCTCGCCCAGCTGCGAACCTCATTCGCGGCCTGGACGTGAACCGCGCGCTCATCCTGCTGCAAGGTCACCGCACCCGTGGTGCCGCGATCTTCAGTAAGGTCCTCAAGTCGGCTATTGCCAACGCCGGTCAGAACGATGCAGTCAATGTCGACACCCTGGTGGTGTCCGATGCGCGCGTCGATGAAGGCCCGTTGATCCACGGTCGCCCGCGCTTCCGCCCGGGTCCTATGGGTCGCGCAATGACCATTCGTCGTCGTACCTCGCATTTCCGCATCGCAGTCTCCGAGAAGGAGGTCAACTGATCATGGGACAGAAGATTCATCCAATCGGTTTCCGCATCGGCATCAGTGAGCCGTGGCGTTCGCGCTGGTTCGCCCGTGGCAAGGACTACCCTGCCAAGGTCTTGCTCGACTACAACGTCCGCAAGCTGATCAAGAAGCGTTTCCGCAAAGGCATCATTTCTCGCATCGACATCCAGCAGCGCAGCGATCGCATGACGGTCGGTCTGTTGGTCACTCGTAAGGGTGAAGTGATCGGTCGCGGTTACGCCACGCGTGACCAGCTCGTCGCTGATCTCGAGAAGATCACCGGCATGGAGATCAAGCTCGACATCCAAGAGGTTCGTCACTGGGATCTGGATAGCCAGACCGTCGCCGAGAACCTCGCAGCCGCTATCGAGCGCCGCATCTCACCACGTTTCCAGATGAAGCGAATCATGGAGAACACCATGAACGCTGGTGCTGAAGGCGTCAAGATTCAAGTCTCCGGCCGTATCGACGGCAAGGAGATGAGCCGCACCATGACTACCCGCACGGGTCGGGTGCCTCTTTCAACGTTGTCCGCACGCATCGACTACGGTTTTGCTGAAGCTGGTACCAGCTACGGCATCCTCGGTGTGAAGGTGTGGATTTTCACCGGAGACACCACCCGCGGTTAAGCCCTTGGGTTTAGCAACAGGAGAATAAAGCCATGATGATGCCTAAGAGAACGAAGTACCGGAAGGTACAACGCGGCAAGATCAAAGGGACCTATCGCTGCCAGAAGCCTGACGGCAAGGGGCCAGCTGGTTCCAACATGCACCGCCGCGGCATCGTGACCCCCAAGAAGCGAGTCGCAAGAGTTGCCGCCAGTCGCGGCAACCGTGTCAACTTCGGTGAATACGGCCTCCAGGCCCTCGAGTGGTGCTGGCTCAGCTCACGCACTATCGAGGCTGGTCGTATCGCTTGTAACCGTGCGATGGGAGAGGGCCGGATGTGGATCCGCGTCTTCCCACATAAGCCGATCACCAAGAAGCCACAGGAAGTTCGAATGGGTAACGGTAAAGGCGATGTGGATCGCTGGGTAGCCGTTGTCCTCCCCGGAACCGTCATCTACGAGATTGGCGGCACCGACATTGATACCGCCCGCACTGCGTTCAACCGCGTGGCACACAAGATGCCAGTACGTTGCCGCATGATTACCAGGAAGACCATCTAGCGGAGTTAGTGATGAAAGCAAACGAAGTACGTGGCAAAGAAGATGCGGAACTCCGCTTTGATGCCGATCAACTCGAGAAGGAAATTCCTCCACCCAAGTGGTCTCTTGCTGGCGCTAAGGCACACCCACC
>CAZJGH010000022.1:6553-19797 GCA_964545405.1 uncultured Planctomycetales bacterium
GAAGGAGTTGTTCGACCTGCGGTTCCGCTCAATGGTCGAGGCCAACTCAGACCCATCCCAGATTCGTCGTAATCGGCGCGATATCGCGCGGATGAAGACAATCCTCCAGGAGCGTCAGCTCGGCATCCGCGGCCAGGAGCCGCGCTAGAGCAGGAATCTACTGATGACGGAAAACAAAGAAGTAGTCCGCGGAACCCGCAAGGTTCTTAACGGCAAGGTCATCGCCAACAAGGCGGATAAGACCATCACCGTCGAGGTCGAACGGACCTCGCAGCACCCGCTTTATCGCAAGACCGTTCGTATCCGCAAGAAGTTCTACGCTCATGACGAGAAGAACGAGGCACGGATCGGCGACAAGGTCGAGATCATGGGCACCCGCCCGCTCAGCAAGAACAAATGCTGGCGCTTGATCGCGATTACCGAAGCAGCACCACAAGACTGATAGGCAGGAAGCAAGATGATCCAGATGCAAACCCGACTGAAGGTCGCCGATAACTCCGGCGCCAAGGAAGTCATGTGTATCAAGGTGTTGGGCGGCTCCGGCCGTCGTTTCGCCAGCATCGGCGACGTGGTCGTGGCTTCAGTCAAGAAGTCCGCCCCTGGCGCTGATATCAAGACCGGCGAGGTCGTGCGCGGCGTGATCGTTCGCACCAAGCAGCGCGTTCGTCGCAAGGATGGAAGCTACGTCAAGTTCGATGGCAATGCCTTGTGCTTGGTCGATGGCGAGAACAACCCACGCGGTACTCGTATCTTCGGGGCTGTTGCCCGCGAGCTACGTGAGCGCAACTTCATGAAGATTGTTTCGTTGGCTCAGGAGGTCGTCTGATGCACGTCAAGCAAGGAGATGAGGTCCAAGTCCTCGCAGGTAACGATCGCGGTAAGCGCGGCAAGGTCATGAAGGTGATCGACAAGACCAACCGCGTGTTGGTCGAAGGCGTGAACATTCGTGTCAAGCACCTGCAGAAAACACAAGCCAATCCAGAAGGCGGCAAGGTCGAGAAGGAGTTCCCGATTTCCGCTTCCAATGTCCTCATCTGGTCCGAGAAGGCCGGCAAGGGCGTTCGCACTAAAACTGTCATCGAAGGTGACAAGAAGATTCGTGTCGGGGTTCCCTGCGGCACCAAGTTTGCTTAATCCATGGCACGTCTCATAGACCAGTACAAGGAAACAGTGGTTCCGAGCCTCAAGGAGCGCTTCGGTTACCGCAACGTCAACCAGATCCCTCGCCTGACCAAGATCGTGGTCAGCATGGGTGTCTCGAAGGCTGTCGAGAACAAGGCTGCCGTCGAGTCTGCAGCCAAGGATCTGACCAAGATCACCGGCCAGAAGGCCGTGATCAAACGCGCGACCAAGTCGGTGGCTAACTTCCGCTTGCGTGAAGGGATGCCGATCGGTTGCGTGAGCACCCTCCGTGGCGCTCACATGTACGAGTTCATGGACCGCCTAATCTCGGTGGTTCTTCCTCGTATTCGTGACTTCCAAGGGGTCAAGGATAAGTTCGATGGTCGCGGCAACTTCAGCCTCGGTCTCACCGAGCAGAGCTTGTTCCCAGAGATCGACCTCGATCGCGTCGAGTTCCCACAGGGAATGAACGTCACATTCGTAAACACCGCGTGCACCGACGAAGAGGGCCGCGCCCTCCTCGAAGGTTTCGGCATGCCCTTCCGTCGTCGCAACGAAGAGAACTAGACATGGCAAAAACCAGCGCAATCTACCGCGAGAAGAAGCGTCAGCGTCTCGTTGCAACTCACGCCGCACGTCGTGCGGAACTCGTGAAGGTGATCAAGGATCCCGAGGCAACCCTCGAGGAGAAGGATGCGGCCTACAAGTCCATCCAGAAGATGCCGCGTGACGCATCCCACGTCCGCCTGCATAACCGTTGCTCCATCACGGGGCGCCCAAGGGCCTACTCAAGGCGCTTCGGTATTTCTCGTCTGGTCCTGCGTCGCTTGGCGCACGAAGGCCAGCTTCCCGGTGTCCGTAAGTCCTCCTGGTAGGGGGATACTGCCTCCAATACTGGAGATTTCATCATGACAATGACCGACCCAATCGCCGACATGCTCACGCGAATCCGTAACGGGATTCAAGTGCGCCGCAAGTCGGTGGACCTGCCGACCTCCCGGGTGAAGAGCCTGATCGCTCTCACCATGAAGGAGGAGGGCTACCTCGCCGACGTTGAAGTCGTCGAAGGTGAAGGCCCACGCAACACCCTGCGTCTGCACCTCAAATACGATCGCGACGGCAACTCTTCACTGCAAGAGATCGTGCGTATCTCGAAGCCTGGCTGCCGCGTCTACCGCGATGCCGCTAACGTCCCGATCGTTCGTCGCGGTCTAGGCACCACCATCATCACCACCTCCAAGGGCATCATGAGCGGTCGCAAGGCCCGCGAGCTCGGAGTCGGTGGTGAAGTCATCTGCACCCTGTTCTAGACCATGTCACGTATCGGCAAACAAGAGATCGTCATTCCTGCTGGAGTCACCGTGACTCCTTCGAGCAGCAGTGTCGAGGTCAAGAGCGACAAGGGTTCATTGCAGTTCCCATTGTTCCCGGAAGTCGCAGTCGCAGTGGAGGACAATGTCGTCCGCGTGTCCCGTACCGGCGCTGGTGCTGAGAAGAACGCTTCGGCTCTTCATGGCCTGGTTCGTGCGCACATCGCCAACATGGTGGTCGGCGTTACTGAAGGCTACTCGAAGACCCTCGAGATCCACGGCACTGGTTGGAATGCCAAGCCTTCAGGTCAGGGTATCGAGATGCAGATCGGTTTCTGTCACCTGGTCAAGTGTGACCCGCCTGAAGGTGTGGTCGTCACTCTCACCAACCCGACCACCATCGTGGTGAGTGGCATCGATAAGCAGGCGGTTGGTCAGTTCGCTGCCAACGTCCGCCGCGTCCGTCCGCCTGAGCCATACAAGGGCAAGGGCATTCGTTACTCCGACGAGCAAGTTCGTCGCAAAGCTGGTAAATCCCTCGCTTAATCATGGACCATCTCCAACAGAAGAAGAAGTGGAAGCGGCGCGCCCGCAAGTCCATGGGTGTACGTCGTCGTTTGGGTATATCTTCGGATCATCCAAGGCTCAGCGTATTCCGCAGCTCCAAGCACATCTCGGTGCAGATCATCGACGATCTCCCTGGCAACACTTTGGCATCCGCCAGTACCCTAGAGGCCTCCCTGCGTGCAAGACCAAGACCGAATGCGCGACCTTGATCGGTGCTGCAGTCGCTGAGCGTGCCAAGGCAGCTGGCGTCGAAGCCGTCAAGTTCGATCGCTCCTGGTACCTCTATCACGGCCGCGTCAAGGCCTTGGCCGAAGCCGCTCGCGAAGGCGGACTCAAGTTCTAGGGGATAATAGACATGTACAACAAACTGCCTGAATTCCTGGATCGCACCGAAGCTGAGAAGCTCGGTGAACTCAAAGAGGAGCGCGTCAAGGTCAACCGTTCGGCGAAGGTCGTCAAGGGTGGTCGGCGTTTCGCTTTCTCGGCCCTAACCGTGGTCGGCAACCAAGACGGCATCGTCGGCTTCGGCTTCGGCAAGGCCAAGGAGATCCCTTCCGCCATGCAGAAGGCCTTCAAGGACGGTCGCAAGCACCTGGTTCGTGTCCCACGCGTGGACACCACCATCCCGCACGAAATCGAAGGCATCTACTGCTCTTCGAAGGTGCGCTTGATTCCTGCTTCGGCTGGTACCGGCATCATCGCTGGCTCCACCGTCCGTGCAGTACTTGAGCTCGCTGGTGTGCGCGATGTGCTCACCAAGTGCTACGGCTCCACCAACCCAATCAACCTGGTTAAGGCAACCATCGTCGCTCTTGGCGCTCTTCGTACCAAGGAAGAGATCGCGGAGCTGCGGGGAGTTGAAATCTAATGCAGATCCACGACGTAACTTCACAGGGCAACAACCACGACAAGCGCAAGCGCATCGGTCGCGGTGTCGGCTCTGGCAAAGGCAAGACTGCTGGGCGTGGCCATAACGGTCAGCGCAGTCGTTCAGGTGACCATCCTCGTATCGGTTTCGAAGGCGGCCAGATGCCGATCTTCCGCCGCATGCCTAAGCGAGGTTTCACCAATGCTCGTTTCAAGAAGCACTACACCCTGGTCAACGTCGATGCGCTTGCCGCGTTCGGCGAGGGCGAGATCGTGGATCTGGAAGCTGTCCTGGAGCGCGGGCTTGCCCGTCGTACCGGCGACTTGTTGAAGGTTCTCGGCCAGGGCGAGGTGACCACCAAGGTCACCGTCAAGGCTCACAAATTCTCAGGTTCAGCTAAGAGCAAGATCGAAGCGGCGGGTGGCTCCGTCGAAGTGATTTCGTAATCACCTTATGGACAAGTTCCTGACCATCCTGCGCGTGCCCGAGCTGCGCTCGAAGTTCATCACGACCTTCGTGCTGCTGTTCATCTATCGATTGGGCTTCCACATCCCTCTTCCAGGCATCGACCTGGAGCAGGTTGCCGTGGCTGCCAACAAGGCTGATGAGAACGCGTTGTTCGGCATCATGAACGCCTTCACCGGTGCAGGTGTGGGTCAGGCGGTGCTGTTCTCCTTAGGTGTGATGCCGTATATCTCGGCGTCGATTATCTTCAGCCTGCTCACCAAGGTGGTGCCTTCCCTCGAGGCCCTTTCCAAGGAAGGTGCCGCAGGACAGAAGAAGATCAGTCAGCTGACCAGGCTCGCTACCGTGCCGATCTGCTTGTTGCAGTCGGTGTTCGTGGTCAAGGCGGTCATCTACAACCCTTCCTACCAGCTTATGCCTGGCGGGGGGTCGTTGTTCTACACACTTGCGATCATGACTGCGCTTACCGCAGGCACGATCTTCATCATGTGGCTCGGTGAACAGATCACCGAATACGGCATGGGCAATGGTGTGTCCCTGATCATTATGGCGGGCATCATCGCGAACCTGCCATCGACCGTGAGCAAGGCATTCAGCATGCGCGAGGACAGCCACCAGTTGGCAGTCACCCTCGGCCTGATGTGGCTGGTCGTGGTCGTGGTCGTCGTATACCTCACTAGGGGGCAACGACGAATACCGATCCAACAGGCCAAGCTAACGCGTGGTCGCAAGGTAATGGGGGGGCAGCGTCACTACCTGCCGCTCAAGGTCAACCAAGCAGGCGTGATGCCCATCATTTTCGCTTCAGCACTATTCATCGTGCCGAACGTATTGGGATCCATGCCTGGTTTCGGCTGGTTGCGCGCAGCGTTCAACCCGTCTAGCTTCACCTACATGGTCACCTACACCGGTCTGATCATCTTCTTCTCGTTCATGTGGACGCGTCTGATGTTCCAGCCCGATGACATCGCGACCAACCTCAAGGAAGGTGGCTCGTTCATCCCAGGCATCCGTCCTGGTAAGGCGACCGCTGAATACTTGAGCTTCGTACTCGACCGAATCACTTTGGCCGGCTCGATTTTCCTTGCCGTGATCGCGGTAATGCCGAACATCCTGATCGGCAACCTACACGTCGATCCGATGATCGCCTACTTCCTAGGTGGTACTTCCATCCTGATCGTGGTGGGTGTAGCCCTCGACATGGTGGATCGCGTCAATGCCCAACTGGTCATGCGTAACTACGACGGCTTCATGAAGGGTAGCAAGAGTAGCTGGACCAAGAAACGGACATGATTGCGATCCTGCTTGGAGCACCTGGGGTCGGCAAAGGCACTCAGGCTGAAATAGCCGCCGCAGCTAACGGTTGGATTCATTTGTCCACCGGCGAATTGCTGCGCCAAGAGGCAACAGCGGGGTCAGAACTTGGCCTCAAGGCTTCCGAGTACATGAGCCGCGGGGACCTGGTCCCTGACGAGGTCATGGCCGGCTTGGTCGTCTCCCGCATCGAATCCTTGGCAGCAGACGACGTCTTGCTGCTCGATGGCTTCCCTCGCACCCTGCCACAAGCCGAAGCGCTCGGAAAAGCCGCCCCTAGCGGCTCTATTGGCCTGGCGCTATACTTCACGGCTCCCGATAGCGTTCTGACCGAGCGTTTACTGGGCCGTGGTCGCCAGGATGACACCTTAGAGGTCATCCAGCACCGTCTCACGGTTTACCGGGAGACTACAGAACCTCTGGTGGCGTACTACCGCGACCAGAACTTACTTCGTGAAATACAGGCCGATCGCGCTGTCGAGAGTATCCAGGAGGATACGACCGCAGTGGTGAAGTCTGTGCTCTCACAAACGGAATCGGCCTAATCATGGCCAAAGAAGAGCCCATCAAGTTGACGGCGGTGGTCCGGGAAACCCTCCCGAACGCTACCTTCAACGTTGAGCTTGAAAACGGCCAGCAAATCCTGGCTCACATCTCCGGCAAGATGAGGATGCACTACATCCGCATCACGCCGGGCGACACCGTAACAATTGAACTGTCTCCATACGATCTCACTCGTTGCCGCATCGTGTACCGAGGAGAACGTCGACGCCGCTACGGTGGCCGCCGCTAGGCCCAACCCAAGACACAACTCCACAGAAAGATGAAAGTACGCGCCTCCGTCCGCCGCATTTGCGGCTCTTGCAAGGTGATCCGTCGTCACGGCAAGGTCCGTGTCATCTGCAGCCGCGACCCTCGCCACAAGCAGGTTCAGGGCTGATCCGGGTTTTCCGACCAAGAATAATCAGAATAAGATCATGCCACGTCTCATCGGTGTAGACATCCCCAACGATAAGCGCACAGTAATTGCGCTTACCTACCTCTTTGGTATCGGTAATACCACTGCCAACAAGATCTGCGAAGATCTCAAGCTCGACAAGGATCGTCGTGCCAAAGAACTTTCTGACGAGGAGCTGGCAGAGATTGCCGCCTATGCAGAAAGCCACCTCAGGGCTGAGGGTGTGTTGCGGCGTACTAACGCTGCAGCCATCAACCGCCTTCGCGACATTGCTTGCTACCGTGGGCTCCGCCACCGTCGTGGCCTGCCTGCCCGTGGTCAGCGCACTCGCACCAATGCTCGTACCCGTAAGGGTCCCAAGAAGACTGTGGCTGGCAAGAAGTCCGTCAAGTCCATGAAGTAACCGTGTGATCGGCTACCAGCTTAAATAACACAGATGAGCGCAGCACAAAGCAAACGGAAGTTGAAGAAGGTCGGTGCCCGAGGCATCGCCTACGTCCGGTCGACTTTCAATAACACCATCATCACCTTGACCGATACCAAAGGTAACACCATCGCCTGGGGCAGCCCTGGCAACGTTGGCTACAAGGGTTCCCGCAAGTCCACTCCTTTTGCCGCTCAGCAGGCCGCCATCCGTGCCGCTGAGATCGCATGCAAGATGGGTCTTCGCGAGGTCGAAGTACGCGTCAAGGGTCCTGGCTCCGGCCGGGAAAGCGCCATCCGTGGTCTCAACCACGGTGGTTTACGAATCTCCTCAATCGAGGATTTCACTCCGTTGCCTCACAACGGTTGCCGTCCACCGAAGAAGCGCCGCGTCTGAGCGGCATCGGTCTCCCCAGGTTCTGAAACCGCAATCATCCAGATACCATGCGAATTCGTTGGCGTGACTTTGAACTTCCTTCCGGTGTGGTGCACGAGCAGTCCACCGCTACCGACTCTTACGGGAAATTCCTCATCGAACCTTTCGAGCAAGGGTTCGGCCATTCAATCGGTAACGGCCTTCGGCGCGTACTGCTTGGTTCCATCGAGGGTACTGCCGTCACGGCAGTAGAGGTCGATGGCATTGAGCACGAGTTCCGGTCCATCGATGGCGTCGTAGAAGACGTCACCGAGTTGGTGTTGGCCTTCAAGCGTCTTCACGTAAAGGTGGAGACTGCCGAGCTACCGGTTACCCTGACCCTCGAGGCCAGTGGTGAAGGTCCTGTGACCGCCGCCCAGATCGAGTGCCCTACTGGCGTAGAGGTAGTCAACCCTGAGCTGCAGATCTGCACCATGAACGGTGCCTCAGCCAAGCTATCGGTCAAGTTGACCGTGCGCCGTGGTCGCGGCTACGTTTCCGCAGAGGAAACAGGCGAGGCCATGGACGAGATCGGCTTGATCCCGGTCGATGCAGCCTTCAGTCCGGTGTTGCGCGTGCGCTACGGCGTCGAGGCAACCCGTGTCGGTAAGTTCACCAACTACGACCGCCTGGTCCTCGAAGTATGGACCGATGGCACCGTGGCGCCGATGATGGCGCTGGTCGAGGCTGCCAAGATCTTCCGCAAGCACCTCAACCCCTTCGTGCAGTTCAACAACGCCATGCAGGGTCGTTCGGTGGTAGAGGAAGTACAAGCCGTAGATGCCGCTGCAGAGCGTCGTCGTGAGCGGGTCGCTGGCCTGCTTAATGAGCCGATCGAACGGCTCGATCTTTCCACCCGGGCACGCAACTGCCTGGACGTCGCAGAAGTCAGGACTCTCGAGGACTTGGTCTTCAAGACTTCCGACGAACTGCTGGCAATCAAGAACCTTGGCCAGACTGTCCTTACCGAGATCGAGCGCAAGCTAGGTGACTTGGATTTGGGCATCGGCATGGACCGGGAAGAACTTCTCGGTGCCGTCAACTAGGAGTTAGAACATGCGTCACCGCGTAAAGACCAACAACCTTTCCCGTACTGGCTCCCACCGGCGTGCCCTTGCTCGTAACCTCATTGCCGCATTGATCGAGCATGAGCGGATCGAGACTACCGTCACCAAGGCTAAGGTCCATCGTCCCTTCGCCGAGAAGCTGATCACCTTGGCTAAGGAGAAGAACCTGCACAACTACCGTCGTGCATTGGCTCTCCTCGGCAACAACCGTACGGCTACCACCAAACTGTTCGATGTCCTTGGCCCACGCTTCAAGGATCGTCCAGGCGGCTACACCCGCATCCTCAAGCTCGACCGCACCCGCCTTGGTGATCAAGCACCAATGGCGATCTTCGAGCTCGTGGAGCGCTCTGAGCCAGAGTTCGGCGCCGTCGACGAGGAATAGTCCGACTGTCGAAGGACAGCCTCAAGCCGCTAGGTAGTAATACCTAGCGGCTTGACTTAATTGGACCTGCCCCAGGATGGTGGGCGCTCTCGTTTGACCGATCCGCGCTCCATCGAGAGCTTGGCGCTGTCAGGACCAAGCAGCCTGTTCAGCTCATCCACCAGTTCGCTGCTGAGCTTGACCGACCACTCCTTGCCAGCTCGAATGAAGCGCGCGCGGTCATGGTTGTCGCGGACTATGAAACGCACCCGATTGTCGCCAGCGTGACAAGTCAGGATCTCTTGGATCTCCTTGATGGGCGGGGAGGATTCTCCACCTAGGCGGATCTCAAGGCCTCCTTGCAGGCGCATCTCATCCTTGCTGCCGAGGGGGTCGACCTTGTCGATTATCAACTCGATTTCGTCGTTGCTGATCTGCAAGCGCCCATGGAACAGTCCGACGAAATCTTCATCGACGTATTCCTCAACTTCCTCCCAGGTACGCGGGAAGATGATGGCGTTGGTCGATCCATGCAGGTCCTCGACCTTGAACTTGGCGTACTTCTTGTTCAGGTCCTTGGCGGTGCCACGCACGTTCAGTTGGCTTACGACCCCAGGTAGGGAAAGTACAGCATCCGTTCCAGCCTCCTTGGCCGAACGACTGTCCCACGGGGATACGCCACCGATGACATCGCGATAGTTATCGAGCGGGTGGGATGTGAGGTAGAAGCCCAATGACTCCTTCTCGTATTGAAGCAGGAGCTTCTGGCCTGCGGCATCGAGCTCATCAGTGCCGTGGGCGCCGTGGGCCTCACCGTTACTGCTTGGTGCAGGCGGCGATGGGGCAGCATCGAACAACATTCCTTGTCCTTTGGCGCGGTCCTTTGCCAATGCCGAGGCAACTCGAATCCGTTCTTCAAGCTTGGGCAGGAGATGAACTCGGCTCTCGCCGCACGCATCTAGTGCGCCAGCCTTGACCAGGCTCTCGAAGGTGCCGCGGTTGATGCTGGCGGCCACGCCACCGATCAAGACATCGTCAACAGTGTCGAACTTACCATCATCCTGTTCAAGGCGCAGGTTGACCAACGATTCCGCTGCTCCGCCGCCGACACCCTTGATCGCTTCGAGTCCGAACCGGATGGTCTCGCCATCGATGACGGTGAAGCGGCAATCGGATGCATTGGCACAGGGGGGAAGAAGGTGCACGCCATGACGTCGTGCGTCCTCGATCAGTGAGCGCAACTTGTCGGTGTCGCTCGCCTCATAGGTGAAGGAAGCGGCGTAGAACTCGGCTGGGTAATGGGCCTTCATCCATGAGGCCTGGTAGGTGACCATGGCATAGGCTGCCGAGTGCGACTTGTTGAAGCCATACTCCGCGAACTTGACCATCATGTCCCAGATCTCCTTGGCTACGGCATCTGGCACATCACGCTCCTTGCCGCCGGCGAGGAATTGGCCCTCGAAGCCGGCCATCAACTCGGCGCTCTTCTTGCCCATAGCCTTACGCAGGCTGTCCGCATCGGCGAGGCTGAAGCCACCCATGAACTGGGCCACGCGCATGATCTGTTCCTGATAGATCAATACCCCGTAGGTCTCCTTGAGGATGTCCTCGAGGATCGGGTGCTGGAAGCTGACCTTCTCCTCGCCATGCTTGCGTCGCGCGTAGGTCTCATGCAGGCCAGAGCCAAGTGGTCCAGGCCTGAACAATGCCAAGACTGCGATGATGTCCTCGTAGTGGGTAGGCTTGATCTGTCCGAGAAGCTTGCGCATGCCACCGGACTCGAGCTGGAACACTCCTTCCGTATCGGCCTTGCGCAACAGTTCATAGGTATCGCTGTCATCAAGCGGTAGCTCGTCGAGCACGATCCTCTCGCCGAGTCGGCGCTCCACTTGGCTGACTGCTTCCTGCAGGATCGACAAGGTTCGGAGGCCAAGGAAATCCATCTTGAGCAAGCCGAATTGCTCAGAGTATTTCATGTCCCATTGCGTGGTGATGTTGCCGGAGACCTTGGCCAGCGGCACGATCTCGCGCAATGGTTGATCGGCGATGATCACGCCAGCTGCGTGAATGCCGGAGTTCCGCGGCAGGCCTTCCACCTTGAGGGCCAAGTCGAACCACTTCTTATGCAGGTCGGAGGTCTCGAACAGCTCCTTGAGGTCGGGAACCTCCTCGAGGGACTTACCGAGCTTCACCCCAGGACCCTCAGGTATCTTCTTGGTGACCTTGTCTACTTCCTGAAGGGGTACCTCCATGATGCGGCCCATGTCACGCAAGGCGTTCTTCGCCTTGAGCTTGCCGAAGGTGATGATCTGACAGACGTTCTCGTCGCCGTACCGCTGACGCGTGTACTGGATCATCTCCTCGCGTCGATCCTTGCAGAAATCGATATCGATATCCGGCATCGAGATTCGCCCTGGGTTCAAGAAGCGTTCGAAGATCAAGTCGTACTTGAGTGGGTCGATGCGCGTGATGTTCAACGCATACGCCACGATCGAACCCGCCGCTGAACCACGGCCTGGGCCGACCGGGATGCCTGAGTCGCGGGCGAAACCAATCAACTCAAATACGATAAGGAAGTACGAGATGAAACCCATCTCGGTGATGACGCGAATCTCGTACTCGAGTCGTTCGCGCGCTTCCTGGGTAGGCTGCGGATACAACCTCGCGAATCCTTGTTCACACAATTCGCGGAACAACTCATCTGGGGTGCGCCCATCCTCAGGCTCGAATATCGGCAGCCGAAGGCGCCCGATCTCGAGATCGACGTTGACCTGGTCGGCCACCAATTGGGTGTTTCGAAGCGCTTCAGGCAGGTCTGAGAAAATGCGGTTCATTTCCTCGCGGCTGCGGAAGTATAGGGTGTCGCTGTCCATGCGCCAGCGATTCGGGTCCTCAAGGCGTGACCCGGTGTGTAAACACAACATCGCGTCCTGTGCTGCACAGTCCTCGTGGCGCAGGTAGTGGATGTCATTGGTGGCGATCAGCGGCGCATTCATCTGACCCTGCAACCGTGTCATCCCTTCGGTCATCTTGTCCTGCAAGGAGATGCCGTTGCGCATGATCTCGAGATAGAAGTTGTCCTTGCCGAACATGTCCTGCAGCATGCCCGCGGTCTCGATCGCGCCCGCTTCATCCTCGACCCTCAAGCGTTTGTTGACTGGCCCGCTCAAGCAGCCGGAAAGGCACGTCAGGCCACCAGCGCGCTGAGCCAAGAGTTCCATGTCGATGCGCGGCCGGAAATGTTGCCCCTCGATGAAGCCGGCGGAAGACAGCTGCATCAAGTTGTCCCAGCCGGTGGCGTCATGCGCCATCAGGGTCAGGTGGCTGTACGGGTTGTTCTGCTTGCTGTGCGGCTTGAGCCGAGAGTCCTCGGCGATGTAGAACTCGCATCCGAGGATGGGCTTGACGCCGCGCTTCTGGCACGCCTGGTAGAACTCCATGGCGCCGAAGAGGTTGCCATGATCGGTGATCGCAAGGGCGTCATGGCCGTCAGCTACGGCCGCATCTACCAGCTTGCCAATCGGGTTGGCGCCGTCCAGAAGGCTATACTCCGTGTGGACGTGTAAGTGAACGAAGGGTTCCATCGACAAGGGTCTAGCCTACCAATACCAAGGCTCACAGCGGCCCCTGAACTAGAATTACGTTTAGCGCTTGACGGCAGCACCGGGGGACTGTGAAATCTCCCCCTCAAATCAGCGCCCGTAGCTCAACTGGATAGAGTACCTGACTACGGATCAGGGGGTTGGGGGTTCGAATCCTCCCGGGCGCGCCACTTACTCGTGGCTCAATGACTTTGCTCTTCCCGCTGCGCGAACCGGCCACTCCGGAAGAACGCGACCAGCAGATCATGGAGCTGGCCCTGCGCGAGGCCAGGAATGCTTGGCAAGCAGAGGAAGTACCAGTCGGCGCGGTCATCGTTCGTGGCAACCAAGTCTTAGGGCGCGGTGCCAATGGCGTTGAGGCATTGAAGGATGCGACAGCCCACGCAGAGATGTTGGCTCTCACACAGGCCTTCGCCGCAGCCGGCGAGAAGCGCCTGGTGGAAGCCGAACTGTATTGCACCTTGGAACCGTGTATCCAGTGCACTGGTGCCCTGCTTCACGCTCGGGTCAAGCGCATCGTCTATGGAGCAGCGGACCCCAAGTTCGGTGGGATCGAATCACTTGCCCGTCTGCTTGAACTTCCTGGTCTCAATCATCGCATCGAAGCTAAGGGCGGTGTCCTGGCCGACGAATCAGCGGCCTTGTTGCAGGAGTTCTTTCGGCGCAAGCGCGCCAAGCAGCCCTTAGATGATGCTCCAGGGTCATCCTAGCTGGCGTACCGAGCATTTAGCCGCAGACAGCATCGAATAGGGGCTTTCCTCTCGGCACC
>CAZJGH010000023.1:0-19433 GCA_964545405.1 uncultured Planctomycetales bacterium
TCGCCGTAGCCGCACTCGCAGTGCCCGGATACGCCCAAAACGCTAGTGCCCCGCAACAGCTCGATGCCGGTCTCGGCAAGCCTGTCGGCCCCTCCATCTCTACTCAAGGCAGCCTCACTGCCGCACTGTGGAAGGAAGATGGCACCAACAACATGTACGTAGCCGTCTCTAATGACAACGGCACCACATGGGATACTCCAGTGCGAGTGGATGACGATGTCTCCGCAGCCAGCAAGTACGCCGGCGACATGGGTATCGTCGTCGATGGCGGCAACATCTACGCGACTTGGTCAGACGACCGCAACGCGACCTACGATGCTGACATCCAGTTCACGATGTCATCAGATGGCGGCGCGACTTGGAGCGCCAACGTACCTCTGCCGAAGGGCTACCCAAGTGGTGCGAATGATGTGAAGAACTGGAACCTGCATGCCGATGGCTCGACCGTCGCAGTGGTTTGCGCTACCGAGAACGATGGTGGCGGTGCTCACGAAGAAGGCTTCCTGACCGTGTCCACCGATAACGGTGCGACCTGGGGTTCAGCAATCGCAGTATCGACTCACCCGAACGGCTCGACCGACGTCGATTCGATCTGGTCCGACATGTCGACTGGCCAGCTTCACATCACCTGGCAAGACAACTTCACCAACGGTTCGGATAACGAAGCGTTCTACTCCTGCTACGACCTCAACACCGCTTCCTTCACTTCCCAGGATGTCCTGGTGAGTGCTGGCTTGGCTGGTGGTCATGTCGAGTATGACCTTTACATCGCAGCGAACGGCCCGAATGTCGCTATCGCGATGCAGGCTGATAACCTCCCGACCGCAAGTGCCGACGTGCTGCACGTCAACATCTCAACCGATGGTGGCGCTACTTGGGGTGGCGATGCTTTGGTAGGCGGTTATGTCGCAGGCACTGACGACACCGATCACCCAGTGGTATGTGTCACCAAGGCCGGTAACGTGATCGTGGCTTGCGAGGACAACCGTAACGGCTCTGATGAGTTGTTCATCCACACCACCGTTGATAGTGGTGCGACTTGGACTGAAGCTGGTCCGATGGGCGGCGGTGGCTACCCAGCGATCGGCGGCAACGGCGATTACGTGGCAGTCAACTGGACTGGCCCTTCCTACCCTGAAGGTTCGATGGCAGTCGCTTCCAACGATGGTGGAGTCACTTGGGGCGCTCCATTCGATCTCGCTGCTGGCCAGGCCGGCGATGCTGACTTTGCTGAAATGTCCTTCAACTCTACTTACGGCAACTTCGTCGCTGTTTGGTTGGACGACACCGCTACCAGCGTTAACCAGCTCTTCGCTAGCCAGTTCCGCAGCCAGAGCCTGTTCGGCAATGGCCCGTTCACTGCCGGCTCGCCAGTCAACTTCACCGGCTCCGGCTGGGGTGTATCGGAAGCAGGCAACACCTTCATGGTGGTCGTCTCAACCGCCACCGGTTACGGCACGGCTTTCCTGCCTAGCGACGGCCGCGACATCGGCATCGGCATGTCTCCGACCTTGGTCAGCTCAATCAGCATTCCTGCTTTGAGTGGCGCCATCGCTCCTGACGGCTCCGCCTCGACCCCAACCCTTACCATGG
This sequence comes from uncultured Planctomycetales bacterium, assembly GCA_964545405.1. Classification (GTDB taxonomy): domain Bacteria; phylum Planctomycetota; class UBA1135; order UBA1135; family UBA1135. Next base: position 1,594 of record CAZJGH010000023.1, read on the forward strand.
TCGGACGTTTCCCAGTCGGTACTTCCCTGTACGCGACTGCGATCTCCCGCAGTGGTTTGTTCTACTCGATCTCTGACCCGGTGACCATCACCGTCCAGTAATCGCCTGATGACCTGCAGCCGAGCGATCGGCTGACTTAGGGCCGCACCGTCATTGGTGCGGCCCTTTTTGTTTCGGGGCCAGCCAAAAATATGTGGTATCCTTCTAGTTGAGCGCTCGTCCTCTTTTTTGACTGCACACATCATGTTCCTGTCCATCATCACCACCCTTTGCCTCACCATCCCTAGTGCCGATCTCACCAGCACTGATGGCCTCTCTAATCCTCAGACCGATCCGGTAGTCGCCACAGAGGTGCCGCAGGCCAACTTGGCGCAGGCCCCAGAAATCTGGTTCGTGTTCCCGGCCGAAGGCGCCCAGTTCGATCCAGTCATCATCTTCGGCACTAACTTCGGCGATTTGCCGATCCCGTTCTTCGGCTTCATCCCATCCGTGCCGTTGTATACCTTTAACACACCACGGATTCCGTTGATTGGCAGCATTTCGGTGACGATTACCGGTGTGCCTTTCGTGTTGTTCCCAGGCATGGTCGACCTCACGGTAGTAAGCAATTTCCAGACAAGCAACGCGGTTGATTTCCGCATGCTGTAGGCGTTTTTAGCCGTATTAGGGCGGGGAAACCGCACTACGGCGCGTATAATCTACTCCCAAGCCACCCCTCTCTCGGGGGGTAGGTAACCCCCTTGCTCCTGTCCGCTTTCAACAAACCATGCGTACATCAATTGCATTAGCAGCAGCCTTGCTCGTCGGCAGCTCCGCCTTCGCTCAAAACTCCGAACTCATCTTCTACCAAGGCGACTCAGTCCTCAATGACTGGGGTCTTTACCGCCACCTCGATGTAGATGGTGACGGCCTCTTCTTCGGGGCCAACGAACTGATTCCGTTCGCTGTAGATGGCGCTGTTCAGATTTCCTACATCGATGACATCAAGTATCGCGCTGAAGGAGCCAACCACTACGTGTACATCATCGCCACTGGCGATGTAATCCTTCGCCTACAGGATCTCGATGGCGATGGCGAATGCACCGGCGTTGGTGAGATCAGCCAGTGGGCTGATACCCGCGGTGGCCCTGGCGTAAGCAACACTTCGCCAGATGCGATGGACTTCGATCCAATCACCGGTACCTTTTACGTGACCGATGACAACTGGAACTCAGGTTCACAGCCTGGTTCTGGTATCCATGCATACACCGACTTGGATGCTAACGGCAACGCAGATGGTTCTGGCGAGTTCGTCCAGTTCGTTGATGCGACCATCCCAATGACCGTGGCAGGCACTTCTGGCGCCGTCAGCATCGACGCTGGCGACTTCGAAGGCCTGATGTACGACTCAACAAACGGTGTCGTGATCGGCTTCGCTCAGCAAGACCGCGCGTTCTACGCCTTCCAAGACCTCAACGGTGACGGTGATGCGATGGATGCCGGCGAAGCATGGAACTTCTGCAACCTTGTCGACGAGGTTCCTGGCCTTGAGCTCAACGCGGATGTCGCAAGTGGCGCGCTGCAGAGCCCTAGCTGCCCATCCTCAAGCGGAACTGGTTACTACGCCAGTCTTGAAGTGCTCGACTTCGCAGTCGGTGCTGGCCCTCTTGGTGAGGATGTCTATTGGATGATGTCCACTGCCTCCAACGCTTCATGCACTGGTGCAGGTGGCTTGGTCTACCGTGGCATCGACTACAACGGCGACTTGGATCTCAACGATGCAGGTGAAGTAACTCTCTTCACCGGTGGCCCTGGTTCGGCAATCTCCTACCCAGCGCTCTACGGTGGCGCTTCTCACGATGGCGGCTTCTCAGCTCGTGCGACCGGTGGCGATGTGATCTTCTGCATCGACAACGACGGCAACGGCAACGCTGATGGCCCAGGTGAAACCACCGTGATGGGCATGGATCCAATGAGCCACATGGTTCACGAGATGGACGACGCACCAGTCGGTGCCTTCGCCCACCCATCAAGCGGCATCAACTGGAACGAGTTCGGCACTGCAGGTACCAGTTCCTTGGGTCTGCTGCCAGAGATCGACCACATCGGTTTCCCGACTGCTGGTGGCTCCTTCACTGTCACCTTGGCAAACGCCATCCCGAACAACACCTGTGTGCTGCTGGCTGGCTTCTCCAACACCGTCTGGAACATGCCTCCAGTCCTGAACCTGCCATTCAACATGACGAATGCAGGTGCCCCGGGCAACACCCTGTACGTCGCTGGTGAGTACCAGTTCAACGCTGCAGCTGATGCCAGTGGCGATGCCTCTTTCACGATCACCATTCCGAACATCGGTTCCTTGGTCGGTCAGAGCCTCTACTTCCAGTGGTACTGCCTCGATTCGCTCGCGAATGCACGTGGCGCCACGATGTCGAACGCCGCTGAATCGGCAATCGAATAGAATCGCGTCCCGGCAGCGCCGGGAACCCGTCTTACAGGAGGGGACCCATCGCGGGTCTCCTCCTTTTTTTTCGCCATGTTCGCCATCCTCGCCCTAAGCCTACTCCCTTGTGCACAACTCGATGAGTTGGGTGAAACCTTACGCGATGCCAATGACAAGAGCTCCTATGAGAATGGGGCCTATCAAGCGGCCAAGGAGTTGGCGGAGATTCGGTCTCCCGAAGCTATGGAGCTGCGGCTCGAGCTCTTCGACGAGAAGGCGACTACCTACCGCGGTGTCTACCTGCGTGATTGGTTCTTCAGCGGATTCCTCAAGGCCACCAGGCCTGAAGAAGCCAACCTGATGGCTAAGGCGGCGTCAGACAAGAAACGCAGCGAGTGGCAACGTGTGTTGCTACTGAGAGCCATTGGTCGGTGCGGCGCCACGGTCTCTTGCGAACTGATGTTGGATAAGGCATTCAGGAAGGCCCCTGCTGAGGTGGCGTTCGAATGGTCGAACACCCTCGGTGTATTGCTCGATGAGAAGCGCCTTGATTTCTCTGACGTGAAGCTCGGCAAGTTCTCCTCTGCAGAGGAGATGGTCAGGGCACAGATCTCCGAGGCTGATGGGCCATGGCCTGGCTTGGCGTTCGTCGGCACCTTGAATGAAGATGAGATCACACGGCTTCTCCAAGAAGTCAGCAAGGCCAAGCTTCCCCGCGATCGCGCCAGTTGCCTGCGGGTGCTGGCTGGTGACCAAAGTGGCTGGGAAGCATTCACTCTGGCTGCAGATGTAGTTTTCGGAGCCAAGGCGGCCAGCCCCAAAGCGGTCTACATCGATGCTGCAGTGAAGGACAAGGTCGTGGCGGCTGTTCCTGGATTGATCAAGGCATTGTCATCCGAAGCCTTGAATCAACCGAACCGTTTCAGCGGTGACCTCGGTGCGGCCTTACGAAAATTGACCGGGCAAGGATTCGGCGATGATCCAAGCATCTGGAACAAATGGTATGAAACTGAAGGTGAAGATTGGCTGGCCAATGCAATGGCCGGAAATGCCGACGACCAAGAATCGAAACGAGTCGAGCGCGATACGGTCGCGAAATTCTTCGGCATCGCGATCGATAGCGCCAACGTCGCCTTCATCATCGATGGTTCCGGCAGCATGAGCATGAGCAAGTTGGGTGACCTGACTTGTGCAGAGGCCGCCGCTGAAGAGGTTGACCGGTTCATCAAGCAACTTCCCAAGGAAGTGATGTTTCAGGTCGTCGTGGTCGAAGACAAACCAGTGTTCGCCTTCAAGAAGATGATGCCCGCCACCAAGAGCAATGGCGCGAAGGCACTTAAGTTCGTCAACTCGCGGCAGTTCAAGAGTACGTCAGCGTTGTTCGATGCCCTCGAGCAGGTGCAAGCCGATCCCTCGGTAGACACAATCGTCTTGATAAGCGATGGCGGCAGTTCAGCCGGCAAGCATCAATACAACGGTCATATCCTCGATGGTGCCGAACGTTTGTTCCAGACCAGCGGAGTCAGAATCCACACGGTGCTGGTCACCGACAGCACAAAACATGAGAAGTTCATGCGCAACCTAGCTTCCGTTACCGGTGGTAGGATGACTGTTCCAAAGGACTGACCATCTCCCCCCTTGTGGTCGGCCCCCGCCCCTCCCGACCACGATGCGAATCCTCTTCGTCCTCGCGCTTGCCGCAGGTTTCTTCTCGATGCCAGCCGGCAGTGGCAACCTCGAGATCTATTTCATAGATGCCGGGCAAGGCGACGCCACCTTATTGGTGGCTCCTACTGGCGAGACCTTCCTGTTCGATGGCGGTGACAACGGCGACGGATACGCCGATGTGGTGCCGCTGTTGAACTCACTCGGCATCAGCCAGTTGGATTACGTCGGTGTGAGTCATTACCACGCCGATCACCTAGGAGGCCTCGACGAGGTCTGGCTTTCCGGCATCACGGCCACCGTCGCATTGGACCGTGGCTTCTACAACACCCCAGGCACGCAGTCATACAGCGACTACAGCAGCCGCTATGCATCGGTGCGCCAAGCGGTTACCCCAGGGCAAGTGGTCAACCTTGGTGGTGGTGTCACCTTGACTTGCGTCGTCGCCAACGGTGACTTGATGGGCGGGGGCTCTGTGAACATCAACAGTTCATCGCAATGGGAGAACTCTTCGAGTGTCGGGTGGAGAATAGATTACGGTGATTTCCAGATGTGGATGGGCGGCGACCTGACTGGTGGTGGCAACTCCACCACCGACGTCGAATCCTCGGTCGGTCCGCTGGTCGGCGATGTCGATGTCTATCAGGTCAACCATCATGGCTCACGAACCTCGACCAACAGCAACTGGGTAAATGCCTTGTCCCCTGAGTTCTCGGTCATCCCATGTGGTCACTCCAACCCATACGGTTACCCGAAGCAGGATGTCACCGATCGACTCAATAACAGTTCAAATGTATGCCCGGTATGGTGCCCGACCGATGGTGTCGGCACTGAAGGCTTCGTCGATGCTGGAGGGGACATCCACCTGACAACCGACGGTAGCGAATACACGGTGACGGCGCCGGACGGGACTTCATTCACGATGGCTGTGGATGAGATCGCCGGGACCGCACCTGGTGTCGGGGAACTCGTGGTCGCGGAGTTCATGGCGAATCCTGGCACGACCTCGGACGCTGATGGCGAATGGGTAGAGATCGCCGGCACGAGGAATGGCAGGGTCTCGATCGACAACGTGAGATTGACCGATTTCGGCGGCAACAACATGACCTTTGGCGCACCACTGCTTCTCGCTCAGGGCGAGGAGGTCGTCATCGCTGCCGATGGCATTCGTGGAAGAAACGGTGGCCTCAGGCCGCAACTGGTGTGGCCGAGCAACTCGTTCTCCATGAGCAACAGCAGCGACACGGTGGCTCTCCAGAAAGGCAGTACGGTGCTCGATCGCGTCGACTACTCCAGCAGCTGGCCATTCTCGAATGGGGTCTCCGCCGAACGCCGGGACCTGTTGGGCTCGACTTCATCCAGCAACTTCGCGTCCGCCACTGCCGTATTCGGTAACGGTGACAAGGGCACGCCTGGTTTCACCAACACCGCGGATACGACCAATTTCGGCGGTGGCGGCAACGGACTCGACATCGTGGTGGTGACTCCACCGATAGTCGGTGCCGTCCTCAACATGCAATGGCTTGCCCCAGGCGAGGCCGGTTACTTCTATCAAGGCTTCGTCTCGCTGGGCACCAACCCCGGATTCAGCATCAACGGCACTCATATCCCTGGCAACCAGGACCGTGGTTACAACATGACGGTGAACATGCCAGGTTTCTTCGGCACCGTCCCACCGAACGAAGTGATGCCGGTCTCTGGCACGATCCCGAACCGTGGATTCCTGCACAACACCGTCATCTACGCGGTGTTCTACACCTTCGATACACCTGGCACCATTCAGGTGCGGCAAGTGTCCGCACCTGAGTTGATGATCATCACTTAAGCGAGTTCCAGTCGGACGCGCACATCGAGCGCGCACGAGTCCTTGCCCTTGAATCCAGCCAGGAACGGGTTCACGTCGAGTTCGACGATCTCCGGGAAATCGCTGAGCATACGGCTCAAGCGCAGGAGTGTCGTCACCAGTTCCTCTTGCTCGACTGCAGGCTTACCGCGCACGCCTTCGAGCATCGCCTTCGCGCGAATACCTTCGACCATCTCGCGGGCATCAGTCTCGGTCAGCGGATGCAGACGGAACACCACGTCCTTGAACACTTCGACATGGACTCCACCCAGACCGAAGGCGAGCATGCGCCCGAACTGGGGATCGGTGGCAGCGCCGAAGAAGGTCTCGACCCCATCGTTACGCATCGCCTGCAACAGCAAGCTCATGTCCTCGACCTCGTCGCCGAACAGGTCCTCCAAGCGATCGTAGGCATCGAGCAGCTCCTCGCGGTTGCGAATCCCTACGATGACGCCGCCACGGTCGGACTTGTGCACGATCTCTTCTGACTCGACCTTCGCCACCATCGGGAAGCCGAGGCTGCGTGCGGCGCGCAAGGCTTGCTCTCGACTATCTACGATGCGACTTGGCACCAAAGGTATGCCATACGCGCTGAACAAGTCATGCAGCTCGACGCCACTCAACATCTCGCGCCCATCGGCAAGCGCCTGGTCGACGGCAGCGCGGGCCTTGGCCTTGCGCACCCGGAACTTAGGTGCTGGCTTGATGTCACGCGAGCGGAGCTTCTGAAGCTTGTACATGTTGGCCAGGGAGAACGCCGCCTCTTCAGGGAAGCGGTAGTTAGGTACTCCGTTCTCGCGCAGGATCTCAGCGGCTTCCTCGCTGTGCGACTTACCGAGAAGACAGGCCAGCAGCGGCTTGTCGGTCGCCGCTGCATGGCGAGCGAATACCTCTGCTACCGCCGAGGCATCGATCATCACCGGAGAGACGAAGATCGCCAACACCATGTCGATGTTCTTGTCCGCGATGGTGGCACCGAGGGCGGCATCGAAGCGCTCGGCGTCAGCACTAGCGATCAGGTCGACCGGGTTCACCGAGGATGCCTCCGGCGGCAAGACCTTGTCCAGCTTCTTGCGGGTTGCCGGCGACAGCTCAGGCATCTCCAAGCCCTTGGCGATGCATGAGTCGGTCGCAAGGATCGCAGGCCCGCCCGCGTTGGTGACGATTGCCACCTTGTTGCCCTTAGGGCGCTTGCCGGTCTGGACCGCACTGGCCAACGCGAACAGGTCCTTCATGGTGTCGACGCGCAACACCCCACACTGGTTGAGCAGTGAATCGACCGCGGCTTCGGAGCCGGCCAGTGACCCCGTATGTGAGATCGCCGCGCGTGCGCCTTGAGCGGAACGCCCGGACTTCACCACCAGGATCGGCTTGCTCGGAGAGATTCGTCGTGCTGCATCCATGAACCGCTCGGGCTCGCCGAACGCTTCGAGGTACATGAGGACCTGTTCGGTGTTCGGGTCCTCGTACCAGTAATCGAGCAAGTCACATGGGGAGACATCCGCACGGTTACCCACACTCGCGAACATGCTCACGCCGATGCCAAGACTGCGCGCGTCGGTGAGGATCGCCTCGCCGAGTGCGCCTGACTGCGACAGGAATGCCGCACCACCACGAGTGGGTGTAGCTGCTGCGAATGATGCGTTCATCGCATACTCGACCGCGGTATTCAGGATGCCCATGCAGTTCGGCCCGATCACCCTGATGCCATGCTTGTTGCAGATCGCCATCAGTTCGTCTTGGCGCTCGAGACCTTCACCGCCGATCTCACCGAAACCTGCGGTGATAACGACCAGCGCCTTGACTCCCTTGCGGGCGCAATCCTTGGCCGCTGCGATCACCAACGGGGCAGGCACGGTGATGACGGCAAGATCGACGGCACCCTGCACCGCGGAGACCTTGGGATAGCACTTCATGCTGTGCACCACCTTGGCCTTAGGGTTGACCGGATACACGGGGCCAGTGAAGCCACCAAGGACTAGGTTGCGCACTATCTCATGGCCAATCTGAAAGCGTTTGCGGCTAGCACCGATGACGGCTACGGATTGAGGACGAAACAGGGCGTCTAGGGAACGTAGATCAGTTTTCTTCACGGAGGAGCTCCTGCAGATGGCGTGCCAATGTGGATGACACGCTGGCGATCGACGGAGTGTCGTCGGCCAACTCACGCTGCATGGTAGTCATCAAGGATGGTTCCAAGCCGCATGGGTCGAAGCGGTGGAACCAGGAGAGGTCGGTGCTGACATTCAAGGCAACACCGTGGTAAGTGACCCACTTGCGGACTGCCACGCCGATGCTGGCGATCTTGCGGCCAGCTACCCAGCAGCCGGTGTTGCGTGAGTCGCGCTCGCCTGACAGGCCGAAATCCGTGACAGTGCGGATCAAGGCTTCTTCAAGGGTATGCAAGTAGGCATGCAGGTCGCGGACACCCTCACCCAACCTGATGATGGGATAGGCGACAAGCTGACCAGGGCCATGGAACGTGGCCTTGCCACCGCGGGAAATCTCATGGACTGGAAGCTCAAGGCCCTGATATTGATCGGCGCTAGCCGCACGACCGACAGTCAGGACCGGCTCGAACTCAGCCAGCAGCAGGTGATCCGGCTGCTCACCGGCATGGATCGCATCGACCAAATCCAACATCCGCTGGTGGACGGACTCGTAGTCTGTCCGCCCAAGGTCGAGAACCTCGAAAGCGGAGGAGCTGCTGAAGCGCATGGCTATTTCTTCATGGCATGCGGAGACATGCCGTGCACATCCTCGCAAGCTTCCATGAACACTTCCGACAGGGTCGGGTGTGGGTGGATCGTCAAGGTGATGTCCTCGACGGTAAGCCCACCTTCGATCGCAAGCGAGCCTTCCGAGATCATGTCAGTGACATTCGGACCGACCATATGGACACCAAGGATGGAGTCGTCCTTGGCGTCGGCGATGACCTTGACCAAGCCATCGGTAGACATCATCGACATCGCACGGCCATTCGCGCCGAAGTTGAAGCGACCGACCTTGTAGTCGATGCCCTTCTCGATGCAATCAGCCTCGGAAAGGCCGGTAGTAGCGATCTCCGGATCGGTGAAGATCACGCCAGGGACTACTTTCGGGTCGTAGGCGTTACCAGGCTGACGACAGATGGCGCCAGCAGCGACCAAGCCCTGAGCGCTGCCCTTATGGGCCAACATCATGCCGTGAGTGATATCCCCCACTGCATAGACATGCGGGGTCTTGGTGCAGCACTGATCATCAACGTTGATGAAGCCGCGTGCATCGGGTTTGACTCCGACGTTCTCCAGGCCGATGTCAGCAGTGACCGGCCGGCGGCCGACAGTCAGCAGGATGGCGTCAGCGCTGAAGGTCTTCTCCTTGCCCTTGACGTCGGCTATCACCTCGACTCCATCCGCAGTCTTCTTCCAACTCTTGGCAGCTGACTTCACGTGGATCTTCATGCCGGCCTTCTTGGCCTTGCGCTGAACGATCTTGACCAGCTCGGGGTCGATACCTGGAAGGATCTGGTCCATGAATTCGACCACTGTGACTTCAGTCCCGACCTGGGCGTAGAACATCCCGAGTTCCAAGCCGATGACTCCGCCGCCGATGACGAACAGGCGCTCCGGAATCTCCTTCGGTGCGAGTGCTTCGGTGCTTGACCAGACCTGTTCGCAGAAATCGAAACCAGGAATCGGTGCTGGTTCGGAACCGGTCGCGACGACGATATCCAGGCACTCGATCTCGACCTTGCCTTCATCGGTCATGACCTCGATCTTGTTCGGCGAGATGATCTTGCCGTGGCCTTTTACCCATTCGATGTCACGACTCTTGAACAACATGCCGATGCCACCCGTGAGTCGCTTGACGATGCTGTCCTTCCATGCCACCAACATACTCACATCGAGTCGCGGGGGCACGACCGTGAAACCCATGGTCGCGGCGTGCTTGGTCGACTCCACGAAATGCCCGGCTGAGATCATGGCCTTGGATGGGATGCAGCCGACATTCAGGCAGGTCCCGCCGAGGTTGTCGAACTCAACACAAACCACTTTCTTGCCCAAATCGGCAGCACGAATAGCACAAACGTAACCAGCTGGACCGGCGCCCAGCACGACGACATCAGTTTTGATTTTCGACATTGAAGTCTTCGATTAAGCCCGTATTGACGGGTTTCCAGGGCGGATAGGCCCTGATTGACCTGGCATTATAGGTGGTGCCGCCATGCCTTCTAAGCACAATCGGCAATCCCAGCCTTGGGCCGCACTGCGGGCGGTGTTGGCCGCAATGCTGCCACCGCAGCACTATCTCCCCCGCCAATCACTACCAGTCCAAGGTGGCGGCGTTGTCGCTGGCTGCTCACCTTCGTCGGCCGCATAGCCCAGTTCATTCAAGGTCTCATCGTCAATGACCTGGTTAAGGGCTTGCGCCTTGCTGCGCTCGACAGCATCGAACCAAGCTCGAAGTTCGTCGAGTAAGCGTTCTACCTCTTTGGGATGTTGGGCGGCAAGATCGACCATCTCGAGGGGATCCTTGATGTGATCGAACAACGCCACCGTCGGGTACGGATACTCAGAGCCAGGCGGCAACCCCCCAGGACCTGACATATCATCCATCGGGTTATGGACAAGAGTCCAGCGTGAATCGCGAATCGCGAAGAACCTGTCCTTGAGCGCTGAAACCACATAGCGGTCGGTCGGCTCGGTGCCGTGGATCACCCACGGCAGCAAATCCTTAAGACCAAGCATGCGCGCATCGCGTTGCGCCGGCCACTCTGCACCTAGCACCAAGGTCGGAACACGAATCACTCCTGAGTAGAGGCTCTTGGCATGTTGAACGAAACTATTGCGATCGCCAAGTTCCTCGCCATGGTCAGAGGTGAAGACCACCACCGCGTTATCGAGCAGGCCACCACGACCAGACTCTCGATAGATAGCATCAAGGCGGCTGAGCAGGTCCTGCACATAGGAATCCGTCACCAGGATTTCCTCGTCATAGAGATTGCGTAGATGCGCGATAAGCTCGGTGTGCGCTCCGACCGGGCCGGCCTCGACGGAATGAACGACGGCATTCGTACCTGGTGGATCAGGTGAAGTCGTGTAAGTACCGGCGAACTCGGACGTCGGGGCGTACGGAGCATGGGGAGTCACATAGTGCGCCCACATCATCAGTGGCTCGCCTTCAGTAATCGTGACTCTTGCCTTTTCGGTAATGCGCTTGGCCAGCTCGGCCTCGAACTTCGGCTTGATCGCCTTGTAGGTATCGAACCCACGCTCTAAACCAGCCCCGCTGCGAAGGATGCCGCTGGTGTTCATGCTGACGCCATGCCAACCGAGATCGGCCATCTCCATCGCGAAAGTCGGCTGCTCGACCAGTCCGCGGTTGGTCAGTACGCCATGTTGAAGTGGTTCTTGACCTGTCCACAGGGATGCTAGCGATGGAAGCGTGATCCCGACATGCGCGTAAGCGTTCTCCAACAAGGTGCCGTTGGCTGCCAACCAAGCCAAACTCCACTGCTGTCGTGGGTCGCCAGCATTCGCGCGACTGCCGCCATAGAACGGCAGACGGTCAGCACGCAGGGTGTCGATGCTGACGATGATCAGGTCCTTGCCGGTCGCAAGTACTCCATCGATTCTCTTGCCTTGTTCGCTTGATGTGCCATCGTCATGGGCACACGTAGCCAGCATCATCGCGCCGATGCAGATCAGTGACCTGCCCGCTAACTTGAAGGTCGATGTGATGCCTTGCCAGTTCTTCACTGCGAAAATACTAGCAGTGATTCATAGGTGCTTCGAACCGTTTTCACGTAATCAAGGAATCCAGGCAGGTAGTCCAAGGTCAATGCCTGCGGGCCGTCACATAGGGCATGACGGGGATCTGGGTGGAAGTCGACCAGCACCATCGATGCGCCTGCGATCAGTCCTTGGCCAGTAGCGTGGAATACCTCTGGCAAGCCATCGGGTGCGGTGTGGAACCGACCGACGCTATGCGATGGATCGATTACGACCGGCAATCGCGTCTGGGACCGTACTACCGGCACATGCACGAAATCGACCAAGTTACGATGAGGCTCGCCGAGGTGCGACTTGACTCCACGTAAGCAGAAGACGATGTTCGGTTGGCCTTCCGTAGCGACATACTCGCACGCATTCAGCGATTCCTCGAGAGTGATCCCCATGCCCCGCTTGAACAGGACCGGCAACTGGGCCTGCTGACCGACGAGCTTCAGCAGCTCGAAGTTCTGGGTATTACGCGTGCCTATCTGCAGCATCACGCCAGTCGGGTTGCCAGCAGTCTCGAGCGCGCTGAGGATCTCGTCGATGTGGCGGCCGTCGCACACTTCCATGGCTACTAATCTGATGTCGTGGCTGCCTGCTTCCTCGAACACCCATGGCAAGCATTCCGCTCCTAAGCCTTGGAAATCGTATGGGCTAGTGCGAGGCTTGTAAGCCCCCATGCGTGTGGTCTGCACGCCGAACTTCTGCAGCTCAGCCATCATGGCTCGCACGCTTTCCCGACTGTCGACTGCACAAAGGCCCGCCAGCACATGCACTGTACTCTCATCGAAAGCCAGGCCGTTGTAGATGAAGCCGACCTCAGTATCGTTCTGACCATGACGGCCGATCACGCGATACTTCGACGACACTCGAATCACGCGTTGCACTTCAGGCAACAGCTCGAAACTCTCGTCTGACACTCGGCTCGTGTTGCCGATCAGATGGACTTCACAAAAACTCCCATCGGCGCCGTCGAAATCATACTTTCGAGGCTCGACTCCTTCGATTCGCTCTGCGTACTCCATCACGGTCGCGATGGCTTCGACGCTCGCGCCGCTATTCAGGGTGATGATCATGGATGTTGATTAAGGTCTTTACTCTGGTCAGTTCGGGACAGGCACAAGATGGATTGGAACACCTCTTCGACGGCATCCGGGTCCAGGCCAAGTTCGGTCGCCATCTCGCGGCGCTCTTCAAGGAGTTCTGCTTCACGCTTCGGGTCGCGCACGCCTTGGCCGATCTCGGCCTTCACACGGCCAGCACGGATCGCCAGCTTGGCACGCCTTGCAAGCAGCTCGACCAGTTCCTTGTCGATCTCGTCGATGCCTTCGCGGGCTTGATCCAACAGGGGCGGAACAGGTACCGAAGAAGTCGGGATGGTCAACTTGCCGACGTCGTCGCCACGTTCGCCAGACTTCGTGACGTGCCTGATGTTGTCATCGGCTTCGATCAGGGCATTAAGCAGACGTCTCCTGGTGCCAGCGGAGTATGGGTTGTCCAACTGCAACGTGGCATAGAGTTGGCCGGCGTCAGCCTGAACGGAATCGAGCATGCGGCGCATACCCCACACCGAAGGCGGTGCGTAATCCGATTGCAGGTTCAGGTCGGCATCGAGAAAACCCTTGGCGATGAAGAATGCCAATGTGTGCGTGGCAGCCATTTCCTGGTCGTGGGATTCAGGGTCGAGCAGGACCGGGGTGAAGCCGACCGTGCGCAGGAACTCGCGCATGGTCTCGACCGCCTCGGGATGAAGGAGGTTCGGGCACACCACCACTTGCAATGGGGATTCTCCTCGCGCCAGACTGATGGGGCCGAACAAGGGGTGAGTGGCCACCCATGGGATATCCCCACCAAGAGCGGCCTGCATGATGGCATCGGGACCAGACTTCACTGAAGCAACGTCGATGACTATCTGGCCGGCATTCAAGGCGGGCCGAATCTCCTCGAGCACGTTGGCGATCTCGCCGACTGGCACTGCCAAGACGATCAGGTCCGCACCACTGACGGCTGCAGGTGCGTCCTTGGCAGCCAACTCCGGTGGCGGGGTTTGGGCTGGATCGTAAGCGCGGACGCTTATTCCGGCCTCCAACAAGCGCTCAGCAAGGGCTGCTCCAAAGCGCCCAAAACCGAGGATTGCTGCCGTCGTTATCATCTCTGTTCATCGGCTATTCCCATGCCCCATCTTCACACGCACGATGATCAACTACCAAGGAGCGGTGTACCGGCCACCGTCGGAAGCCAACAGTCTCATCCTACAGGCCACTCTGGGCTGTAGTTGGAACCGCTGTACATTCTGCGCCATGTATAGGGAAAAGCCTTTCCGTGTGCGAAAAATTGCCGAATTGCAAAATGAAATCGAGTGGTATGCACAGAACTTCCCTGCACCTCGCAAGGTCTTTCTTGCCGACGGTGATGCTCATATGGCCAAGGCAAGTTTCTTGGCTGAGCTTCTCGACCTGATCAACGCCACCTGGCCTGAGGTCAAGCGCGTCACTTGTTACGCCTCGCCGCAATCCCTAGCCGTAAGGTCGGTCGACGAGATGGAAATGCTGCGCGCTAAGAAGTTGACCCAGTACTACTTGGGTATCGAATCCGGCAACGACCAGGTCTTGATCGACATCGACAAGGGAGTCGATGCGGAGGAGATGATTCGAGTCGCGAATAAGGCCCATGCGGCAGGGGTCAAGCTGAGCACCATGATCCTGCTTGGTATGGGTAACCGTCAGCTGAGTCGGGAACACGCGATCGACTCGGCGAAGGTGGTCAACGCGATTCAACCGAAGTTCGTCAGTACCTTGGTCGTCACTCCGGTGGAAGGCACGCCGCTGTGGGATAGCGCCGAGCGAGGTGAGTTCGCTACCTTGTCACCTATCGAGCTTGCCGCAGAGTTGCGCGAGTTCTTGGCGCACACTGAACTGACCGGATCGATCTTCCGCTCCAACCACGCGAGCAACTACTTGTCACTGGCCGGCACGCTGCCGAAGGACAAGGACGCGATGGTTGAAGCGCTCGATCAAGTACTCGAGGATCCAGCCAACGCTCGCTTCAAGCCTGAATGGCTGCGAGCGTTGTAACTTCTCGACCTACTGTGCTCTAGGAAGCCTGCGCGCAGAGGATGTCGTCGATGATGCCGTTGAGCGTGGCACTCGGGCGCAACGCCGCGGCGCAAAGCTCCACATCAGGGTGGAAGTAACCACCGATGTCGACGGCCTCGCCCTGAGCGGCAAGCAGCTCATCGAGGATCACCTGCTCATTGTCCTGCATGGCCTTGGCCACAGGCTTGAAGCGGGTAGCGAGCTCCGAGTCTTCGTCTTGAGTTGCGAGCTCTTCAGCCCAGAACTTGACCAGATGGAAGCTTGAACCGCGGTTATCGAGTTCATTTACCTTACGCGAAGGCGCGCAGGATCCCTCGAGGTAACCACCGACCGCCTTATCCAAGGTGCGAGCCAGGATTCCCGCCCGCCGATTGCCGGTCTGCTCGGAGATCTTCTCTAGCGACGGGACCAAGGCACAGTATTCACCGAGCGAATCCCAGCGCAGATGTCCTTCCTGCAGGAACTGCTGCACGTGCTTCGGCGCTGAGCCTCCAGCTCCGGTCTCGAACAACCCTCCGCCTTGCAGCAGTGGCACGATCGAAAGCATACGTGCACTGGTGCCGAGCTCGAGGATCGGGAAGAGGTCGGTGAGGTAATCACGCAACACGTTGCCGGTGGCAGCGATGGTGTCTTCACCGCGGCGAATGCGCTCGAGCGCGAAACCCATCGCCTCGACAGGAGGCAGGACCTGGACATCGAGACCTTGGGTGTCGTGCTCGGGCAAGTAGGCCTCGACCTTGCGGATGATCTCGGCATCGTGACCGCGTGCCGCATCAAGCCAGAAGATGGCTGGAGTGCCAGTAGCACGAGCACGTGAGACGCCAAGCTTCACCCAGTCACGGATGGCTTCATCCTTGGTCTGACACATGCGGAAGATGTCGCCTGTTTCGACCGACTGCTCAAGCAGGACATTGCCTGCAGAGTCGAGCGCACGCATGGTGCCGGTGGCAGGAGCGGTGAAGGTCTTGTCGTGGGAACCGTATTCCTCCGCCTTCTTCGCCATCAGACCGACGTTGGACACGCTGCCCATGGTGGATGGATCGAACTGGCCGAACTCCTGGCAGTCTTCGATGACCCGTTGATAGATCCCAGCGTAGCTCCGGTCGGGAATCATCGCGATGGTGTCTTGCAGGGCATCATCCTTGTTCCACATGCAACCTCCATCACGGACCACCACCGGCATCGATGCGTCGATGATCACGTCGTTGGGTACGTGGAGGTTGGTTATGCCGCGCCGACTATCGACCATCGCCAGTGCCGGACCGGAGGCATAGCAGGCCTCGATGTCCGCTTCGACCTCAGCCTTCTTGTCGGCTGGGAGGCGATCGAGCTTGTCGATGACGTCGGCCAGGCCATTGTTGACGTTGGCGCCAACCCCAGCGAGAGTCTCGGCATGCTTATCGAGGGCGTCAGCGAAGTAGACCGATACGCAGTGACCGAACATGATCGGATCTGAGACCTTCATCATGGTTGCCTTGAGGTGCAGCGACAAGAGCGCGTCGCTGTCCTTGGCGGCGGCGATCTGCTCGGCATAGAAAGCCCGCAGTGCCGCGACGTTCATGGTCGAAGAATCAAGGACCTCGCCAGCCAGCAGGGCTACGCCTTCCTTGAGGACCTTGGAAGACCCATCCTCAGCGACGAACTCGATGCTCATCTCGGTGTCCTGCTGCATGGTCAGGGAGCGCTCGCTACCGAAGAAATCCTTGCCGCTCATGTGCGCGACCTTGGTCTTCGAACCTGACTCAGGCCAATCCTTCATCATGCGATGAGGGTGCTTCTGGGCGAAAGACTTCACGGCGGTCGCAGCACGGCGGTCGGAGTTGCCTTCACGCAGCACCGGGTTCACGGCTGAACCCAAGACCGCGGCGAACCGAGCCTGAAGCGCGCGCTCATCATCGTTCTGCGGTTCCTCTGGATACTCGGGGACATCAAACCCCTGCTCGCGCAGCTCACGAATAGCAGCCTGCAGCTGTGGAATCGAAGCACTGATGTTCGGCAGCTTGATGATGTTGGCTGCCGAGGTCTTGGCAAGTTCGCCAAGGCGAGCCAGCTCATCGGGAATACGCTGTTCCTCAGTGAGGGAATCCGGGAAGTTAGCCAGGATTCGACCGGCCAGTGAGATATCGGCGGTCTCGATCTCGACCCCAGTGCCTTGGGCAAAAGCCTTGAGGATAGGGAGAAAGGAGTGGGTGGCGAGAGCTGGAGCCTCGTCAATCAAGGTCCAGGTAATCTTGGCAGAGGACATGGTGGAGCGCGGGTTTTTCCGGCTCAGACTAGGGTCGATGGAAACGACAGCCCACCGCGACCTGGAGCGGAAATGAGCCGAGATTATAGGGCAGGTGGCGCACTGAGTGGGTCACATTCGTGATGCGGTGAGCCAGACGAAGTGCCCCCCCCAGTTGCGTTTGGCATCGACCACGAAACCACTCCTTTCGAGCTCTTCGAGCAGGATCGGCAGGGTGAACCGGTCCTCCCGTGGGTGGTTCATCCAGCGTCCCCAGATGGGATTCATGATCAAGCCGCGCAGGCTCTCAACCAGATAGAGTCTGCCGCCTGGTTTGAGGACCCTGGCTACCTCGTCGAGGGCACTACGCCAATCGTCGACGTGGTGCAGGACTTGGTAATCGAAGACCGCATCGTATTCCGAGCTGCCCGCTTGGATTTCCGCGACACTGCCATGCCATATCCGCGGGGCATTCGGCCCTTTCATCAGGCGCCGGCGGGTGAGCTCGCGTTGTGCCAAGCCCACCATCGCGGGATCGGCGTCGAACGCGTGGACCTGCTTGGCGCCGAACATGTCGAGGGCTGCCTCAACGCCGAAGCCACGCCCGCAACCGATCTCAAGTACGTTACCGCCTTCGACTGGCCCTCCCATCTTCAACAGTCGCTTGGCATCGAGTCGGCGCTGCACCATGCGACGCAACCTGCCGGTCACCAGCCGTCGTTCGAACGAGTTCAGGAGCATGGGGTTCAGTACTGAATGTCTTGGTAGCTCTTCGCGAACTGACCAAGATGAATAGTACCGGTGAACATCAGCGACACCAGCAGCACCGCCT
>CAZJGH010000024.1:0-19327 GCA_964545405.1 uncultured Planctomycetales bacterium
GGATCAGGATGGCGTCGGGCGTGCAATGGAACTCGGCGAGATCCTCGACCAGGAAGGGCATGGCTTCCTCGACCAATTCCATGCGGCGCTCGGTCAACTGCAGGTCCTCGGAGGACAACTTGTTCAACTGATCGCGCAAGGCCGAAGTGACCTTGGTCGCGACGCGTTCCTGGTATTGGATCTTGACGCCGTCGGCGACCAATCTCCAAGCCTCTCCATCCTTGATTCGGTAGGAGACCGAGACCTCGTACGTGATGAGGTTCTTGTCCGAAGTTCGAATCGACAAGGCTGGCTGATAGGTATCGGTCAGGCTGTTGTTTCGATGACGCGAATCCGTGAAGTGGATGAAGTGCGTGGTGGCAGGCAGGAAATGCCACTTGTGATAACCACTGATACCGACGTGGAAGCCGGTCTCGTAGTCGGATTCGATGATGCCGCCGCCCCACTGGCTTTGTTTCACGCCGATGGTCGCTGGTGGTACGCGCTTGAACACGACCGCGATGAAGATCGGTACCAGGATCAGGATCAGCAGAAGAGTTAAGAGCTTCTTCATTAGTTGTTACCTCCCTGCTTCTGGCCGCCAGGAACGGCGCCCATATGTTCTATCCGTGTGGGCGAGGGATCCCGACGGTAAGGAATGATCTCGAAGGTGATCTGGGCGAACTTGCGCGCCAGTTCCTCGCGAACGAGGATGTCACCACGCGCGGCAAGGGCTTCTACCTTGGCAGTCAGGCCCTCTGCTTCCTTGCGAGCCTGCAGTTCAAGACCACGGGCTTCCTCAGTAAGACGGCGCTCAGCTGCTTGGCCTTCGGCGATGCGGCCGATGCTGTAGGCGTCGGCGGTCTTGGTCACTTGAACCGCGACCTTCTCTTCCGAGATCCTGTCCTTCTCCAAGGTACCCAGCAGCAGTTCGTATTCGGTAGCCTTATCGCGTTCGATTCCAGCCAGACGACGTTCACGTTCCTGCTCGAGCTGCTTGGCCTTACCGATCAATTTCTGCACCTCCTGGTCAGCGACCTTACGGTCCTGGATGGCGCGCTCGTATTGTGCTTCGAAGGTCGGCTTGGGAGTGAGGACTTCCATGATGAAGATGCCATGTGCATCCAACATCTCGTTGAGGCGTTCACGTGACCTGTCGGTCGCGATCTTACGCTTACCTGAATCGGCGATCTCCTCGGTGGAGAACCGGCCGAACTCATCCCGCAGCACCGAGCGGGCATAAGCCTTCACCCAGTTCTGCTTGAAGTTGTTGCCAGGACCGGAGTCGTGCAGCACCAGGTCGGCCTTGCCAGGCATGATGCGGTAATGCAACTTGAAGGTATCGAACCAGAAGTTGGAACCGTCATTGGCACGCACCGTCAGCTTACGCACGTTATTCGCGTCTCGATCCTGATCGCCCTCCATGGTGAATTGGTTCGGCGACTTATCGAACACGAAAGCCTGCGCGAAGAAGGGAATGAACACCTTGTACCCAGGACGGTTGACGATCTCCTCATCACCGGTCAGGTAGTTGACGATCACCGCAACTTCGGTGTCCTTGACCTCGATGATGCCACCCTTTCCGGAGATGAATGCGCCGACCACGAAGATCAGGAGCAGGATAGAGATGGCGCCGATGAAGATGCCTTTCTTGTTGACGTTGGGCATCTTGGGCATCTGTGGACCGTCGCCACCATTGCCTGGCACGCGCGGCGGACGTTTTGGGGGTCGTGGTGGGCGCGGCGGTGTACCGCCACCACCCAAATCGGGGAAGTCGGAGGGCGTAGTCATTGGCTTTATTACGCGCAGGATACCCATTTTGAAGGTGATATCGGAATGCTCTATGCTGCGCCTTGTGAATTCCGCCAAACGCCGTCGTTTCAGCAGGTTGCCAGGCTTGACTTTCCTCGGCTTGGCGCTTTTCTCGGTACTCTCCTTCCTGGGCATGGTCGTCGGTGCAGTCAGCATTTTCTCCCATTTCCAATTCTATTTGGCCCTCTCGTGGGCCTTTTTCCTGCTGCTGTTCACGCTATTGCCGGCCTTGAGGCGGTGCTTTTGGGTACCGAAAAGGATCAGCAAAGTGAGCATCTTCCTGCTGCTGGCACATGCTGGAGCGGTCGCAAGCCTTTGGGTGGGCGACAAGCAACCGGATCTCGCTTCCCCCAACAGCATCGATGTAGTGTGGTTCAACAGCCACCATCAACTCGCTGGGATCGCCGACTTGGAGAGGATGCTGAGCGCGAACCCACCTGACGTGATCGCGATCGCCGAAGCTGGCCCTGGAGTCAACATCAACCTGCCAGGCTTCGATCATGTTTGGCGCAGCAATCGTGGTTCCGCGATCATAATCACCTCGCGCTATCCGCTGGAGAACGGCCGCGTCCTTTCATCGGTCGAAGGCGCGCGCGACCAGCTGGTGGTCGATGTAGTGGTCGAGCGTCGACGCTTCAAGATGGTGGCTGTCCATCTGCGCAAGCCATATGAACCTGAGCATTTCGCCGAGTTCCCGGCGCTGTCTTCCGAGCTATCGAAGTTCCGTGATGCGATCGTCGCCGGAGACCTGAACACGACGCCATGGTCGGCGCAATTCCGAAACCTATGCCGCGATGCTGAGCTGAACCATGCACGAGCGGGATTCGGCCTCAACAACTCGTTCGGGTTGAGCCGTTGGAAGCTCTGCCCTATCCCGATCGACCATCTCCTATATAAAGGATCGATTGGGCTTGAGGATTTCGAGGTGTTGCCGTGGATCAGCAGTGACCACCGACCGATCCGAGCTACCTTCCTACTCGGTACTCCACGCGGCCGCAAGGCGCGCGGCGACGACTGAGGCCGTCTCTTCGCTATGCATCTTCACCCGCAACAGGTCGGGAAATGAGCGCAGCCAAGTCATCTGGCGACGGATCAAGACGTTGGTCTTGGTCACCGCTTGCTTAAGCGACTCCTCCAGCGTGCAACGCCCCTGGATGTGATCGATGAGCTGCCAATAGCCGATCGCCTTGCCGGCCGAGCGGCTGAATCCGCCGTCTGCGAGGATGGCATTGATCTCCTCGAGCAACCCTGCTTCGACCATCGAGCCGAAGCGCTTGGCGACCCGCTCGTGCAACACTTCCCGCGGCCATTCCAACAATGCGGCGGGTTCGTCGATGGTCTTGCGCTGTTGCCATTGGTCTTGCCATTCGCTCAAGGGCTTGCCGGTACTGCGCCAAACGCCGATCGCGCGCACCAAGCGTCGGGTGTCATTCGGGTGGATACGTTCGGCTGCAGCGGGATCGACTTCCTCAAGCTCGCGGCGCAGGTTAGTCGCTCCATTGCTCTCCAGTTCGGCTGCCAACTCCTGTTGCAACTCAGGACTAGTGTCTGGTATCTCAAGCAAGCCGAACACCAAGGCCTTGAACCACATGGTGGTGCCGCCGACATAAAGGACGTTATTGTCACGCGCATGGACCTCCTGTTCAGCTGTCGCAGCAGCCTCAAGGTAACGGGCGACGGAAAACTCTTCAGATGGTTCGACTAGATCGATCAGGTGATGAGGCACGGTGGCCATCTCCGCAGCACTGGGCTTGGCCGTGCCGATATCCATACGCCGGTAGACCAACATCGAATCGAGCGACAGGATCTCGGCGCCGAGTAGTCCGGCTAATTCCAACGCCACCTCGGTCTTGCCCGAAGCCGTCGGTCCCAGCAGGAAAAATCGTTTGGCCATCTTTCACTCAGCGGGCTTAAGCACCGCCACCGCTGACTGCTCAGGATTGAAGATCTCAGTCGCTCGTTGACGCACGTCGGCGTAGGTCACCTCACCTAGGACATCGAGCATCGCGAAAGGCGCGACATCACCAAGCATGCTCGCAAGGATGCTGCCGGCAAGTGCGGTTGGGGTCTGCATGCCACTTATCAAACCACCCCAAGCGGCGCGCTTGAGGCGATCGAAATCCGCCTCCGCTGGACCCTTAACGGCGAAGCTCTCCGCGGCGCCACGAATCTCGCTCACGAAGGCCTTCGGGTCATCGCACAAGCCACTGGCGACCACATGGCCCCAATCGGAATCACCCGACCAGTGGCAACCGAAGCTGTCATCGATAACTCCACGCTGGTAAAGGTCGGCATGAGTGTCGCTCGATACGTCGAAGGCCAGATCAAGCACCAGGCTGCTGAGTAGGCGGGTGCGTAAACGAGCCCTGCCATCGGGCTCTCCTCCCTCCCCACGCCAGCCAATCCAGACATGTGGGCGCGTGACCGGAAACTCTTCCTCCAGCCATGATGCCGCTGGGCCACTTGGCTCGGTCGGGTAGATCTTGGTGGCCAGCTCGGTGTGATCGACATCGAGGCGCGGCTCGAGATACGCCAAGACCTCTTCGACATTGAAGTCCCCCGCCAAGGCCAAGCGCATGGCACTAGGCCTGTAGAACCCCTCGTAACAGTCCTGCAGATGCTTGGCGGTGATCGCACGCACGTCTTCGACCGTGCCACCTGGTTCGACTCGAATGCCATGCTTGGCATACATGGCTTCGTGCAACAGGAAGGTGCCGCGGAAACCGGGGTGATCGGCGTACATCCTCACTTCCTGCTCGATGATGCCACGTTCCTTCTCGACTCGCTCTTCAGTGATCAATGGATGCTGAACGAAGTCGACCAATACGTCTAGACATTCGCTGAACCGTGAGGCCGTGGTGAAGTGGTATGTTGTCGTACGGAACGAAGTGCCGCCATTGAAACGGGCTCCAAGACGGCCGAAGCGATCGAACACCTTCTCTTCGGTGCCCTCGAACAACTTGTGTTCAAGGTAGTGAGCGCTACCACCTGGCACCTCGACCTCTTGGCCGGAGGGCATCTTGAAATGCGTGTCCGTGCTACCGAAGCGCAGACCGAAATGACCTGATGAGGTGCTGAAACCAGGAGTCTGGCACAAGGCGACCTGAGTTCCTGCGGCACTTTCCGCGATCACCACGGTCTCGCCACTTTGACCGTGCTTGATGGTGTCGGTGATCTTCATGAAACCTCTCCGGAAAGTAAGTAGACCATGTCTGGTACCAACGCCTTCGCGGCGTCAGCAATCTCCTGGGGCTGCAGGTCCTTCAGGATCTCGGCGCGTTGAGCCGGCGAACGGTGCAATCCCAAGCTATGTTCACGCACGTAGTAGGTGGCCAGTTCATAGCCAGAGTCGGACAGGCCACGCAAGCGATCGAGGCGATTCACCAAGGACATCTCCATCTCCTCCGCGGTCGGACCGTTCTCCTGCAGGTCGCGAAGTTGCGCATCGACCTCCTGGCGCACTTCCTGATACGCGCTCGCATCAATGCCTGCCGCCACGGTCACTAAGCCCTTGCGAGCCCTTTGCATCGCGTAGATGCCATAGGCCAAGGACTTCTGTTCGCGCACGACCCGGAAGAGCCGTCCATGTGACCCACCACCCAACACCGAACAGGCGAAGCCAAGAGCTTCAAGGCTGCGCTTATCCGGTGGCTCCTGGTAGCGAAATCCATAATGGAACTGGGCTTGGTCCATTGGCAGCTCTTCGCGAACCTCACGGATCTCGCTTGGCATGGGCCGCCCTACCTCGACCTGCTCGGCGACGTCGTCGCGACCACCAAAGACCTCGGCCAACCAAGCCTCGATCAAGTCGGGGTCACAAGGGCCGACGACCACCGCAGTGATGCGGGCGCGTGACAACAAGTCGACTCGTGCAGCTTCCAGGTCGGCGGCGGTCAGTTGGCTGACGGCCTGTTCTGAATCCCAAGCCTGAAGACCATAGGGTTCATCGGCACACATCAAGCTGATGAAACGTTCCTCGGCATAATGCGGGCGGTCGTCCTTGCGCTCCGCTAAGCGTTGCAACAACAATCCTCGCTCACGCTCGACCACGCTGGCATCAAACGGGCTATCGTCAGCACCACGCAATGGCTCCTCAATGAGCTGACGGACCATCTCCAATAGCTGTGGGACGATCTTGGTGCCGGGCGGCAAGAAGCGTTCACCCACCCATCCCAAGCTGACGCCAAGGCGGTGACTTTCGCCGTTGCGGTCGGCATACAGGGAGCAACCGGCTCCATAGGCTTCTTGTAACGCTCTTGAGAGGTCACGGCGCGTCGGCAAGGCTGCGGAGCCCTGCTGCAGGACTTCGGACAGCAGCGTCCGCGCTGCACGCCCGGAGTCGAGCGGCAAGTCAAGGGACAGCCCCAGTTGGGCACGCTTGAAGCGTGGTTCAGGTAAGCACAGCAGCTCCACACCAGGAGCTGGTCGTCTAAGTTCAGGAATGGTCTGCAAGAAGGCCATGTGGTGCGTATCCTAGGGCGGCCGCAGTGCCATTCCGATGCCGATTTTCCGTCTAAGTACTCTTGCCCTGTTCTTGCTGGCCCCGATTGCGGCCGCACAAGACCCTCCAGCCGCTTCCGAACAGCCTGAGGCTGCAATTACCGCGGCTGCCAAGGACCATTGATTGAAGTTCCAGCAGGCTTCGTGAGCGAAGCGGATCCCGGCCTGGCGACCTCCCTACTGCTGGAGATAGCCAACGCCCAGTTTCACGCCAAGAACCCCGCACTGGTCGCCGGCATTCGCCTTGGGCTCAAACTCGAGGATCGTGAAGATGGAAATGCGAGCGAAGTGGAGTTCGGACTCGAATATCTGGTCCACCCGCGTGAGATCATCGCTCTTGAGATCGACGATCTCGATCGAGGTACCTCGGTCCAAAAAGGCTTCGACGGCCGCAACTACTGGCTGCAGGAGGATCAAAAGGACAAGCAGATGCTCAGCGGCCACGAGTTCGGCAAGGATCGTGAATCGATCGACGAGGCGATGGACCTTTGTTCCGATCTGATGCTGATGCTGGATTTTCGGCAGTTGGAAAAACGCAACATGCCGCGCGCGGTCCTCAGCCACGAGAATGGCCAACGGATACTCGTCGGTGACTTGAAGCGCCAAGAAGGCAGCAAGTGGCGTTATCACTTGTGGCTATCGGCAGACGAACTGCAACCGCATCGACTTGAGATGGCGCGGGAAGTACCCGTTGTCGTTGAGCAGGATGAACTCGACACCGCTCTCGAGCCGGTCGCGACCACCGCTATCGAGTATCAGCGCTTCGAGTTGAAGTACTACAAGGCCTTCGAAGGACGCTCGATTCCACAGATGATCGAGTTGTTCAACGCGCCTTTCATCAGTGAAGCCGACTTGCCCGCACGCCTCCTGGAGATCCACAACTTCGTGTGGATGAGTGAAGATAGCGACTAGCGCCTGAAGAAGGCCTTCTCGAGATCCTCGAGCGACAACAGGATGCGTACTGGGCGCCCATGTGCGCAGGTGCGATCCTGTGGCAAGTTGGCACCGCGCTTCAACAAGCTATCCAACGCTTCGCGGTCGACGTGATCCCCTGCCATGACAGCTCCGCGACAAGCCATCGAGAACAACATCTCCTCCTGAATCATCTCAGGCGATGCATCGCGGTTGTCGGTAGCGATCTCGAGCAGGTCCATCACCAGCTTCTCTGGATGCAACTTGGTCAGACGCGCAGGTACACCGCGAATCGCCACAGTGGTCTCACCGAATTCATCGATATCGACACCTAGCTTGAGGAAAGTCTGGCGGTGCCCCAACAACAACTCAAGCTCGGTCCGACTCAGGTCGACGAGCGCTGGTACCAGAAGTGGTTGCATCACTACCTGCCCCTCACGGATTTCCCGGCGAAGCTCCTCGAGATTGACTCGTTCGTGCAAGGCGTGTTGGTCGATGATCTCGACGCCACCCGCCACTGGCCTGAACAGGAAGGTCTTGGCGACAGACAGGAACTCACCTTCCGAACTCGTCGGCTCTGCCTGTAAAGGAAGTTCACCCGGTCGAGCAATCCCATGGTCACTGGAAACCTCGAGTTCAGCGCCATCCGGGTTGCTGGGCCAGGCTTGTGGCGAGAACCCGGATCGGCTGGCAGTGGAACCGAAACCGGGCCCATCAGCCACTGTGGAACCGATGGCTCCGACCGAGCGAGTTGCCCAGTCCGAGGCAGCAAGGCACTTACGTAGCGTACTGACTACGGTACCGAAGATGATCCTCTCATCACGGAAGCGAACCTCGGTCTTCTGTGGATGCACGTTGACGTCGACCCGGTCAGGAGCGACATGCAAAGCCAGGAACAGGGTCGGGTAGTAACCGATCGGCACGTATTCCTTTACCCCCTCGCGCACGGCGCGAAGCAATCGTGAGTCGCGTACCCAACGACCATTGAGGAACATGTGAACCCTGCGCGCATCTCGACGAGCGCTTTCCGGAGGGCCGATCTTGGCCGTCACCGAAAGCAGATCGCTCGGACGGTCCACCGCCAGCATTCGCTCAGCGATGGTGTTGCCGAAAACCGCTGAGCAACGTGCGCTCAGGTCGTCGTCGGCCTGCACCTCGAAGACCACCCGACCATCGTGCTCACACCTGAACGCGACACCTTCATGGACCAATGCCAAGCGCTCCACCCAAGCCACACAGTGCCCCGCCTCAGTGCTGGCACGCTTGAGGAACTTGCGCCTGGCTGGCAGCTCAGCGAAGAGGTCGTCGATTACGAAGCGTGTTCCTTTCGCCGCAGCGGCATCCCTCACTTCGCCTGCCCTACCGAAATCAACCTTCAGGCTAGCTCCAGAACCACTGTCAGGGGTACGCGAGATGACTTCCATCCTGGACACGGATGCGATCGAGGCCAGCGCCTCGCCACGAAAACCCAACGAAGCGATCGCCTCGAGATCGGAAGGTGCACTCAGCTTGCTGGTGGCATGCGACGTGACAGCCAGCAACAGCTCATCGGCGGCGATTCCGTGACCGTTGTCACGCACCTCGATGCGGCGTACCCCACCCTCAAGCAGGATCACTTCGATACTCGTAGCTCCGGCATCGAGAGCGTTCTCGACCAGCTCCTTGACTACTGAAGCTGGACGCTCGACGACCTCACCTGCGGCGATCTGGTCGACGACCACCGAATCAAGCTTGCGAATCCTGCTCATCCGTTGCTCCGGCGGAAGACGCGGAAGGCAAGATATTCGAGGGCCCGCGAGCTGTTGCGCCAGCCGGCCATCTTGACGTTGGTTTCAGCCTCGACCAGGCACTCGAGCACGAGATTAAGGAACTGGTGATCGCAGACGGCCAAGCGCTTTTCCATGCGCCGCACTACCGGCATGCTTGGCCGGGCACCTGCCGCCTTCAAGCCGGCTTCGATGGTCTCACCGCTGTCGATAGCGGAGCGCACCGCCGAAGTCTTGGCCCGTTCGCGAGCGACTGTCGACACGACCATGCCGAAAGCCTCGCGAGCTGCCAAGCGTTTGCCATCCCAGGTACGCATTCCGACGGCATCTAGACTACGGATCAGCTTCAGGGCACCACCGGAGTCACCACTCAGGATGGCGTCGGCGAAATCAAAGGCCGTACCTTCGGCGCTTCGCGCAGCAACCTGGCGAACCTCATCCTCGCCTATGCTGTCGATGCCGAGCAGGACAAAATGTTCTAGTGCTTGGACCAAGGAACTAGGACGGGCACCGGCAAGCTGCACCAGTAGGCCAGCGGCACCGCGATGCAGGTTCAAGTTGCGGCTCGCTGCCTCGGCGCTGACGAAGATCGCCGCCTCGGATGCATCGGGCTCTGGGCGCCAAGGCGGTGGATCGGCATAGAGTCCGCGGAAGCGAATTTTCTCTACTCCCTTACGCCGAGAACTCGACAGTTTCTTGGCCCCTGCGGCACTGCCACTACCAACTTGGATGACGATCCACTCAGGTCCCGAATCACTTTTCGCGGTATCCAATAACGCCTCAGCCAGACGTGGCCAACGATTCAGTGCCTTCGCGGCCCTACCGAGGATCAATGCTTGCCGATTGGCGAACAATGAAGGCGAGGCGAGAAAGCTATCGACCAGGTCGGGGGTAAAATCAGGTGATGCGCAATCCAGGTCGAGGAGATCGAGTTCAGGCACCGTGCGCCCAAATGCCCTAGCCGCGGACAGAATCTGTTCACCGAACCATGCTTCATCCTCGCCACTGGTGGGCGGCAGGATCAAGAGCAACTTCGGCAGGTCACCAGCAGCGGCACGGGCACACCACTCACGGCAACTGGTGCCGGGATCTGGAGCCTTTTTCTTGCGCGGTGCTGCAGCCATCACCCTAGATTAACCGCGCCTGCAGCTTGCGCCATATCGATCCAAAGTGCAGCGAAGAACAATACGCCAACCCACGAGTTGACCCTGAAGAAGACCACCGGCACGCGCTCAAGCCGACCGCCGCGCAACAACCAATGCTCAAACAGCAGTAGGCCGGCGACTAGGCCAACTCCAGCGTGATAACTCAGGCCCAAGTCAGCGCGTTGTCCGACCACCACCCATGCGCCGATGGCGAGCGCGTACAAGACCGCGGAAGTGAAACGGGTAGTGGCGCCACCGAATCGAGCTGGGAAGGAGAACAAGCCTTCGCGGCGGTCATGGTCGATATCCTGGATCGCGTAAAGCAGGTCGAATCCGGTCACCCAGGCCACCACTCCAAGCCCTATCCAAAGCGGGGTATCCCAGCCGTCGATGAACTCCTTCTGGACCGCAAGCCAGGCGCCGGCTGGAGCCAAACCAAGGGCGACGCCAAGCCCCATATGACATAGCCAACTGAACCGCTTCAACTTGGAGTAACCGAGCAGGACCACCAACACCGGGAACGACAACCAGCCACATATCGGCGCAAGTGCGAACGCAACGCCGACGAACACCACACTGTTGATCAGGGTGAACGCCACCGCGAACCGCAGGGATAGCGCGCCAGTCACGAGTTCCCGATCGGCGGTGCGTGGATTACTCGCATCGATCGAGCGGTCAGAAACCCGGTTGAATGCCATCGCCGCGGAGCGCGCAGCGATGGCCGCGATGACGATCAGGCATAGGTCAAGGATGGGCGGCAAGCCTCCAGCTGCCAGCCACGCACCAGCCAAGGCGAACGGCAAGGCGAACACCGAATGCTCGAACTTGATCATCCGCAGGGTAGTGGTGAGCGAGGTCATCGGGAACCGCCGGCGCCCCCATCCCAGGCCGGCAAGCAGTCCTGCTCGATACCACAACTGTTGAGGATCTTGCCGCAGACCTGGTCGACGAGTTCGGCGATCGTCGCTGGCTTTTGGTAGAAACCTGGTGATGCCGGCAGGATCGTAGCTCCTGCCCAAGCCAAGCGTGACAGGCAATCAAGATGCAACTTCGACAGTGGGCTCTCACGCGGCACCACCAGCAGATGCTTGCCTTCCTTGAGAGCGACCTGTGCTGCACGTTCGATCAGGTTCGCGGCACTGCCGTGGGCAATCCCACCGATGGTGCTCAGGGAACATGGGACCAACATGACTACCTCAGCGATCGCAGTACCGGAGGCAGGTGGAGCACCGATGTCGTCGTTGGGCCACAGGTGCACTGCCGCCGCCTGGCTTGCATCGGCCAACAGGACGGCCGGGTCGTCAGCAAGGGTGATATCCATCTCCTCTTGCAGGACTCGACGGGCGGCATTCGAGTAGATCAGGTCGACCGCGACTCCGGCCGCGACCAACAACTGCAAGGTCCGCACGGCATAACATGCTCCACTGGCGCCAGAGACACCTAGTACGACTTTACGGATCATGCTCATTATCGGTTTCAGATCAGCAGGTAGATGGCATCGTAAGCGAAATGAGCATAGGCACAGACCGCAAGACCTCGGAAAATGAACAACAATCCGAAACTGAGGCCGGCAATCGCTCGGAAGACGAGTATGTCAGGTTGGAAAGCGGTTGGATCACCGTTGATGCCATGAGCCGCTGCGAACGCGGCCGAGGAGAAGACCAATGCCAACATCCAGGCAAGCCGACGGGAAGTAATCTCAGCAGCGAAGTTGCGGAACACCAAGGTCATCGCGACGGCAAATCCACCGAGGCCGAGTAGGCGAAATATGAGTTCTTCGTATAGCCCAGCACCTGCGGCGACGGCGAAACTAGCGTGCACTTGTGCCGCATCCACCACCGGTGAGATCTCCATCGGGCTGACTCCGATCGTCAATGGAGCAGCTGACAGCGGCAACCATCTAGTAAGAGTCAGCAGTCCTGGCCCCAATATGACTGCCCAGGCGATTCCCTCCATCAGGATCAGCACCGCAGCGCCCCGCCAAAGCAAACCTAGCTGATGGACTCTGCCGACTGCCCAGACGAAACAAGTCAGCAAGCAAATCCACAGCGCTATGACACCGAAGATACCGGCCCATTCCAAAGCCGATTCAACCAGGAAGAATGCCTCGAGTTGTGCACCGTGTCGCCCACTAAGGTGAAGCAGTGCCAGCGGTGCGAGCATCAAGAGGCTAACTGCCGGATCCCGAGTGGCTTCGCCGAGTCGATGAAACTCGCTACGCGTCATTGGGTCTCACCTCGCTCTCGAGCGATGAGCAAGCGTGCGACGCCACCGGTCAATGGCATATCCAGTTCGAACTCCAAGCCCACGGATTCCATCCATTCGCGAAATTGGCCCGGAGTCGCGAAGTTGTCCACGCTTTCCGGTAGATATCGATACGCACCTGTACGCCCAGCACGCACTACCTTGGCGATCAACGGCAGGACCCGCAGGAAATAGAAGCGGAAGAGTCCACGCCAGACCGGATTCGGGATCGGGAAGAACTCAAGAACCGCAAGTCGTCCACCCGTACGCAAGACGCGCTGACACTCCTTCAGGCCCAGCACTGGATCCTCGACATTGCGGATGCCGAAGGCGATGGTCACCGCATCGAAGCTGTCGTCGGCAAAAGGCAAGGCTTGAGCATCGGCCTGGACCCACCGTACCTGGTGATCATTCCGTCGAGCCTTCTGGACTGCTGCCTGGAGCATCGGGAGGGTGAAGTCTGCACCACAAACCGCAGCCCCGCTGTCCTCGAATGCCAAGGCGAGGTCACCGGTCCCGCAACACAGGTCCAATACCTCACTGCCGCTTGGCAAGTCCAAGCAGCGAATGGTTCGACGTCGCCAACGTCGGTCGATTCCGAAGCTGAGCAAGCGGTTGAGAAAGTCGTAGCGCGGCGCGATTTCGCCGAACATCGCCTGGATCTCCTGTCCTGGAGGAGCTGCCATGTGGTGCTATTGTCCTGTCGCCGTGGTGCCGGGTAAAGCGAAGACGGCCCCTTCCCGCAGGAAGGAGCCGTCTAGGTTGCCCAAGATGGGCATTACCGATGATTATCGGCTTACTGACGCCAGTAGTGGCACAGGATTGCAGCACCTGGAACCTGGATAGGCTCCACGAACTTGGTACCGGTGCTCAACTGGATGACATCAACCAAGCCGTTGGAGTTGGCCGCGAACAGATACTTCGGCGTGGATACTGGTGCGCCATTACGGTGCATACCTTTGCCGGAGTGGAACACGGAACCACCGATGTTGATCGCCAGAGGCTGAGTAGTGTCACCAACGTTGTTCATGTCGTCGACAGCCAAGTCGAGGATCGCTGACGAGGAGAACACGTCGGTCAGCTGCTTCTGCAGGCGCCATTCCTTCGAACGACGGTTGGGGTCGTTGAAGCCAGGCTGGTTACGCAGCAGGACCGGGCCGGAAGGAGAACTCTCCAACCAGATCTGGTCGACGATGCCTTCGCCACCATCAGAGTAAGCGATGTAGACGCCGTGGAAGTTACTGCCAGGATCCATGCAGACTGCACTCACGCTGTTGAAACCAGTACGACCTTCGAGCAGAGGTGCGCCGATGAAGTCGTCGAAACCGATGCCCTGAATACCATCAGGACCTGATTCGAAGATGGTCATCTCGCCAGAGGACGAGAACAGGTAAGCGTAGTAGAGACCAGTGGTGAAACCGAAGGTGCCATCACGGTCGCCGACAGTCAGAAGGCGTGGGTTGTTGACACCAGGAATGACCTTACGAGTGGTGAGTGAACCACCATCGAGGATAGCCATCGAACCACTGCGCTCACAGATCACGAGGACATCTTCACCATCAGGCTGCCAGACGATTTCCGTTGGACCAAGACCGAGACGGTTATTCAACTCGTCGAAGATCTGGGTGGTCTTCAGGACCTGGTGGAAGGTCGCTGAGTTCGGGTTGGTGTCGATGAAAGTAACGGTGCTAGGACCATTGTTACTTACAGCCAAGGTGTTGAGGTCAGGAGCCATCGCCAAGTCGCGAGGACTTGAGACAGGAATCCTATCGATCACGGTCATGCGGTTGCTGTTGAGCACCACGATCTGGTCGCCAGAGCTATCGAGCACGTACAGGAAGTGACCGATCTGCTGACGGATGGTGAAGCTTGGGCAGCCAGCCTGAGTAGGAGCAGGACCGTAGAAGTTGAAGCCTGGGTAGGAAGTCGACTCGGTCAGCAAGCCACTTGGGCCGTTGCCGCCGATGGTGCCGAATGCATCACCGAAGTTCAAGCGGTTGACCAACACGGTGTTCTGCTGGGTAGGCTCTTCAGTCTGGATGACTGGTGAGTAACAAGCAGGTGCCAACTGAATCCGTGGTGGGTTCGGGTGTGGCGCGTAGGAGATACCGTTACCAGTGCGGAAGCCACCGCCAGCGAGCGGGTGGGCCTGGTAGGAGGAACTTGCGCACAAGTTACGGCCACCAGAGAGGCACATGGAGTTGTTGTATGCCACGTCCAATGAATGGCCGAGCATCATGTCGGTTACCGTACCGACATCGTCAGAACCGACCAGCTGAGTCTGCAGCGAGGAGTTCTGTGACAAGGTCAAGACTCCACGCGAACCACCGGCGATGGTGGTCGTGTCAGCCGACAGCGGCGGGAACAAGCCAGCGATCTGCAAGTTCGGGTTGAAAGGGAACTTGGAGATGTCGCCGGAGATCGGATCGCCGTTGGTGTCGAAAGTGACGTTGTAGAACGGGTTGTTGGTGTCGTGAGTTGGGTCACCAGTACCTTGGCCGTAACCGTCCAGGTCGATGACACGCAGACCACCGGTCGAACCACCACCGTTAGATGCCACGATGATGGCACCCGGTGCTACCGGCACGTTGACCATACCCTCACACTCTGAGCCGACCGTGAAGGTCACGGCAGTCTCGTCGAGAGATGCCGCGGCAGAGTTCAAGAACAGGTCTTGTGCGGCGTTGTGGTAATAGGTGACGGTTGCAACGGCTTGAGCACCGAAAGGATCCATGCCAGGGAAGTTGACCACAGGCACGATCTGGTATTCGGTGAAGTTGAATGGGCTGACCGGAACTGCCGTGTAAGGCAGTGGCACACTCTGTCCCGGAGGTGGGTCGCCAGGGCGTACAGGCGGCAGGAACTCAACCGTGAACTGGCTGGAAAGCGCCGGAGGCACGAGACCTGGGATTGGGCCCACGGTGTGAGGCTGACAAGCCTCATCGAAGCTCCAGCGAATATCCTGGTCACATGGGATATCGGTAGCCAAGTGGCGTGGAGTGGTGACTGCGTCACCGCCAGAGCCGTCAAGCAGAGGCAGAGGTGCAACACCGTCAGAGGAGACCATCGAGGTCGCGACGCCACCGTCTTCCAGGAAGCGGTTGTCGGCTGAAAGAACACCACCTACAACGGCGCCCTCTTCAACTCCCTTGATTACGACACGAATGACACGGTCAGCTGGGAAGGTCTCGTAAGTTGAGAGGTTCCCATCGGTATCGACGACGAAGACGAAAGTGTTCTGGTTGATGAACGAACCAGCGTTGGTGAACCCACCATCGATAACACCATTGGTCGAGTCGTCAGTGCCTGGGAAGCCTACACCAGGCTGAGTGATCGTACCTCCACGGTCGACGTCATTAGCGCTGACGTTGTTCTGACCGTTTTCAGTGACCCAGCGCTCCAAGGTAGGACCAGAACCGAAGTAGGTGCGGCCATCAATGAAGCCGCGACCATCAACGATAGTGCTCGCACCAGTGTTCGGGTCGTAGGCGACCACCGAGATGGCGCCGGTCAGACCGTTGTTGGACAAACCAGCTGCAGACGAATCAAGGACTGATTCTGTCTTCAACGAACGCGAGAACTTGACCGCCACGAAGTGGTTACCGGTGGAGTTACTCGGGTTGGTTGCAGTGGCCGGCCAGGTTGCTGGTGGCTTCACAGGGTTCAACACAGTCGACGGGTTATTGATCAGGTCGTCGATAGTGCGGATCTCGATGACTTGAGAAGTCGGGAGACCCGTGGAAGGGTTGGGCACCGGAATCACATAAGGCAGCAGACGGCCGAATCCGTTACTGACCTCAACGATATTCATCGTTTCGGCAGACGCATTCGAATCGCTGTTGAGAGGACTCTCGCCCTCATCCGAGTTGAAACAGGAGACCGCGCCCAGCAAAGCTGTCAGCGCTACGGTTTTGAGTAGGATTTTTGATTCCATGGGGTTCACACGCGGGACCAGACAAGTCCGGTGACCGTGACAGGGCAATAATCATGCCATGCCCCTTCACGCCTGGCTAGCACAAGAATGCTTGCTTTTCGCAACTCCTCGTGCGGTATCGCACGTGGGCCACCGAGACTTTCCATCATACTCGCTGAAAAAGGCACAGTTATCTGCTCTCTTCATTGGAATTCCTCGGCGCCAGCGGGCAAAATCAATCCCATGCGCCAGTCCTCCACCTTCGAGCCCGGAATTTCCGAGGGCGGCGAAATTGACTTCGAACGCGGCCTTCAACCGCACGATTTTTCCGAGTTTCTAGGCCAGGAAAACCTCCTGGAGCCGCTGAGACTCATGATCAGGGCTGCTGAAGCCCGCGAAGACACCCTCGAGCACCTACTTTTCACCGGTTTGCCCGGTCTCGGCAAGACCTCGCTGGCCATGGCCTTGGCCCAGGAGCTGGGTGCACCATTGAAGATGACCAGCGGTCCTGCCCTCAGCCGGGCCAAGGATCTGGTCGGAATCCTGAGTCAGCTAGAAAAGGGCACCTTGCTGTTCATTGATGAGATTCACCGCCTGCCTACTGAGGTCGAAGAGTACCTCTACGGCGCGATGGATCGGTTCCAGATCGAGTGGACCTTCGACGCCGGAGTTCATGCGCGCCTGCTCAAGCTCGACCTGCAGCCGTTCACGCTGGTGGGAGCCACAACCAGAGAAGCCCTTCTGACTCCCCCATTCAGGTCCCGGTTTGGACACCACCTACGCTTCGAACCGTATTCTGATGATGCGCTGGCTACCATCCTGGAACGCTCAGCCAAACTCCTGCGCATCCAGCTCGATGACGAGGCCACTCAAGTCCTTGCTCTCCACTCGCGCGGCACTCCGCGCATCGCCAACCGCCTGTTACGCCGCGCAAGGGATATCGCCCAGCTTGAGAACGACAACATGGTCAGCAGCTCGGTGGTCAAGCGTACTTTCGAACTACTCGAGATCGACGCACGCGGCTTGGAACGCCCCGATCGCCGTGTGCTTGAAGCGTTGGCCTCAGCCAGTGGACGACCACTGGGTTTGAAGAACCTCGCCGTCGCTGTCGGAGAAGCTGAGGACACCATCGCCGAAGTCATCGAACCTTGGTTGATCCGCCAAGGCCTCTTGCAGCGTACCCCGCAAGGGCGACTCCTATCCACTGAAGGTTGGGCCGCGATCGGTCAGCAACCACCGCCGACCGAGGAAAGTCGCGGCTGATGAATCCTGCGGTTAGAAATCTAGCCCTGACCCTGGTGCTGCTGCTGGTGCTATGGCAAGGGAGTCGACTGCTCTATCCGAGTGTCGAGACACCCTCCCCGACAGCACCGACGCTGCTGAATCCACTGATCAACGTCGAGCTCAGTGCCCTGCGTGGCAATCGGCCCGTGGATGTCGAGATAACCGGTAGTTGGCAGTTGCTCAACGCCGACGACCCTACCGAACCGGTTATTCGAAAATGGAGTGGCGGTCTACGCGGCCAGTTAGCTCAGACTCCTATCGGCCTGCAGCTAGAGGCCTTCCGTACCCACCACAAGCATCTGATCCTGGAGACCACCGGCAGCGAAGCCCTGAGGCTGAACACCTACCTTTATCCTGGTCGCCTGCATATCAGGTCGGTCAAGGACGACGACGCGCGCAGCGGACGGTCCATGCGATTGTCGCTAGAACTGCCGCTTGAAGACTATGTGCTTGGAGTCGTGTGCGGTGAGATGTCGACGATGGTTCCGAATGCCCAGGCCGCGATGCGCGCACAGTCCATCGCCGCACGCACCTATGCGCTCTATCGCCTTGGTCAACAACGTACGCTCAAGGACAACACTTCCGACCAAGTCTTCACCAGCACCGACTTCATCACCAAACAGGCTCGTGAAGCCGTAGCCGCCACGCGAGGCACGGTGTTGCGCTGGGAGGGTGAGTTGGTCCCGGCTTACTTCCACAGCAACTGCGGTGGTGGCACCGCCAATGCCAAGGATGCCGCCTTCGCACCGAACGACATCGCGCCTTTGGCCGGTGTATTCGAACCTGAATGCCGCAATCCGCGCGAGCTCTGGGAACACACCGTGAGCGCCGTGGAACTCGACGACCTGGCCAAGCGTTACCAGCTTGGCTCATGGCTGAAGGCCATCGTGATCAGCGAGCAGGATGACACCGGTCGTCAATTGGAGCTGCGCTTGATCGGCCCAGATGAACATGTCGATGTTCCCGCCGACGCCATCCGGGCAGCCCTGCACCTGCCTTCGACACAGATCGAGGACATCCGTCGTCAATCAGATGGCAGCCTGGTCGTCACCGGTTACGGTGCCGGGCACGGTGTCGGCCTGTGCCAAGACGGCGCGATGCGCATGTCAAAAAGTGGTTTGAGCTCAACAGCAATCCTGGCGCATTACTACCCTAGTGCGCAACTGGTGCCGTTGACCGCGGACCTGAATCTGCTGCTGCCTTAGCCCGTGACCTTCCGCTTCATTCACCATCAGGGTGCCGCCGATGGCCCCCGTCTCGGCACGTTGGTAACTCCGCATGGCGAAGTTGCCACACCGACATTCATGCCGGTCGCCACCCGTGGCATGCTGCGTGGGCCGTGGCCTGACCGGATGCGCCCGATGGGTGTGGAGATGATGCTGGCCAACAGCTTCCACCTGTTCGCCCGCCCAGGAGTGGAATCCGTCGAGAAGCTTGGCGGCCTCCACAAGATGATGGCGTGGGATGGCCCGGTATTGACCGACTCCGGTGGATTCCAGGCGTTCTCCTTGTCCGCCATCTCGAAGATCACCGACCACGGCGTGAAGATCGCCCACCCGGTGCATGGCGGCATGGTCGACTGGACCCCTGATGTGGCATTCGATGTACAAGCGGCACTTGCTCCCGACGTGGCGATGCTACTGGATGAGTGCCCAGCCGATCCACGCGATAAGCGCCTAGTGTCATCCGCTGTAGCACGGACCTTGCGCTGGGCGCGACTGCAGCGTGACCGCCATGACGCGCGTGGCGGCGCGGACAGTGGCCAAGCCCAG
>CAZJGH010000025.1:0-11425 GCA_964545405.1 uncultured Planctomycetales bacterium
GCTGACGTGCAGCAGAATTCACTGTTCAGGGTGTCACGGAACTATCACGCGTGTGCCGGTAACGGCCAGCCTGGTGGTGGCAACAACCGCACCGGCAAGAGTGGCGACAAGCTGATCGTGTCAGTGCCTGTCGGCACCCAGGTGTTCGATTTCGAGCGCGGCAACCTGCTCGCAGACCTCGACCACGACGGTGCGTCGGTAGTGGTCGCAGCCGGTGGCAAGGCAGGGCGTGGCAACGCGCGCTTCGCCACATCGGTCAATCAAGCCCCAGATCGCGTTGAGAAAGGTCTAGCTGGTGAAAGGCGGAAGCTGCGCCTGGAGTTGAAGCTGGTAGCTGATGTCGGCCTGTTGGGCTTGCCCAATGCCGGCAAGAGCACATTCGTTCGTCGTGTGACTGCAGCTCGACCAAGGGTCGCTGACTACCCGTTCACGACCCTCGACCCATCGTTGGGCATCCTGGATTTCGGTGATAGTGAGCGCCAGCTAGTGATCGCTGATATCCCCGGCCTGATTGAGGGAGCTCACGAAGGGAAAGGGCTCGGACACCAGTTCTTGCGCCATGTGGAGCGGACTAGGGTCCTGTTGCACCTTGTCGATTGTTCGTCGATGGCCATGCAGGAGCCGGAAGACGCCTACCGGGTAATCAGGGGGGAGCTCGAGGGCTACAGCGCTGAGCTCGCCAGCCGTCCGACCTTGGTGGTCGCCACCAAGATCGAGGACGATGAATCAGCGCAGCGCGCCCGCGATTTCTTCGCCGCGATCGACAAACCCCATGTGGCAATATCAGCGGTAACTGGTGCTGGACTGGATTCGATGCTCAAAACCCTGCAGACTTTGGCCGCGGAAGGGGAAGAAGGTCAGCTCTAAGTGCGTCGCAATCCGCAGAGGACACCGCTAAGATGCTATTCGTGAACGAGAAGTTGCTCCGTTTTGTGCTCGTGCTAGCGGGTATCGGTACTCTTGCAGGCTTTGCCTGGAAGATGGTTGATTTCATCAAGAACCAAGACACCATCAACAAGTCCCTCGACATCAAGGCCCTTGAGGGGAGCTTCGGTGGCAATATGGGCCCCAAGGACGCGACTCACCTGAAGCCATATGCTGATTATGCGGTTCTTCAGGAGCTGAATATCACCGGCTATGTCGAGCCGATCAAGCCCGAGGATAACGAGCCAGTCGTGGCGCGCCCGGTATTGGTTGCCGAGGATATCGAGGTCCCCATGATCCAATCGCCGAGCATGGCTTGGATTCAGGCACGCGGAGAGACCTCGTCCGATGACAAGATCGTCGGTGATTTCCTGGTCGTCGGAGACACCTTCGAGCTCGCGACTAAGGCCGGCCTGAAGCTGCGCCTCAAGTCCGTGCAGCCAGGATGGGTAGAGATCGAGATCGTCGATAGCGGCGAGCTGCTTAAGGTCTATGCCTCAACCTACGAAGTCGATGCCGACCGGGTCTTCGTCGGATCTGAGGATGTCACCAAGCCTGGCGCTGGTGAAGGAGCGACCTTCGTCATCCCGACCATCACTCGCGAGGTAGTGCCGAATAGTTATGCAGTCGGCCAGGAAGATGTCAGCGCACTGCAGTCGATGTCGCAAGAGGAGATTCTCAGTTCGGTGCCGCATCGTGTCTACCGCGACCCGATGTCGAACGAGGTGGTCGGCTTGCGCATCAAGAGCGTACCGCCGAACTCCATCTTCGAGCGTCTTGGCCTGCGTGCCGACGACATCGTTCTCGAAGTCAACGGTCAGGCCGCTACCGACCGCGACCAACTGTTCGAGTCCATCCGGAAGTTGGATACGGATACCTTGAACGTGCGTATCGAGCGCTTGGGCGGTATTCGCACCCTGACCTATCGCTTGCCCAAATAGCGCCGTGGCTGAGCACGTCCTGCTGGCCGATGTGGGCAATAGCAGGGTGAAGCTGCGTGATGGCTCTGGTGTCGATTGGCAGCCTTTCGATTGGCGCGATGGTGAAGCCGTCGCCAAAGCGCGCACGAAGCTAGGCGTTCTCCATCCTTCGAGGGTCGTCATCGCAAGCACTTCGCCACAAGCTGATGGCCAACTTATGGCGGATTTGTGGACTGGCTTCGAATGTCATCAGGTCAGTGCTGCGGACCTACCTCTCGAGGTAGTGACTAGCGGCACCGGTATCGATCGTTTGCTCTCAGCTTGGTTCCTGTTCGAGCAGACCCACCGCGCCATCCTGGTTGCAGACTGCGGTACCGCCTTCACGCTTGATTTAGTTGACGCCAATGGCTGCTTTCGGGGTGGGGCGATCGGTGCCGGCTTGAGTCTGCAGGAACAGGCGCTCGCAAGCGCATGCCCGCATTTGTGTGCACCAATCGCTGGCCAGGAGGTCGTCCCGATCGATACGGCATCGGCGGTCTTCGCAGGCACCAGCGGTGCCATGGCTGCAGCGATCGAGGGGTTGGCCGCCAGCTTCGAACAGCGTTTCGATTGCGTCGCGAAGCGCTTCATCTGTGGCGGTGATGCACCACGTATGGCGAGCTTGTTGCCGACTTGGGAGCATCGTGAGTCACCGGTACTTGAAGCCCTGTCCTTCTACGTTTCTGACCACCAAAGCGGTGCCTAGTTTTCGTCGCCTTTCAGCGGCAGGCGCAAGTGCCCTGTCCATTTGGGAGCTGGCAGCACCTCAGTCGACCATCCAGGAGCTGCTTGGCCTTAAGACGCCGCTGGTCGTCGACAAGATGTTGTTGCTGAGGAAGAACCTCGATTTCGACCAGGCGTTGTGTTGGTGTCGACGACTGCCGATCAGTGAGGGCGATGCGATCGTCGAGCTGCATTTGCACGGTGGCTTTGGTGTTGCTGCTTCATTGCGCAGCCTTCTCCTCGCGGCTGACTGGAAGGAAGAGAGCGGCTTCGGAACTGAGAACAAGGATCTGCTGTTCGCTTCTTCGCCACTAGCGGCTCGCATCTTCGCTGCTCGAGAAGGTGATGCTTGGGGTCGATGTATACAACACTTGGCTGGATCCGCGGAAAAGGTCAGGCAGGCTGAAGCTGTCTCCATGCAGCGATGGAACCATTGGGGCGGGATCCTTGCTCAACCACCGACCCTGTTGTTGGCTGGCCCACCTAACGCCGGCAAGTCGACGCTGTTCAACTCCTGGTTGAAGGAGCAGCGTGTCACTGCTAGTGCTGCGGCCGGCACTACCCGCGACTTGGTTTCAGCGCCACTGCTGCTCGGTGAAGGTGCCGAAGCGTTTCGAGTGAACCTGACCGACAGCGCAGGTGTTTGGGAACAGGCTGTTGGTGTCGATGCCGATGCCGTGGCCATGAGTCGGCTGGCGATATCCTCTGCCTGGAGGGTCATTTGGATGCTGGATGCTGTAGCCCCACCTTCGGATCAGCTGCTGGAGCAGGTATTGGCGCGACCCAAGCACGACATCCTGGTGGTAAATCGCTGCGATCTCCCTGCCGCATGGGACCCACAAGAGGTCCTGCCGCGGGATTTCACCAGTACCGAGCCCAGTCAGCACGCCGACCTCCCAGCTCTCTTGACCGGGGAAATCCTCGCGCAACTGGGGCCAGTGCCGCCAAGTGGCCAGTTGCTTGCAATTAACCAGGCTGAGCGCGAAGAACTTGAAGCACTAACAGCAAGAGATTCCCGTCAGCAGCCGTGACGGTTATCCTGTGTCGCGCCGGGTTGCACTCGCCCCCCGGCTGACCGTGAAATAGAATCCGTCGTGATGCAACTCCTGCCGGTGATGGAAGGACTTCATTCTGCTGAAGCCTTCAATCCAGCTTTCCTTGAGGCGTTCTTTCGACGCGCCCGCGAGGTGGAAAGCAGACCGCTTGAGTTCAGTGACGCCCTGCGTGGCCAAGTGATCGCAACGGTATTCGCCGAACCTTCCACGCGCACTCGCTTGTCTTTCGAGTCAGCTGCGCATCGTCTTGGAGCCTCGGTCATTACGGTTGCCGACCCGAAGACCAGCAGCGGCACCAAAGGCGAGACTCTCGCAGATACGGCTCGAGTAATCGGCAGCTATTGCGACCTGATGGTCCTGCGCCACCCTCAAGATGGGGCTTCGCGCTTGGCGAGCCTGCATGCTGGAGTGCCGGTGGTGAACGGTGGCGACGGCCGCCTTGGACATCCGACCCAAACCCTCGTCGACCTGTACACCTTGTTCAGGCGTTGGGGGAGCTTCGAGGGACGCACCATCGGCATCATGGGTGATCTGCGCAACGGGCGAACTGCTCGTTCGCTCGCTTGGGGATTGGCCATTCTCGGCGCACGCTTAGTGCTGCTGCCCGGTAAAGGTCTTGATTGGGAGGCCAGCTTCGAACGCCGCATTCTTGATAAGTTCGATTATCGATTGCGATGGGGGAAGAACCCCATGTTCTCAGAATGGACAGGCTCGATTGAGGCACGCATTCTTGAACCTAAGGGGTTGGTCCAAAAGAGCCTCTTCAGGGAGGATCCTCCCGAGATCGACAGCCTGGACGCCATGTATCTGACCAGAATGCAGGCTGAGAGAGGGGCTGAGGTCGATTCCAGCGGCTCGTACCCAGGAGTCACCCTCGAACATCTGAAGAACCCGGCACTCGAATCATGCCTTCTTCTGCACCCTTTGCCTCGTTGCGAGGAGCTTCCAGCAGAAATCGATGGGGATCCTCGAGCAGTGTATTTCGAGCAGGCAGCCATGGGGCCGATTGTCCGTCAGGTGGTCTTCTTGGCCATGCTGGGGGAGGACAAATGGCCACTTCCAGCCTTGGCACCACTGCCAGCAGGCAACTATGAGCATGATTTGGGGCTCTGCCCCAACGAGGATTGCATTACTCGGGTCGAGGGAATACAAGCCCCTTGGCGCGTAATTGGCGCTGCAAGGCGTAGCTTTCTCTGCTCATTTTGCGATTCCCTGCTCCCCGTAGACTACGCTGGCTGCCGATCAACCCACCGTGTGCATGCAGTTCATTCTCAGGCGGCATTGCGCATCTCACCGGAGAATTTGAGGCCGTTTTTACGCCGTGACGAGGCGACCGCTGCGGGCTACACCTGGGGCGGCTAAGT
This sequence comes from uncultured Planctomycetales bacterium, assembly GCA_964545405.1. Classification (GTDB taxonomy): domain Bacteria; phylum Planctomycetota; class UBA1135; order UBA1135; family UBA1135. The sequence continues at coordinate 5,026 of CAZJGH010000025.1, forward strand.
CCTTTCATTACACAGCCCTGGGAGTCGTGCGGTTTCGCACCAGCTGGGCGTTCTTGCCTAGAAAAACCGCGTTCTCCTGCCTCAATGATGTTGGTACGGGATTTGCTCAGATGACCCAAGCGAACTACCTCGCGCACCTTTAGGATAGAAGGCCTGTATCTTGGCTTTCGCACCTTGAAACAGACCTGTCCCACCGAATCGAACGACATAACCACTTAGGATGAAACTTTTCTCCAAAATTTCTCTCATTGGCCTCGCTGCTGCCCTCGTCGGTGGCGGCTGTATTACCGGCGGCTCAGGCCTCGGTAGTGGCATTGGCGGCTCCTCCAATAAATCATTGGGGCTATTTCTAGAATCCGCCGACTGGGGACGCTTAGTCGATGTGCACGACGTAAACGGCACATTGATCGAGTCCGATGTACTTATTAACCATTTGCTGGATTCTGACGGCGTCAATTACCTGTTGGCTACCAACCCTGTCAACCAGCGCGAAACCCTTACCGTCCTGCAGCCAGGTGCTTCCTCCGCTTTCGCCACCCTGTTGGCATCAGCCGAGTCCAACCTGCAGAACATCAGTGCCAAGGAAGTTGGCGCTGCTCCGCCAATGACCATGATTGCTCGCAACGCAGCAGTGCGTTTGCAGTTCTCTGATCAACTCGATCCAAGCACGGTCGATTTCTCCACTGTTCAGGTCTTCGTAGGTGATCCGCCCCAGCTGTCGTTCGCTGGGCGTTACGTCGTCGAAAACAACCCGCTTACCGAAAAGGGCTACGTGATCTTCGATCCTACGGTTTCGGCTCTAGAGGCAGCGCAAGAGTCTGTTCCACAGAACTCGATTGGTTTCCCGGATTCAATCGATCCGCTCAACGCCAACATCGCGTTCCGCATTCCAACGGTGCCTGACCCACTGCTCGGTCAGCCTAATGTCCTTACCAGCCTCGACGGCAGTCGCACTCCTTCGGTTCAGGATCCTTATTCCGAGCCTTACGAGGAGTACATCAGTGGCAAGCGGATCTTGGTTCGCGCCGCGCGTACCGGTAACGACACTGATCCTTACCGAGGCTTCTTGCGTGATGCCACCCGTCCACACTTGGTCGGTGTTCAGCAAGCGACCGTCGCTTCCGTAGATGCTGCGACATCCACCGTCGTCGACATGACCTACTCGATCGACGCGGTCCGCTGTCAGCCTATGTTGCCGAAGGTCGGCGACATCTTCGAGATCGGCACTGGTCTCTACATGGTTTCTGACGTGCTCAACTCGAGTACCCCGTCGGCCTACCGTGTACGCACATCAGTCGAGAACGCTGATTCAAGCGTGACTCTTGGTGCCACCGCGTTGGCTGCTCGTTACACCACGCGTTACACCCCGGTCGATGCTTCGGTTCAGGTCTGCTACCTCGATATCCAGCCACCACCGACCAACCCTGCGGACTTCCCAGTGCGCAACATCGATCCTAACGCGACCGTCACCGTACGCTTCGACGAGCCGATCGACCCCAACACGATGCGCTCGATGAAGAGCTTCGTGATCGCAAGTCCTGACGACACCGCCACTGGTGCTATCGATGATCCATACGAGATCGAAGCTGCATGGTTCCGCCAGATCACCGCTGGTGAGACTGTCGGTGACTTCATCGACCGTCAGCGTGGCTACGACTTCCGTGCTACCACTACCGGTTCCGATCCGGCATCAGAGTTCGGTGGGCGAGTCATGTTCGGCAGCATCGAGGCGACCGACGGCAACCGGGTGTTCACCCTGTCGCCTTCCGCCGGCTGGAATGACCCAGGCAGCGACCACGCTTTCGTAGTGGCTTTGCGCGATGGCGCTGATGGCATCAAGGACTTGTCCGGTAACGCCATCGACCTGTCGAGTTTCGTCGCTGGTAACGAAGGCCAAGCGGAACTGATTTCCGTCTCCGCCACCACGGCCAACATCAAGAGCCTCAGCTTGCGCGGCGCTTCCTTGGACGAGAACGGCGATGGCCTGTCCGAGTGGGCCGGTCAAGTCACCTTGCCGAACGCCGGCGAGATCACCGGTCGCGTTCCACAGCGCTTCTCGCGTAGTGCCGACTCCACCAGTGAGGCTATCTCCAACCGTCCGCTCGGCGCGACGGTCAATGAGCCGCTGACTCCAGCTGGTGCTGTGGTCATGGGCGTTTACCGTGCACACGACTTCGGCTTCGGCTACACCGACCCGACCGAGTACAACGTCACCGTAACCGGCTTCAACTGGGCTCCAGCCTTCGGCGTGGTCTATGACGAAGGCTTCTCTGACATCTCGCTGTCGCTGGCTACCTCCGAGTACCAGCCAGACGAGATTCTCGACCCGATCTCCGGTAACCCGATCTACCCTGCATCCGGTCTGGTGACCGAGAGCTTCGATGCCAACATCCTTGGTTGGGTAGAAGGCGTGACCACTGGCGTTGATGAAGTGGAAGTGTTCCGCAGCAGCTACTACACCCAGGGCGTCAACGTGTTCATCAACAACGGCGTGAACTACTTGCCTTGGCCTGATTTCACCACCGACTACATCTGGCGTGATACTGCTATCTCGCAGGATTACCTCGGCGGCGCATCTGCTCCGACTCCAGGTCTTCAGTACCTGACCGATTCAGGTGAGATCTTCGCCTGGAACCCTGGCTTCGCGCCTTCGGTTGCCTTGCCACTGCTGACTCGCTTCCGCACCTTCCCGCAGAGCAACAGCTTGGGATTGAACGCATTCACCACCACGGCGATCGTTCCTCCTGGTCTGACTCCTCCTTACTCGCCTATCTGCCGTATCTACTCTGTAGGTGGTCAGAACAGTAGCAGTGAGTGGGAACAGGTTCAGCCTGACAACCCTGCCAAGGGTGGTACTCAGCCGACTGGTGGTTTCTTGCCAGGTGGTGCTCCAACCCCGTCGATCGGTGATGAACTGGTCTACTGGGCTCAAGCCGACTTCGCCTTGGATACCTCACGGATGTACAGCCACTGGTTCGATTTCGGCGCGACCCTGTCAGCCGGAAGCTCTGTCGACGTGGTCGTCGAGCCACCAGATGCCAACCAGCCGACCGGTACTTCACTGGTAGTCGAGTTCCGCGGCACTGCTGCAGTGGGCCATGATGGCGACCCAGACTTGAACCCATCACCTCTGACCAGCGCTGATGCTCCATTCGATAACTACGGTGACTTCAACGGCAGCGGTAGCGCTAGCGTGAGTTCACCAAGCGAATGGACCACCGACTTCTCTGACCTGGAAGACCAAGGCTACAAGTACTTCCAGATCCGTGTCACCTTCAAGTCGAACGCTGATTTGGGCTTGCGCCCTGCACTCGATGGTCTAGGCATCGTTTGGACTAACTAATCTCTGGATGACAAATGAATCAGATCCTCAAAAAGATATTCCTCCTGGGCCTTTCCCTGCCAGCGGTCGCGCTGATGGGGTGCGGTGCGGCTAAGTACGACTTGTCCTCCGGCCTAGGTACTGGCGCCGGCAGTGGCAAGTCCACATTGTTCCTCGAGGACATGCAGTGGGGGCGTCTGGTTGACGTCTTCGATGGCGATGGCCTGCTTATCGACTCAGACGTCCTTATTCGTGAGAGCGTTCAATCCGATGGTGTCGTCTACACCTTGGGCCTGAACCCGATCACCCAGAAGGAAACCCTGACCATCGCGGCGCCCTTCGCGTCATCCACCTTCACTTCCGCCTACTCTGATGCGACTTCAGGTCTTGCTTCGCTGCAGTCCAAGTCCTTCGATGAGCCAGCACCTTTCACTAAGGTCGCTCGAAACGGTTGTGTGCAGCTGATCTTCAGTGAGTTCCTCGATCCAGCTACCGTCGATCGCCAGACCATCCAGGTCCTGATCGGCACCAGCGAAGAGAACTTCCAGAGCCTTGAGGTGCGTTACATCGTCAAGGAGGGGACAGGTCAAGATGGCCAGCCTAAGGGCATCGTCATCCTCGACCCGACCATCTCGCGTCTCGATTCCGAAAGTCTCGGCATTCCTGAGAACGGCGTTGGCTTCCCTGAGTCGGTTGGCTTGGTCGACCCCAACGTGAAGTTGCGCATCCCTACCGCGAAGAACCCGTACATGAACCAGAACCTGTTGCTCACCAACAAGTCCGGTTCGCACACCTTCGACGTGGTTCGTGACTCCAACGGCTCATCTATCCTCGAGCCACATGAGTTCTCCGGCTTCGATCCAGTTTCGGTTCGAGCCTTCCGTACCGGTAACACTTTCGACGTGTTCAACGGCTTCCTGGTCGACAACCTCAAGCCTGACTTGATCGTCACCCAGGACATCACCGTCGCATCGGTAGTCGAGATCGGCTTCCTGCGAACTATCACCTACGCGATCGACGCACTCGGTTGTCGCCCGATCACTCCGAAGGTCGGCGACGTCATCGAGGTCGGCGCGGCTTTGGTGCAGGTCACCCAGGTCATCGATCCATCTGATGACAGCGCTTACGTTGTGACTGGTTCATTGCTGCTCGGCTCATTGCCTGGTGGCACTTCCGGTGTCGGTGGTTACCTGACCACCAAGTACACCTTGGCGGATTCCGGTGTGCAGCTGTGTTTCGTGACCATCACGCCAACACCTGACACCTTGCCAGCTACTGGCGTGGATCCATTCGCGACCTTCTCCGTGCGTTTCAGTGAACCGATCGATGTGGGCACCGTACGCTCACTGGATTCGATGGTCCTTGCCAGCACCGACAACAACAACGGTGTCGACGTGATCGCCGATGACGAGTGGAACTCAAGCACCGGCGAGACCGTGGCTGATTACATCGACCGCCTACCTGGCTTCGGCCCTGGTTCCGGTTCGGGAAACATCATGTTCGGCCCTGTGTCGACCACTGGCGATGCTCAAGGATTCACCTTGGCACCAGTGGCTGGTGTCAGTGACCCATTCGGTTTGGGCGCGGCTCAGCAGATCTCCTTGGCACTGCGTGACGGTTCCAGCGGAGTCCTCGACCTGTCTGGCAACTCAGTGAACTTCAGCGGCTTCGTCGCTGGACATAGCTCACAGACCAGTGCTCAGCTGACCCTGACCGGCACGGTTCCTTCCGAGAACTACTTCGCTCTGCGCGGTAACGGCGTCGATGAAGACAACGACCAGGCCCCTGAATACGGTGGTCAGATCGGTGCACAAGTCGGCGACGGGATCCTGCGCGGTCGTGCGCTGACTCGTTTCTCACGCCAAGCTGACCAGAGTAACCAGTACGTCGGTCAACGCCTCAAGTTCACTTCCGGCATCATGACTCCGCTGGTCCCGTCTGGCTCCGTGCTGCTGACCATGTGGGGATATCATCACCTCGGTTTCGGCCTCACCAGTAACGCCGAGTTCAACCTCGATATCGAAGGCTTGAACTGGTCACCATTCGAAGGCGTGTTGTTCGATGACACTTTCGCACGTTACTCGGTGGCCCTGGCACACTCGCGCCGTTTCGCTGATGACTACATCGACCCAGCCTCTGGTTACCCTTCGTATCCTAACTCTGGTCTACGTCGTCTGACTTCGAACAACTACGACGAGAACATCTTCGGCTACGGTCAAGATGCCCAGACATATGCCGACCTCGATGAGACCATCTGCTTCGATAGCAGCTACTCCATCTCCAACGTGAACAAGTTCCAGACTGCTGGTGGCGTGTTCATGTACCCATGGCCTGACTTCCAGACCACCTATACTTGGCGCGACACTGCCTTCCCGAAGCCTAACGGCGGTAGTTTGGAAGGAGGTAACCCGATTAACGGTTGGGGTGTCCCGATCCGCGTGGTCTCGGCTTCGACTCCTACCTACTCGCGTGGTTACTACCCGAGTATCGCCCTGCCGCTGTTGATGCGTTACCGTTGCTACCCACGTGGTGGCGAATGGGGCTTCAATGGCTTCCAGGTGCAGATCATGGTTGGTTCGTCCAACGTCCCGGCCTTCCGCGTATTCAGTGCTGGCGGTCAGGACACCGGCGGTACCTGGCAGTTGGTCAGTCCTGACCTTCCACCTAAAGGTACGCACCCATACGGTGGCTACTTCACTACCGGGCAGAACCAAGGTTCGACCACCAAGGGCTTCGGTCCTGAGCTCTATTGGGGCCAGGTCGATTTCGTCACTCGAGTCAGCAAGGTCTACACCCACTGGTTCGATTTCGGCGGCACGCTGAATTCACTTTCAGCAGTGACCCTGGAGCCTACTTCGACTCAGGCCAACACCGGTACCTCGGTAATCGTCGATTACCGTGCCTCCTCCTTGGTGAGTGAGACCGCTTGTGTCGATGTCGCTTCTCCGCTCGATGATGCCTCGTCATCATTCGATGCCTACGGCGACTACGACAACGCAGCCTGCGGCCAAGTTGACCAACCAACGGATTGGTCAAGCGACGCAGCGGATCTGGTTGCTGCCGGCAACCGATTCTTCC